>JBCBAV010000046.1:0-24501 GCA_038532285.1 Pseudomonadota bacterium | reverse complement strand
ATGCCCGCGCCCAGCTGGACAAGACCGCCCAAGAGATCCGCGACGCCCGCGACGAGATTGCCCGGCTCAACGCCGAAGCCGAACCCAGCAAGGGCGACGCGACCCGCATCGAACAGCTCGAAGAAGAGATTGCCACCATGACCACCGGCGAACGGCAGGCCGTGCAAGTCCAGGAAGACAGCACCACCCTGCAACAGCGCCTCGGCCATGTCTGGTTCCGCCGCAACTACCTGCTCTCGCTGCTCATGGCGCTGCTGATCGGCGCGCTGATCTACATCACCCCGAACAAGTTCGACCCAGGCGCAGGCATCGCCCGCGAAGTGGCCTTTTGCGCTGGCGCCAGCCTTGAGGGCGATGCGCCGCCCATCGCCGGCCCGATCGGCGTGCCGGTCCCCACCACTGCCGTGAACCCCTGCCCGCCGGGCGACACCCCGGTCTACGTCACATCCTATCTCGACAACTCGATCTTCCTGCTGCTCGCGATCAGCTTTTGCGCCGCCCTTGTGGCCCCCATCCTCGTCGACCAGATGGAACGCAGGCTCCTGCTGCGATGAGCACGCTGGACCAGTTCGAAGAGGATGACGCCGACCTTTCGGTCAAATCGCCTTTTGATCACGATGCCCTCGCGCGCGAGATGTGGTCCTACACGGTCTGGACCCACCACCCCGATCCGCTGACCATCGTGCTGATCCACGGCTTTCGCACTGATGAACATCTGGCCTCGAAAAACTACAACAATTTCAAACGCAAGCTCGCCAAAATTGATGTCAGGCTGGCCGATTGCGCACGCACGTTCTCGTGGCCATCGCGGTCGCGCCTGCTGGACGGCACCCAGTTCTTTCTGGCCAAGGACACGGTCGCGCGCGATGCCGGTCGGATGCTGGGGGACGGCCTCCTGCTCGACATGGCCCTGCCCCGGTCGCGCCCGCGCGACTACGTGCTCGTGGCCCATTCGCTGGGCAGCCGCGTGGTGATGGAGGCGCTGGCCCGCATTCTCGACCAGCGCCCCGATGCCGGGCCCCAGTTTCGCGTGCTCCTGATGGCCGCAGCCCTTCCGGTCGAAGACTACGGCACCGCCGACAACCGCACGCCCTATGCCGACATTGCCCGGGCCGTTGCCAGCATCGACGTGCTGCACTCGGAAAATGACGAAGCACTCGGTGCGGTGTTTCGCGCCGGACATCTGTGGACCACGCGCGAGGCGGTGGGCCTCAAGGGCCAGCCCGCCCACGCCTGGGACGCGCACGCCGCGTTCACGCCCTACCGCCATGGCCACTACTGGGCCGATGTCGACGACAAGGCGACGACCCACCTCGCCAAAATGCTGAATTTCGCAGTCCCCCGCCCCCTCGCCCAGGACGTGCTTGACAGTGGCGATGTGCTCGACACGTGAGCGCCCGCCCGCAGGCGCAGCACACCGGGGGCAAGGCGGCGTGCGACCGCTGACGCAGCGGCACCTGCGACATGCCGCGCTGATGCCGGCAAAGTGCCTCAAAAGCACTGAAAAACCACCGCAAATCCCAGAAAAACCACGCACATCCCCCGCGCCGCAGCGCCGCGCCGGGCCGGCGCAACCGCGACAAAATCACCCGCACTTTCGGCGCTTCTGTGATTGAAGCGGTAACGGGTTCGCTTTATGACGGAGCAGAGCTGGCTCGCGTCGTGCGCGCGCGCTTTTACAGACCACTAGCCAGGAGGCACCGCAGCATGGCAGACGCCGCCATTCACGGGCACGAGCATGAGGATCAGCGTGGCTTTTTCACCCGCTGGTTCATGTCAACCAATCACAAAGATATCGGGATCCTGTACCTGATCACATCGGCCTTCGTCGGCTTTGTCTCGGTGGCCTTCACCGTCTACATGCGCCTCGAACTGATGGATCCCGGTGTGCAGTACATGTGCGCCGAAGGCGCGCGCCTCATGGCATCCGATGCCTATTGCACCCCCAACGGCCACCTCTGGAACGTCCTGATCACCGGCCACGGCATCCTGATGATGTTCTTCGTGGTGATCCCCGCGCTCTTCGGCGGCTTCGGCAACTACTTCATGCCGCTGCAGATCGGTGCGCCTGATATGGCGTTCCCGCGCATGAACAACCTGTCTTTCTGGCTCTATGTCGCGGGCACCACGCTGGCGATCTGTTCGGTGCTGGCACCGGGCGGCAACGGCCAGCTTGGCTCGGGTGTGGGCTGGGTGCTCTATCCGCCGCTCTCCACCTCCGAAGGTGGCATGTCCATGGACCTCGCGATCTTCGCCGTGCACGTCTCGGGCGCGTCCTCGATCCTCGGTGCGATCAACATGATCACCACCTTCCTGAACATGCGCGCCCCGGGCATGACGCTCTTTAAGGTGCCGCTGTTCTCTTGGTCGATCTTCGTCACATCGTGGCTGATCCTGCTGTCCCTGCCGGTCCTGGCGGGCGCGATCACCATGCTGCTTATGGACCGCAACTTCGGCTTCACCTTCTTTGACCCCGCAGGCGGCGGTGACCCGGTGCTCTACCAGCACATCCTGTGGTTCTTCGGCCACCCCGAGGTCTACATCATCATCCTGCCCGGCTTCGGCATCATCAGCCACGTGATCGCCACCTTCTCGCGCAAGCCTGTCTTCGGCTACCTGCCGATGGTCTGGGCGATCATCGCGATCGGTGCACTGGGCTTTGTCGTGTGGGCACACCACATGTACACGGTCGGCATGTCGCTGAACCAGCAGGCCTACTTCATGCTGGCCACGATGGTCATCGCGGTGCCCACGGGCGTGAAAATCTTCTCGTGGATCGCCACCATGTGGGGCGGCTCGGTCGAGCTGAAAACACCCATGCTCTGGGCCTTCGGCTTCCTGTTCCTGTTCACCGTGGGTGGCGTGACCGGCATCGTCCTGTCTCAAGCCGCCGTGGACCGCTACTACCACGACACCTACTACGTGGTGGCCCACTTCCACTACGTGATGTCGCTGGGCGCGGTGTTCTGCATCTTCGCGGGGATCTACTTTTACTTCCCCAAGATGACGGGCCGCATGATCCCCGAATGGATGGGCAAGGTGCACTTCTGGACCATGTTCATCGGTGCCAACCTCACCTTCTTCCCGCAGCACTTCCTGGGCCGCCAGGGCATGCCGCGCCGCTACATCGACTACCCCGAAGCCTATGCGCTCTGGAACTGGTGGTCCTCGATCGGTGCGTTCATCTCCTTCGCGTCGTTCCTGTTCTTCTTCGGCGTCATCGCCTATGCGCTGCTGCGCGGTGCGAAATCGACGGTCGAGAACCCGTGGAACGAATATGCCGACACGCTGGAATGGACCCTGCCCAGCCCGCCGCCGGAACACACGTTCGAAATCCTGCCCAAGCAGGAAGACTGGGACAAGCAGCATGCCCACTAGGGCACGCTGACAGCCAGACGAAACAGGCGGGCCCCGGCATCAAACCGGGGCCCGTTTTTTATCCCCACACCGGCAGTTTCACGGCCTTTTGCGTGGCCCGGACCGCCCGCTGATCTATACTTGGACCCATGCCCTACCGCTGGACCACAGAACCGGATGCTACGACGCAGGAAATGCACCTGTGGCCGCACAATGCCCTGCCACCGCAGGGGCTGGCGGCCACCGTGCTGTTTTCCTTCACCATGATCATGATCCCCACGGTCACCGTCATCGGCAGCCCGATCCTGTGGGGCCTCCTGCCCTTTGTGCTGGGGGCTGTGTGGGCGCTCTACTACGCGCTGCGCCAGAACCGGCGCAGCCGCCAGATCCACGAGGTGCTGCGCCTCGCCCCCGACGCCGCCTTTCTCACCCGCACCGACGCGCGTGGCGCGGTGCAGGAATGGGACAGCAACCGCTACTGGACCCGGGTGCAGAAATACGACGATGGCGGCCCCGTGCCGCACTACATCACCCTCAAGGGTCAGGGCCGCGAGGTCGAGATCGGCGCCTTCCTCAGCGAAGAAGAGCGCCTGTCCCTCTACGACGACCTGCAACGCGCGCTGCACCGCTGAACCCGCAGGCGAACGCGACCCAAAGGGTCGCGATGCCTATTGGTTCCAGCGACAGGTCCAGATCATCGCAGCGCGGGCGCCTTAACCACCGTTAACAGACCGCACGCCCCAAACGGCCCCGGCGAGGGCCGTTTTGTACAAAACACCCCCCGTTTTCATCAAAACGCGGCGATTGGCCCGAAAAGGCAGCGATGACCCCCCGCCGTTTTGTACAAAACAGGGGGCATTTTCATCAAAACCCAAGGCGCACAGGGCCCCAGACGCGACAAAACCGCGCGAAAACGCCCGGGATTAACCTATCCTGCCCCACCGCACGGTCTTGTTTAACAGTTGGTAAAAATCAGGCCCGCTGGCCGCCGCACAGACGGTCCTTGACCATCGGTCCCACCGCGCCAAAGTCCATCTGACCGGTGTATTTCGACTTCAGGATGCCCATGACCTTGCCCATGTCCCGCACGCTCTCGGCACCCGCTTCGGTGATGGCGGCTTCAACCGCCTGCGCCGCCGCATCCTCGTCCAGCTTGCGCGGCAGAAACTCCTCGATCACCACGATCTCGGCCTCTTCCCGCTCGGCCAGGTCCAGCCGTCCGCCTTCTTCATAGGTGCGCGCACTCTCGCGCCGCTGCTTGACCATTTTTCCAAGAATGCCAAGCACTTCACCCTCGCCCACCCCGTCGTCCTGACCGGCCGCGCGGGCGTCGATATCCTTGTCCTTGATGGCCGCGTTGATCAACCGCAGCGTCGATAGGCGCGAGGCATCCTTATCCTTCATCGCCTGTTTCAACGCTGCCGAAATCCGGCCTCGCAAATCACTCATGTCCATCCCCATGGCATCAAGATCAGTGGCCTAAGATTAGGGCACCCCGCCCATCGATACAAGGGGCGGGACTTTACGTAAGCTATTGAATTGATTGCAAAGAACAATTCCGATTTACCTTGACCACACCGGGCGCTCACATTAGGTTCCGCGCAATTTGCCTGCCCCCTGCCAAGGTGAAAAAAGCGCCATGACCCAAAGCCCGAAACCCACCGCCTGCCTCGCCCTCGCCGATGGCACCCTGTTCTACGGCACCGGCTTCGGCGCCACCGGCCAGACCGTGGCCGAGCTGTGCTTCAACACCGCCATGACCGGCTACCAGGAGATCATGACCGACCCCTCCTATGCAGGCCAGGTCGTCACCTTCACCTTCCCCCACGTGGGCAATGTCGGCGTAAACCCCGAGGATGACGAAACCGGCGATCCTGTCGCCGCGGGCATGGTGGTCAAGTGGATGCCCACCGACCCGTCGAACTGGCGCGCCGCGTCACATCTGGCCGACTGGCTCGCCGCTCGCGGTCGCATCGCCATCGGCGGCGTCGACACCCGCCGCGTCACCCGCGCCATCCGGCAGGCCGGCGCCCCGCACGTCGCTCTCGCCCACGACCCCGACGGCAATTTTGACACCGACGCGCTGGTGGCCGCCGCCCGCGGCTTTGCCGGCCTCGAAGGCATGGATCTCGCCAAGGACGTCACCTGCGCCCAGTCCTACCAGTGGAACCAGCAACGCTGGGCCTGGCCCGACGGATACACCCCGCAGGAAAACCCAGAATTCCGTGTGGTTGCAGTGGATTACGGCGCGAAACGCAACATCCTGCGCTGTCTTGCCTCCGCGGGCTGCGACGTCACCGTCCTGCCCGCCACCGCCACCGCCGAAGAGGTGCTGGCCCACAATCCCGACGGCGTGTTCCTGTCCAACGGCCCCGGCGATCCCGCGGCCACCGGCGCCTATGCCGTGCCCATGATCCGCGACGTGCTGGACCGCGACCTGCCCGTGTTTGGCATCTGCCTCGGCCACCAAATGCTTGCACTGGCACTGGGGGCCAGGACGATCAAGATGAACCACGGACATCACGGCGCCAACCACCCGGTCAAGGACCTTGAGACCGGCAAGGTCGAGATCACCTCGATGAACCACGGCTTTGCCGTCGATGCCCAGACCTTGCCGGACGGCTTGATCGAAACCCACCGCTCGCTTTTTGACGGGTCGAATTGCGGCATCCGCATGGATGGCCGCCCGGTCTATTCGGTGCAATACCACCCCGAAGCCAGCCCCGGACCGCAGGACAGCTACTACCTGTTTGAACGCTTTGCCGCCGCCATGCGCCAGCGTGCTGCCTAGGGTTGAGCGCGACTCATGCAAAGGTTGAATTTTTCCGGCTTAACCCCCTGTTAACCAAGGCCTTTTACCGATCATGGGTGCCCAAACCCGTGTGAAACATGAGCGATCCTCTCCTCCGCCTGCAAGCGCCCGTGCCAGTGGCCCGGGCTGGCCTCAAATCGTTGCCGGTCGGGCGACAGCTGGTGAATGCGGGCGTGATTGACCAGGACACCCTGATCAAGTCACTGAAACTGCAAAAATACCTCGACGCGCCCCTGGGCGAGATCCTGGTGTCCGGCGGGCACGCAGACCGGGGTGACGTCACCCGCGCACTGTCGGTGCAGTACGACACCGACGCGGTCGACATTGCCACCGACCCGCCCGTTGCGGCAATGGCGCAGGCGATTCCGGCCGCGCTGTGTCAACGCTATTGTGCTCTGCCCTGGCGCTGGTTCGGGGACACGCTTCTGGTGGCAACCAATCGGCCCGACCTGATGCTGGCCCTGCGCGCCGCCCTGGGCCCGCGCGCGCCGCGCCTGTTGCCGGTGATCGCCAGCCGTGATGACATTGCCGCAGGCATCACAAGGCTTTACGGCGCCGGGCTGGCCAATCGCGCGTTGACCCGCGTGCCTGACGCGATGAGCTCGCGCACCTGGTCGCTCCGCAGCCCCGTCAGCATCGCCGCCGCAGTGCTGATCTGCGCGCTGATGACCTACGGCTTTTTCAATGCTCGGCCCGAACCGGTTGCCGGGCTGGTTCTACTCAGCGTGGCCGCCCTGCTTCTGACCAGCCTGCTCAAGCTGGTGGCGCTGCTGGCGCAGCTTCTGCGCGGCGTGCCCGCCGACACCGCACCGCTCGACACTCCGCCCAGCTGGAAATCTCCGCGCATCTCGATGCTTGTCCCGCTGTATCACGAGGACAATATCGCCGACGCCCTGATCGAGCGTCTGAAAAAGTTGACCTATCCCAAGGCATTGCTCGAAGTTGTGCTGGTGCTCGAAGCCAAGGATCAGGTCACCCGCGACACCATCGAACGCACCGCACTGCCGCACTGGATGCGGGTGATCGAGGTGCCCGACGATGGCACCATCACCACCAAACCGCGCGCGCTGAACTATGCGCTCGACTTTTGTCAGGGTCAGATCGTCGGCATCTGGGATGCCGAGGATGCCCCCGAACCCGACCAGCTGGAAAAGGTCGCCGCCCGCTTTGCCACGGCCCCAGCCGATGTGGTCTGCCTGCAGGGCATGCTGGACTATTACAACGCGCGGCAGAACTGGCTGGCGCGCTGTTTCACCATCGAATACGCCGCGTGGTGGCGCATGGTGCTGCCGGGCGTGGCGCAGATGGGGCTGGCGCTGCCGCTGGGCGGCACGACGCTGTTTTTCCGCCGCGACGCGCTCGAAGGATTGTCGGGATGGGACGCGCATAACGTGACCGAGGATGCCGATCTGGGCCTGCGTCTGGCCCGTGCGGGATTTCGGACCGAGCTGATTCAGACCGTGACAATGGAAGAGGCGAATTGCCACCCGCTGGCGTGGATCAAGCAGCGGTCGCGCTGGATCAAGGGGTATTTCATCACCTATTGCGTGCACATGCGCCGCCCGCTGAACCTGCTGCAAGACCTTGGGCCAAAGCGGTTTCTCGGGGTGCAGGCGATGTTTCTTGGCACCGTGCTGCAATTTGTGACCCTGCCCCTGCTCTGGAGCTTTTGGCTGCCGACATTTGGTCTGCCACACCCCGCGCTCTCTGTTCTGGGTGGTTGGGTGATTTGGCCGCTGGTGGTGTTGTTCGTGGCCTCCGGGGTGCTGAACCTGCTGATCAATGCGCTGGCCGTCTCGGGGCCGCGGCACCGTCATCTGATGCCCTGGGTGCTGACCATGCCGTTTTATTTCCCGCTGGCCGCCTTCGCCAGCTACAAGGCTCTGTTCGAACTCGTCACCGCACCGTTCTTTTGGGACAAGACCCGGCACGGGCGCGCGCAGATGTGAGCATTCGGCGCTGGTGCCCGGATGCCCGCTCTGGCAGGATATCGCCATGCGCTATCTCGTGATCCTCAGCCTCCTGACCCTTGCGCCACCGGCCCATGCCGACCGCATGTCAGCCGCGGAATTCGAAGCGTATGTCACTGGAAAAACGCTGTTTTACGGCCGCGACGGGCGCGCCTACGGGGCCGAGATCTATCGCGAGAACCGGCGCGTCACGTGGTCCTTTCTCGATGGAGATTGCAAGGACGGGTACTGGTACGAGGCGGGCGAAAACATCTGCTTTGTCTACGAAGACCGCCCCGACCCGCAATGCTGGAGCTTTGAGCGCGGCCCCTCGGGACTGATCGCGCAGTTCGAAAACGACCCCTCCTCGACCGCGCTTTACGAGGCCAACAACAGCGACGAAGAGATGGTGTGCACCGGCCCCCGGATCGGCGTCTGATCTAGAAAAGCGACCCCTGCTCGGGCGTCTTGCCCTTGGTCTTGCGCGTGGGCTTGCCGCCGCCGCCCACGGCCAGCCGCCCATCGGCAAACTCGATCTCGAGACCCGCGGCCTGTTCCGCCGCCGCCTTGGTGGTGACAATTGCCCCGCCGCCGCGCACCACCGCATAGCCGCGCGCCAGCGTGGCCTTGTAGCCCAGCGTTTCGCGCAGCCGGTCCATCGCGGTGAGCCGGTCGCGCAGGCCGGTGATCTGGCTGCGGCCAGCCCGCGACAGCCGCACCACCAGCGCGGTCAACCGCTCTTCGGCCTGTGCCCTTTCACGGGTCAACAGGTGCGGACCAAAGCGCGCGGTACGCGCGTCCAGCTGGTCGCGCCGGCCGGCCGTCACCCGCTGCAATGCGGGTGCGAGCCGCACTGCGAGTTGCGCAAGCTGCTGCCGGTCCACCTGCGCCTGTCGCCGCAGCCGCCCGGGCCGCAGCGCGCCCGAGATGTCCGCCAGATGCACCCGCCGCCGCTGCACGCCCGCAATCAGCGCAGGCCCCAACCGGTCGCCCAGCACATCCAGCCGTTGCCGCGGCCCTTCGACCAGCGTGTCGACCCGCGGCAAGGCGCGCGCCAGATCGCGCAGGCGCTGCTCGCGGCGGGCAAGTCCCGTGCTTAGCGCCCCGCTCATCCGCGCGCCCGCCTGATCCAGCCACGCCATCAACTCGTGCCGCACCGGCACCGCCAGCTCTGCCGCCGCCGTGGGCGTTGGCGCGCGTTTGTCCGACACATAGTCGATCAGCGTCGTGTCCGTCTCGTGCCCCACGGCGGAAATCAACGGGATGTCCGACGCCGCCGCCGCCCGTGCCACCGCTTCTTCGTTGAACCCCCACAGATCCTCGACCGATCCACCGCCCCGCGCCACGATCAGCAGATCGGGCCGCGGCAGCGCGCCGCCTGGCGTTAGCGCGTTGAACCCGGCGATGGCGCGGGCCACTTCGGGCGCGCAATTGCCCCCCTGCACGGCCACGGGCCATATCAACACCTTGCGCGGGAACCGGTCGCGCAGCCGGTGGAGGATGTCGCGGATCACCGCGCCCGACGGAGACGTCACGACGCCGATGACCTCCGGCAGGTAGGGAAGAGGCCGCTTGCGCGCCGCGTCAAACAGCCCTTCGGCCTGCAACTGCGCCTTGCGTTTTTCAAGCAGCGCCATCAGCGCGCCCATGCCCGCCGGCTTCAGATCCTCGATCACGATCTGGTATTTCGACTGGCCTGGAAAGGTGGTCAGACGCCCCGTGGCCACCACCTCCATCCCCTCTTCGGGCTGGGTTTGCAGACGGCTCGCCACGCCCTTCCACATCACGCCCGCGATCACCGCGCGGTCGTCCTTGAGGTCGAGATACACGTGCCCCGACCGGGGTCGGCTCACCCGGCCCACCTCGCCCTTGATCCGCACATGGGAAAACTCGCCCTCGATCATGCGCTTCACCGCGCCCGAGATCTCCGAGACGCTGAATTCCGGCGCGTTGCCCGCCTCTTCGGGGTCGTCGATCAGGTCCATGTCTTGTCCTTGTGCCACTGCCCCCCGCAGCTTAGAACGCACCGACCCCAAGGCCAAGACGAAGAGAGACGCGCCCATGAACATCCTGATCCTCGGCAGCGGCGGGCGCGAACACAGCCTTGCATGGGCGGTCCTGCAAAACCCCAAATGCGACCGACTGGTGGTGGCCCCGGGCAACGCAGGGATCGCCGCCATCGCCGATTGCGCCGCCCTCGACATCAACGATGGCGAGGCCGTGCTGCGCTTTGCCGAGGAAGAGGCAATTGATCTGGTGATCATCGGCCCCGAAGCGCCGCTGGCCGCAGGTGTCGCCGACGTGCTGCGCGCCGCACAGGTCGCCGTCTTCGGCCCCAGCAGCGCCGCGGCACAGCTTGAGGCGTCCAAGGCGTTCACCAAATCGATCTGCGATGCCGCAGGCGCACCCACCGCCGCCTACGGCCATTTCAACGATGCGGATGCGGCCAAGGCCTATGTGCAGGCACAGGGCGCGCCCATCGTGGTCAAGGCCGACGGGCTGGCCGCGGGCAAGGGCGTGATCATCGCCGAAACCGTCGAACAGGCGAACGCCGCCATTGACGACATGTTCGGCGGCGCCTTTGGCGGCGCAGGCGCCGAGGTGGTGATCGAGGAATTCATGCCCGGCGAAGAGGCGTCGTTCTTTGTCCTCTGCGACGGCACCGACGTGCTGCCCATCGGCACGGCACAGGACCACAAGCGCGTCGGCGCAGGCGACACCGGCCCCAACACCGGCGGCATGGGCGCCTATTCCCCGGCGCCGGTGATGACCGACGCGGTCACCCAGCGCGCGCTGGACGAAATTGTCAAACCGACCATGGCCGAAATGGCCGCCCGCGGCATGCCCTATTCCGGCGTGCTCTATGTCGGCCTGATGATCGAAAACGGTGCGCCGCGGCTTGTCGAATACAACGTCCGCTTTGGCGATCCGGAATGCCAAGTGCTGATGATGCGGCTGGGCGCGCAGGCGCTCGACCTGATGCAGGCCACGGCCCACGGCGAACTGGCCAGCGCGCAGGTCAACTGGGCCGACGATCACGCCATGACGGTGGTCATGGCCGCGGACGGCTATCCCGGCAGCTATGACAAGGGCGCGGTGATCGGCGGGCTCGACGCCATCGCCCCCAGCAGCAGCCAGATGGTGTTTCACGCAGGCACCACGGCGCAGGACGGCCAGATCTTGGCCAGCGGCGGGCGCGTGCTCAATATCACGGCCCGTGGCGCCACCCTGCAAGAGGCCGCAGACCGCGCCTACCAGATGATCGACAGCATCGACTTTCCCGGCGGCTTTTACCGCCGCGACATCGGCTGGCGCGCGCTCAATCCCTAGGACAACGCTGGCGGCTCGCAGCTGACCCCGTCATCGTCGATCTCGGAAATCCGCTGGATCTGCCCCGACGACCGGCTCAGCACGTACATCGCGTCCTCGCGCACGAACGGCCACCAGCAATGGGTCACGCCCGGCGGGTCGTCGTCATAGTCGAAACAGACCGCGCCCTCGTCGATATAGACCACCCCATAGGCGCAGGTGCCATTGGCGCGCGCCCACACCGTGCGGTCACGGCGCAGGAATTCTTCGACGCCGACGAGATTGCCGCTGTCAAAGTCGACAAACGTGGCCGTGCGTCCTTCCAATCGGTCAAGGAACTCTTCGGCGGTGATCTGGTCCTGCGCCAGTGCGGGGCCAGCACACAGCAGCGACAGGATCAACGCCCGCATCACTGGCACGCCATCGCGCGGGCAAAGGCGGGGCGCGTGGTGTCGCGGCCCAGATCCTCGCGGGCAAATCCATTGCCGTCCCAACGCAGCGCCATCAACTGACCCCAGTTTGCCGAGGCCAGAATCATCTCGGGCCCCGCACCGCAGTCGCGGATGCCGCCCGCGATGTCCGTCTCGCCGATGCGGTGGTTGGTGACCCCCGCCAGTGCTGCCACCTCGCGCAAACGACCACCCTCATAGGCCCAGATGCGCAGCGTCTTGGCCAGATGCGGCCGGTCGACATAGGCCAGGTCCACCACCCCGTCCCCATCCAGATCGGCAGCACCCAGCGGCGCCAGCCAGCGGTTGCGCGTGCCGATATGCGTGGTCTCGGTGATCTTGCCCCCGGGGCCGTATACCGCAAGCGCGGCACCGGCGGTCACATCCGCCTCGACCACAATCACCTCGGGGGCGGCGTCGCCATCAAGGTCCGCCAGCCGCGGCGCGACATCTTCGAACACGTGGTCCAGCGGAAGGGTCACCGTGCGGGTCACCGTCGCACCATCCGCGGTGCGCACGGTCATCTCCAAGCCAGCCCACTCGATCGCATCACCCAGCACACCGTGGGCATAGCGGTCCGTCGGCGCCACATAGCGCGCCGACAGGATGGTGTCCGCCGCCGCCATCCCGCCGGTCGCCGCCAGCCACAGGCACACCGCCCACACCGCGCCGCGCGCACGACCGCGCCACAGGCGCGACAGAAGACGCGGCGCCCGGGCCAAGATCAGATCTGCTTTTCAGGCATCTGCACCACCAGCCCGTCCAACGCGTCGGTCACCTTCAGCTGGCAGGTCAGGCGCGACCGGGTCTCGTCCGGCTCGTACGCGAAATCCAGCATGTCGGTTTCCATGTCGTCCCTGGCCGGCAGCTTCTCGACCCACGCCGGATCCACGTAGACATGGCAGGTCGAACAGGCGCAGGCCCCGCCGCAATCGGCCTCGATGCCCGGAATGTTGTTGTCGCGCGCGCCTTCCATCACGGTCAGCCCGTTGGCGACGTCCACCTCGTGCGTGGTGCCGTTGTGTTCGATATAGGTAATCTTGGCCATGCTTGTGCCCTTTTGCCTTTGGTTCCCGCTAGACTTAGTGGGCAGACTGGGGGTGCGCCAGTGCATTTTTGCGCGGCGATTACGGCTTTGCCATCGGGGATGGGTGTTCTATATTCGTTCTCATGCGTGTTGCCCCTTCTCCTGGCCGGCGCGGCCCCCGCGACTGGCCCCGGCCCCCGTCCTGCCTGCGCGCCTGCGATCTGAACCTGCCGCCCGAAGGCGCGCGGATCGCCGTTGCCGGGCTGGTGATCCTGCGCCAGCGCCCCGGAACGGCCAAGGGCGTGATCTTCATCACGCTCGAGGATGAAACTGGCGTCGTGAACATCATCGTCTGGCGCCACATCTACGAAAAATTCCGCCGCGCGGTGATCGCGGGCCGCATGCTGCGGGTCACGGGCCGGATGCAGCGCGCCCACAGCGTGACCCACGTGCTCGCCGAAGAGATCGAGGATATCTCGCACCTGCTCGACCAGCTTCTGGCCGAAGACACAGGCCGCCAGATGGGCGCGGAGGCCCGGACCGAAACATGGGACGGCCGCAAAAGCGGCTGAGCCGTCATCGCCAGGCGCTGCGACCTCAAAGCCGCGAAACCACGCCAATGCGCACGCCGCGTGTCTCGGGACTATCCACAACCGCGCCACCCCGCTATGCTCCGGCGAAAGCCCAAACCAGAGGCTCGAGCATGACACGTCTTCCCTGCGCAGCACTTTGCGCCGCCATCGCCCTGTCGGGCTGTGGCATAAACCCGGTGGTGACATCGGCCAATGTCGATCCCATTTCGCTGGCCAGTGCGCCGCCCGGCGCCGCCCCCGGCACCTGCTGGGACAGGACGACAACGCCCGCCGTCGTTGAAACCCAGACCCGCAAGGTCCTGCTGCAACCCGCGCAGATCAGCAGCGATGGCCGCGTGCAGCAGCCCCCGGTCTACAAGGACGAAACCCAGCAGGTCGTGGTGGAACCGCGCCGCGAAAGCTGGATCGAACTGCCCTGCCCGCACGTACTAACGCCCGACTTTGTGTCGGCCCTGCAGCGCGCCTTGGCCGCACGCGGGCATTATAACGGTGCCGTCACGGGGCGGATCGACCTGCGCACGCGCATGGCGATCCACAGCTATCAGCGGGCCCAGGGACTGGACAAACCCGAACTGACCATTGCCACCGCCCGGCAACTGGGCCTGATCACCGTGGATCTGGACCAGACCACCTGAACCCACGAAAAAGGGCGGACCTTTCGGCCCGCCCCGTTTGCGTTCTATACCGGTGTGCTTACTCGGTGAGGCTCAGCGCCACGAACCGCGGATCACCCGCGCGGCGCACCAGCAATAGCAGCGATTTGCGCCCGGCGTCCTTGACCTCGGCCACGCGCGTTTCGAAATCGGAAATGCTGGCGACCTTCTGCTGGCCCGCTTCGGTGATCACATCACCGGCGCGCAGGCCTTTTTCGTAGGCTTCTGTGGTCTCGTCCACGTCCGTCACCACAAGACCCACCAGCGCGTCGTCCACACCCAACTCGCTGCGCAGCTCATCGTTCAGCGTGCTCAGCGTCAGGCCCAGCACCTCGGCGGTCTGCGGTTCGGCCTCTTCCTCGGGCTGTTCGGCAGAGGCAGGCACGGCACCTTCGGCTTCTTCGCGGCGGCCCAGCGTCACGCGCAAGGTCACGGTGCCGCCATCGCGGAACACCACCACGCGCACGGTCTCACCGACCGGCGAATTGCCGACCTGCCGCACCAGCGCGCGGGTGTCTTCCACCTCGACACCGGCAAAGCTCAGGATCACGTCCTCGGCTTCCATGCCCGCATCCTTGGCCGGACCATCCGGCACAGACGTCACCAGCGCGCCGCGCGCATCCTCAAGGCCCAGCGCCTCGGCCAGATCGTCGGTCACGTCCTGAATGCGCACGCCCAGCCAGCCGCGGCGTGTCTCGCCGAACTCCTGCAACTGGTCGACCACGTTGGTGACCACGTTCGACGCCATGGAAAACCCGATGCCGATCGACCCGCCATTGGGCGACAGGATCGCGGTGTTCACGCCGATCACCTCGCCGTCCATGTTAAAGAGCGGTCCGCCCGAGTTGCCGCGGTTGATCGCGGCGTCGGTCTGGATGTAATCGTCATAGCTGCCCGACAGCGCCCGGTTGCGCGCCGAAACGATGCCTGCGGAGACGGAAAAGCCCTGCCCCAGCGGGTTGCCCATGGCCACGACCCAATCGCCCACGCGCGCGGTGTCGCTGTCGCCAAAAGGCACGAACGGCAGCGGCGCATTCGCCTCGACCTTCAGCAATGCGATGTCGGTGGTCGGATCGGTGCCTACCAGTTCGGCCACCAGCTCGTCACCGTTGAAGAATTCGATGTTGATCTCGTCCGCGCCTTCGATGACGTGATTGTTGGTCACGATGTAGCCGTCTTCGGAAATCACAAATCCGGACCCCAGCGCCGAAGACCGGCGCGGCCGGTCGCCCTGCCCGTTGCGGTCCTGAAACTCGCGAAAGAAATCTTCAAAAGGCGAGCCTTCGGGCACGATCCCCTGCGGCCCGGTGCGGCCTGCGACGACCGTGGACGTGGTGATATTTACCACCGACGGGCTGATCTGTTCGGCCAGCGGGGCAAGGCTTTCGGGGCGCGCGTGCGCGGCCAGCGCCTGCACCAGCACAAAGGCCAGTGCCAGCACACCCAGCCACAGGGCGCGGATATAAGATGTTGACGGAAGCTGCCGCGAGGCGACAAGAACCTTGGACTGCATCAGGGTTGTTCTCCTGCATCAATTTCGGCCATTCAGGCCTGTATCAGAGGTGCGGTGATCCGCACATAGCGTGCATGTAGGGTTGCATCCACGCAACAGTAAAGATGTGGCGTCATTCACATCTTTCAACTCACCGTTAGCGGCCCGTGATCCTGCCCGGATTACAGGCCAATGAAAAACGCGAGGTAAATGCAGATCAGCCCGCTCACCAGCACCAGCGCGCCGAACTGGCGGCGCGCAGCCTCCGGCAAGGTGCGCAGCACCTCCAGCACCCGTTCAATAAGCGAAGGGGCCAGCACATAGGCCAGCCCCTCCACAACCATCACAAGACCAAGGGCCAGAAGGACCCAGGCCATTACTGCCCCGGCGCGCCGGTCGGCGATTTGAGGTAGTTGAAGAACTCCGAATCCGGGCTCAGAACCATGGTCGAGTTGTTACCCTGCAGCGACCGCTGGTAGGCGGTGAGCGAGCGGTAGAACTCAAAGAATTCCGGGTCCTGACCAAACGCTTCGGCAAAGATCGCATTGCGGCGGGCGTCGGCTTCACCGCGTATGATCTCGGCCTGACGCTCGGCATCGGATGTCAGTTCCACCACGGTCCGGTCGGCCTGCGCGCGCACGCGCTGTGCCGCTTCGTTACCGCGGGCGCGCTCGTCGGTGGCTTCTCGCTCACGCTCGGCCCGCATCCGTTCAAACGTTGCATCCAGGTTTTCCGACGGCAGGTCGGTGCGCTTCAGACGCACGTCGATCACCTCGATACCCAGAGCCCGCGCTTCGGCAATCGCCGCGTTACGGATGCGCAGCATCAATGCCGCACGGTCCGAACTGAGGATGTCGTTCGAGCTGACCGAACCCAGAACCTCCCGGGTTTCCGCCCGCAGGATCGAATCCAGCCGGTTTTCAGCAGTGGCAATGCCACCCGCACCCACCGCCTGACGGAAGCGTTCGACATCCACGATGCGGAACCGCGCAAAGGCGTCCACAACCAGACGACGATCGTCCAGCGGCGTGATCTCGAGCGGATCAATATCCCGGCTCAGGATGCGGTCGTCATAGCGCACGACCTCCTGGATCAGCGGGATCTTGAACGCCAGGCCCGGCTCTTCCTTGACCGCAACAACGCGGCCAAACTGCAGCACCAGACCCTTTTCGCGTTCATCCACGATAAAGATCGAACTCAGACCGACCGCCGCCAGAATAACGATAATCGGGATCAGAAAGGTGGTTTTACGCATCAGTTCGACCCTCCTGTGCTGGGCGCGCGGCGCAATTCATTGAGCGGCAGGTACGGCACGACGCCCTGACCCCCGCCATTGTTTTCATCCAAAATGATCTTGTCCACGCGGCCAAGCACTTGCTCCATCGTTTCAAGGTACAAACGCTGGCGCGTCACTTCGGGCGCCTTGGCGTATTCTCCCAGAACGGCGACAAAGCGGCTTGCTTCACCTTCGGCCTGGTTGACCTGTTGCGCACGATACCCTTCGGCCTCTTCCAGAAGCTGGGCAGCCTGACCACGCGCCTCGGCGAGCACACGGTTGGCATAGGCATCCGCCACGTTCTGCAAACGGTCACGTTCCTGTTCGGCGGCCTGTACATCGCGGAAGGCATCGATCACTGATTGCGGCGGGTCCGCCTTGTCAAAGTTCACACGGATGATGTTCACGCCGCTGTCGTAGCTGTCCAGGGTTTCCTGGATCAGGTCCTGCAAGCGGCCCGCAATCGCACCACGATCCCGGTTCAGGATCGGCGCCAGATCGGATTGCGCGATAATCTCGCGCATCGCCGATTCCGACACCGCCCGGATCGTCGGGCGCGGGTCGCGCAGGTTGAACAGGAACTGGGCCGGGTCATTGATGTTCCAGACCACCTGGAAATCGATGTCCACGATGTTCTCGTCACCGGTCAGCATCAGGCCGGCATCGCCACCGCGGCCACCCACACCGATATCTTCGGTCTGTTCACGGGTCACCGGGATCACCTCGGCGGTCACCACCGGCCACGGGGCAAAGTTCAGGCCCGGGTTCCCGATGGACGAAAACTCGCCCAGGAACAGTTCAACCGACTGTTCTTCGGGCCGCACCGTGTAAAAGCTGGCCAGCCCCCACAGCACCAGCGCGATCAGCGCGCCAATGCCAAAGGTGCCGCGCGTCAGGAACGGACCACCGCCGCCTGCACCGGTGCCACCGCCCTGACCCGAGCCACCGCGCCCGCCCATCAGGACACGCAACTGCTCCTGGCCCTTTTTGACCAACTCGTCGATTTCGGGGATCTGCGGGCCGTCGTCACCCGGTCCACGGCCACCGCCGCCACCCGAGCCGCGGCCACCGCCGTTACCGGGGCCACCAGCGCCATTTCCGCGCCCGCCACCCGAATTTCCACCGCCGCCCCAGGGGCCGCCTGTGTTACCAGCCATGTGGTTGTCTTCTCCTTTGTCATCGCGGTCATCCGCGTCGTGTCATAAGTGTGCGGTTTTGCCGAAAGTTCAAGCAAACGCCCGCGCATCATCCTGATCGCATGGGTGATTTCATCGTCACAATTTCCTCGGACATGGTCGGGTGCACCGCCACCGTACGGTCGAAATCCGCTTTGGTGGCCCCCATCTTGATCGCTACACCGGCCAGCTGGATCATCTCGCCCGCATTTGGTGCGACGATGTGACAGCCCAGAACCTTGTCGGTTTCCTGGCTCACGATCAGTTTCATCAGCACCCGGTCCGGCAATCCGGCAAAGGCGGTCTGCATCGGCCGGAACGAGGTACAGTAGACATCCACCGGCTCCACGTCCCGCGCATCCTCTTCGCTCAGGCCCACGGCGCCGTATTCGGGCTGCGTGAACACCGCCGACGGGATCAGGTCGTGATCCACAGGGGTAGGGTTGTCCTTGAACACAGTTTCCACGAACGCCATGCCCTCGCGGATCGCCACGGGCGTCAGGTTCACCCGGTTGGTGATGTCACCGATGGCATAGATATTGTCCACGTCCGACTTCGAATGATCGTCCACGGCGATCTCGCCGCCGCGCCCCAGCGTCACGCCGATCTCTTCCAGTCCCATGTCGGCGGTGTTGGGCCGCCGGCCGGTGGCAAACAGAACCGCGTCAAACACCCGCTCGCTGCCATTGGTGGATTTCACCCGAATGGGCCCGCCCCGCGACGGGTCGGCGGCCTCTGCCGTGGCCTGCATCAGTTCGGTCTGGTGGCTGACATCCGCGCCCATGGTTGCATCCGACCCGGTGGGCCCGCTGCCCATGTCGGTTTCCGATGCCAGCTGCATGCTGACGATGTTGGTGCCCGTGTGCACGTCGATGCCACGCGTGCGCATCGCCTCGGCGATCAGGCCGCGCGCCTCGTCGTCAAAGCCACGCAGGATCTGCGCCCCGCGATAATACTGCGTCACCTCCACGCCGAGGCCATGCAGGATGCAGGCAAACTCGCACGCGATATAGCCGCCACCCACGATCAGGATCGACTTGGGCAGGCTTTCGAGGTGAAAGATGTCATCCGACACGATCCCGAGGGTCGCATTGGGCAGATCGGGCCGCACCGGGTGCCCGCCACCGGCCAGCAGGATGGTCTTGGCGGTGACCTCCTCGCCGGTGGACAGCGTAACCGTATGCTTGTCTTTCAGCGTGGCCCGCGCGTCGAACCGCTGGACCCCGGAATTGTCCAGCAGGCTCTTGTAAATGCCCTCCAGCCGGTCCAGCTCTGCATTCAGCCGCTCGCAAAAGCCGCGCCAGTTGAACGTGCCGGGCGTCATGTCCCAGCCATATCCCTTGGCCAGGTCGGTCACGCCGGCAAACTCGCTGGCAAACACCATCAGCTTTTTCGGCACGCACCCCCGGATGACACAGGTCCCGCCATAGCGGCTTTCCTCGGCCAGCCCGACCTTTGCGCCGGTCTCTCCGGCGGCCACGCGCGCTGCACGCACACCGCCCGATCCCCCTCCGATCACAAAGAGGTCAAAGTCGTATTCCGCCATGTCAGGGGTCCTTATTATTCCGCCAGATCGGTGAACAGGTTGTCAGCCTCAACAAAGTCGATGCGATCATGTTCCACCGTGCCTTCGTTGATGTCGCGCAATTCCACCCGACCGTCGCCATACCCGATGATCACCCTGTCACAGATGTCGATGAACAGCCCGTTTTCAACCACCCCCGGCATCTGGTTGATCACCAGGCTCAGCTGGCGGGGGTTGCCGATGCGCTGCAAATGCAGATCAAGGATATAGTTGCCCTCATCGGTGATGAACGGCCGGTCCACATTCATCCGCAAGGTCGCACTGCGCCCCAGCACGTCCATCGACACCAGCGTTTCCTCTATCAGCGCCTGCGTGGTCTGCCAGCCGAACGGGATGATCTCCAGCGGCAGGGGAAAGGCGCCCAGATGCTCGACCTCCTTGCCCACATCGGCAATCACGATCATCTGGTCGCTTGCCGTGGCCACGATCTTTTCCTGCAGCAATGCGCCACCGCCGCCCTTGATCAGGTTCAGGTCGCCGTCGAATTCGTCCGCGCCATCAATGGTCATGTCGAGCCACTTGGCCTCGTCCAGGCTGATCACCTCGATGCCCACCTCGCGCGCCAGATCGGCGGTCCGGGTCGACGTCGGCACCCCGCGAAAGCGCAGCCCGTCTTCCTGCACCATCTGGCCCAGACACTGCACCAACCACGCTGCCGTCGATCCGGTACCCAGTCCCACGCGCATGCCGTCCTCGACAAATTCCGCCGCCCGCTTGGCGGCAACGAACTTGGCTTTGTCGATGGGGGACAGCTCTCCGGTCATGGCGGCATCCTTACGCGGCTTGGATTAATTAATCCAGCCCACCGGGCGCCCCGCGCGCGGCCTGCGCCTTGATGCGCGCCCTGCCCCCTCCCATCTCCATATAACGGGACAGCGATGGAGGACCCCATGTTCAGGATCGACACCCCAAGCCCCAACCGCGTGGACCTGTATATCTCGGGCCAGATCGACGCCGATCAGATGCGCGACGGGCTGGATCACCTCTTTGCCGCCTCGGACGGCATGACCGGCGGGCACATGTTCTACGAACTCTGTGACATCGCCCTGCCCACCGCTGGTGCGATCGCCGTGGAATTCGGCCAATTGCCCAAGCTTTTCGGCCTCATCGGCCGATTCAGCCGCTGCGCCGTGCTCAGCGACGCCGCTTGGGTCCGCACCGCGGCCGAGATCGAGGGCAGGCTTTTCCCCGGCCTGACCATCAAAAGCTTCGAACCGGATCAACGCGACGCCGCCGAGGCATGGCTGTCCGCGACCTAGAGGATGGCCCGCCCCGGCAGCGTGAGCTGACGCGGAACCCCGGACCAGCGGCGCGCCGCACCCGCGATCAACGCCACGACGCGCCCCCGCATGACACCAAGGCCGGACCACACCAACGCCTCTCCTCACCCCCTAGCGGATGGTAAACTGCACGGGCGCGGCCGGTCCGCTTTCGGCCCAGGGCATGCGCCACGGCATAAGGCAGATCAACAGCGACATCAGGATCAGCATGGTGCGCATCGTCTCCTCCGTCCCTCCACAGCGGCAGCTTGCGCGCCGATGGTTAAACCCCGGTTAACCGCGCCCGGATTGCGGCGCGAATGGTCGTTTTAGGACGATGCGGCGCCCGGGCGCCGCGCTACATAGGCGGCCATGGACCACGTGCTGCACTACGCCCCCGACAACGCCTCGCTGATCGTGCGACTGGTGCTCGAAGAGCTGGGCGTGCCCTACGCCACCCATCTTGTCGACCGGTCCGCGCGGGCGCAGCACGGCGCGGCCTTTCGTGCCATCAACCCCGCCGGGCTGATCCCCGCGCTGGAAACCCCGCACGGCGTGATGTTCGAAACTGCCGCGATCCTGCTGTGGCTCGCCGATACGCACGGGCGCATGGCCCCCGCACCGGCGGCACCGGGCCGGGGCGCGTTCCTCAGCCACCTGTTCTTTACCTCCAATACGCTGCACGCCCAGCTGCGGATGACCTTCTACCCCGACAAATACGCAGGCAACGACGGCACCGCACAGGCGCACCTGCGGCGCACGCTGTACCGACCAAACGCCGCCGCCATGACCCTGCCCCAGGCCCTGGCGCTGATGGACGCATGGACCGCACGGCAGGGCGCAGACGACCCCACGGTGATCGACTACTACCTCGCCTGCCTGCTGCGCTGGTGCGCGCTCTATCCCGCGGGCGATACCGGCTGGTTCGACCTCGATGCCTACCCTGCGCTGCAGGCCCTGGCCCAAACCCTCGAAACCCGCCCCGCCGTTCACGCCGCCCAGGCGGCCGAGGGCCTCGGCCCAACACCTTTCACCGCGCCGCGCCCCCCCTCTCCGCCCGAAGGAAGCGCCACCTGATGTTTCTCTCCGTTTTCGACATGTTCAAGGTGGGCATCGGCCCGTCCTCATCGCACACGATGGGGCCGATGGTGGCGGCTGCACGCTTTCTCGACATGATGCGCGCCGCCCCGTTCCAGTTTGCCGGCGTGCGCGCGTCGCTGCACGGCTCGCTGGCGTTTACCGGCGTGGGCCACGCCACCGACCGCGCGACGATCCTCGGCCTCTGCGGTTTTGTCCCCGACACCTACGACCACGAAAAGGCCGATGACAGCCTGACAAGGCTGGAAGAGGCGCACGTCATCCACGTCGACGGTCTGCCGCCGCTCACGTTCAACCCCAAAACCGATCTGGTCTTCGACTATGACACCCCCCTGCAAGGCCACGCAAACGGCATGACCCTGATGGCCACCGATGCCCAGGGCGACGTGATCCTGCGGCAGGTGTTCTACTCCATCGGCGGCGGCTTTGTCGTGACCGAAGAGGAACTGGCCGCAGGCGTCACCACCGACGAAGGCGCGCCCGTCCCCTTCCCGTTCAAATCCGCCGCCGAGATGCTGGAGATGGCCGAGGCGTCGGGCAAGACCATCGCAAGCATGAAACGCGCCAACGAAGTGTCGCGCGGCTGCGCCCAAAGCCTGCAAACCGGCACCGCCCGCCTCTGGCAGGTGATGAAGGATTGCATGGACCGCGGGCTCACGACCGACGGCACCCTGCCCGGCGGCCTCAACGTGCGCCGCCGCGCCAAGGGCATCTACGACAAGCTTCTGGCCGAACGCGGCATGAACCTTACCGCGCCGCACACCATCAACGACTGGATGAGCGTCTACGCCATGGCCGTGAACGAAGAGAACGCCGCAGGCGGTCAGGTCGTCACCGCCCCCACCAACGGCGCTGCAGGCGTGCTGCCCGCCACCTTGCGCTACTACCTCGACCACGTGCCCGGAGCGTCCGAGAGCCATATCGAGGATTTCCTGCTCACCGCCGCCGCCATCGGCGGGCTGGTGAAATTCAACGCTTCGATCTCGGGCGCCGAGGCCGGATGCCAGGCCGAGGTTGGCAGCGCCGCTGCCATGGCCGCCGCCGGCCTGTGTGCCGTGATGGGCGGCACCCCCGCCCAGATCGAAAACGCCGCCGAGATCGCGCTTGAACACCACCTCGGCATGACCTGCGACCCGGTCGCGGGGCTGGTGCAGGTGCCCTGCATCGAACGCAACGGATTGGGCGCGATCAAGGCCGTTTCTGCCGCCTCCCTCGCCCTGCGCGGCGACGGCGCGCACCTGGTGCCGCTCGACGCCTGCATCGAAACCATGCGCCAGACCGGCGCCGACATGAGCGAAAAGTACAAGGAAACGTCCCTCGGCGGCCTCGCCGTGAACATCCCCAACTGCTAACTGCGCAACGGCAGGTTCCTCCCTACCGGCGACGGCGCCCAACCATCGCCAGCGCCAGACCACCCGCCAAAAGCAGCGGAAGACCCGCAGGCAACGGCACCGGCGCCACGGGGGCATTCTCGGCGTATCGGAATTCACCAAAGAACTCGTTGTCTTGCGTGCCCGTCACGTCCACCACCCGCAGGGTGTCAAAGGCCGTCGCGCTGGACAGCCCGACAAACACCGCAAGATCATCCGCCGGGTTGAACGTAAACGTCGCCAGCGACGTCCCCGCCACACCACCGCTCAGCAACTCGAACGAAAACGTCGTGTCGGTGCAATTCGGCACGTTGCACTGGTCGGGCTGGCTCGTTGACCGCGACCCGGTTGTCGGCTCATGGATCAGGAACCCGATCCCGAACACCGGCCCGGCAAAGGTCACGTCGAAACTTTCCGGCCCGCTGATCCAATAGGCCGGCGCCGCGATCAGGCTCGAGGGTTCCGGAAATATACCGCCACCCCCGAATGCCGCATTCGGTGCCCCCAAATCCGTGCGCGGTGTGAATGTCGCGCCGTCCGCAGTGACCGGCAACGGGCTGAAGCTACCGGTGTTGGCCCGGTTCACACGCGTCTGCGCCCCCGTCGCGGCAAGGTAACTGGCCTCATCAGTGTGAAAGGTCGCGGCCATTGCAGCGCCGCTCAGGGCAAGGGAAAGGGCCGACACGGCAAGACGTCTAATTGTGAAAAACCTCTGAAATAAATCAATGAGGTACAATATGGACGGCTCTGGCTGACTTGGTCATCGCAGAATCACTTCGGTTGCGCCGGGCACACGCACCCCCTGGATTTGTGCACTTCAGTGCCGCTTGCCCGCAAAACAGGCGATGTTTCGCATCTCCCGCATAGGTTGACGCGCCTTGGCGTCACTCTGGCCGCAAAGATGCGTTGCATTTCCACCGGACCTGCCTAACCTCCCGCCCATGTCACAAGACCGACCCCTGCTTGGCGTGCTTTTGATGCTGGGTTTCTGTGTCGTCGCTCCGATGGGCGATGCAGTGGCAAAGCTATTGGGCCAGACCGTGCCGCTTGGCGTGCTCCTGTTCATCCGCTTCGGGGTGCAGGCGGTTGTGCTGATC
>JBCBAV010000045.1:0-24607 GCA_038532285.1 Pseudomonadota bacterium | reverse complement strand
ACAAAACAGGCCCCGTTTTCATCAAAACGGCCCAAAACCCCCACCGCGCGCACGATTAACCGCCCCGTGCGCAAACCCCCTTAACAACAGGCAAATCCGCTGCCACACTCAGCGAAACGGGTACATCCACACCTTGTAGTCAGAGACCAGAACATGCGCGCGCTCGATCTCTTCTGCGGTCATTTTCTTGACCACTTCCTCCAGCGAAATCGCGGCATCCGGATCGCCGCCAATGGCGCTCAACGTGTACCACATATAGGCGCGCACAAGGTCCGGCGCGGGCATCCCGCGCCCCACCTCGTAGTACCAGCCGACCCCGCTCTGCGCGCCCGGATGCCCCTTCATGGAACTGCGCAAATACCACTCGAACGCCCGCTCGTCGTCGCGCTCGACACTGAGGCCCAGGGCATACATCACGCCGATCAGTTCCTCGGCATCCGCATTGCCCGACCGCGCCAAGGGCCACATCGCCTCATAGGCCGCTTCATACTCTCCAGCCTCCATCAGATCGCGCGCCGCTTCCAACTCGGCAAACGCCGGGGCGGCCATAAAAACAAGGGCTATGGCAAGCTTGCGCATGTGCTTCTCCTCCTCGCGGGACCCGCGCTGGCAGACGGTCTGCCCCGGCCTCTCACAGCCGATGATTTCATCAAGTCCGACCTCAAACAAGCGCAATTGGGCCAGCTTCTGTTCTTTGACCGCATCCTGTCGGGCAACCGCAATATCGCCTGCTCCACCTGCCACCATCCCGACCTCGGCACCACCGACGGCCTCAGCCTCGGCATCGGTGAGGGCGGCGTTGGCCTCGGCCCCGACCGCACGCCGGGGCAGGGCGACAGCCGCATCGTCAAACGCGTGCCCCGCAATGCGCCTGCCCTGTGGAACCTTGGCGCCAAAGACCTCAAGACCCTGTTCCACGACGGCCGCCTGACCATCGCCGACACCTACGACAACGGCTTCAACTCCCCGGCCGAGGAACGCCTGCCCCCGGGCCTTTCCAACCTCCTGGCGGCACAGGCCATTTTCCCGGTCACCGCCATGGTCGAAATGGCTGGCAACCCCAAGGAGAACGAGGTCGCAGGCGCGGTCAACAACCGCATCGACTACGCCTGGCCCATCCTCGCCGACCGCGTCCGCCACATCCCCGCATATGCACAAAAATTCGCCGACGCCTTCGACCACATCACCGGCCCCAAGGACATCCGGATCGCCGACATCGCCAACGCGCTCTCGGCCTTCATGGTGCACGAATTCACCAGTATCGACAGCCCCTTCGACGCCTATCTCGCAGGCGACACGACGGTCCTCACCCCGATGCAAAAGGCGGGTATGACGCTGTTTTACGGCAACGCGGGCTGTTCCGGCTGCCATGCGGGCCCGCTGATGACCGACCAGCAGTTCCACGCCATCGGCATCCCCCCCTTCGGCCCCGGACGCACCAGGCGGTTCGACCTCATCGCCCGCGACGTGGGCCGCATGGGCAAAAGCGACGCGCTCTCCGATGCCTACAGCTTCCGCACGCCCATGCTGCGCAATGTCACGCTGACGGCGCCCTATGGCCACAACGGCGCCTACACCTCGCTCGAGGACATGGTACGCCACCACCTCGACCCTCAGCGCGCCTTCGACGTCTGGACACCCGCGCAGGCCAAGCTGCCTGAGGTCCCCTGGCTCGCCGCCACCGACTTCGCCGTGCGCGCTGATAGCCGCGAAATGGCCCGCCAACGCGCCGCCGTCACCCTGCAACCCCACCTGATGAGCGACGAAGGCGTCGATGCCCTCCTCGCCTTCCTCGAAAGCCTGACCGGAAAAACCGCCCAAACAGGCCGCCTCGGCATCCCCAAATCCGTGCCCAGCGGCCTACCGGTCGATGGCCCAATCACCCGTTAACCATTCCCCGCTATACCCGGGAAACAGCAGCACCCAAGCCCCCGTTCATCTTGCCCGGAAATCTCCCCCCCGGAGGGTCGCTGGGCCACCCCTGATATCGGCCCGACCGCTCGCGCGTTCCATTCTTCATTTCGCCAGATAAACCGTCCCCGAAGGGCCGCTCAGCCACCCGCGCCGACGCCCCGCCTCAGCGCCCCTTCCACACCGGGTCGCGCTTTTCGGCAAAGGCCCGCGCGCCTTCCAGCTGATCTTCCGACCGGTACAGCGTTTCCACCGTGGCCAGCTTGCTCTGGGTGATCCGGTTCATTGCGTCCTGGAATTTGCTGTCCTCGGCGTCGCGCACGATCTCCTTGATCGCGGCATAGACCAGCGGCGGCCCCGACGCGATCAGCTCGGCCAACTCCCACGTCCGCGCCATTAGATCCGCCGCTGGCACCACCTCGTTCACCAGACCCCAGCGGTGCCCTTCGGCGGCATCAAACCAACGACCCGTCAGCAGCAATTCCATTGCGATGTGGTAGGGGATGCGCTTGGGCAGCTTCACGCTTGCAGCATCCGCCACCGTGCCCGACCGGATCTCGGGCAGGGCAAAGGTGGCGTGATCGGCGGCGATGATCATGTCGGCACTCAGCGCCAGTTCCAGCCCGCCGCCGCAGGCAATCCCGTTCACTGCCGCGATCACCGGCTTGTTCAACCCGCGCAACTCTTGCAGCCCGCCAAAGCCGCCCACGCCGTAATCCCCGTCCACCGCGTCGCCATCCGCGGCGGCCTTCAGATCCCAGCCGGGCGAAAAGAACTTTTCGCCCGCCCCGGTGATGATCGCCACCCGCAGGTCCGGGTCATCGCGGAACGCCATGAACGTGTCGCCCATGATGCGGCTGGTGGCCAGATCGATGGCATTGGCCTTGGGCCGGTCCAGCGTGACCTCAAGGATCGCTCCCTTGGTGCGGGTTTTGATGGGGGACATGGGCTCAGACCTTTCGTATCAGCGCATCCACCGCAACCGCCCGGTCGGGCGTGCAGATCAGCGGGTTTATCTCGACCTCTTCGAGTGTCGATTGTGTCTCAAAAACATAGGCTTGCAAGGCGTTTGCCGCGGCGATGATCCTGTCACGGGCCGCGGGGCAGGCCCCGCGATAGCCCTGCAGCACCGGCGCAATGGCCAGGCTGTCCAGCGCGCGCGCAATGTCGTGGTCGGTGGCGGGCAAGAGCAGTGAGGCGGTGTCGCGCAGCACCTCGGTCAGCACCCCACCCGCGCCGATGGTCATCACGAAGCCATGCGCCGGGTCTCGCACCACGCCGAGGATCAGCTCGGCCACGGCGCCGCCGATCATCTCTTCGATCAGCACGGTGTCTGTCCCGATCTCTGCCGCCACCGCCGCCACGTCGGCGGGGTCCACGTTCAACCGTACGGCGCCCGCGTCGGACTTGTGCGCCAGCCCCACGCCCTTGACCGCGACGGGGTCGTCGAATTGCGCGGCTGCTGCACCGGCAACTGCCGCCTGGCAGGTCACCAGCCGCGGCACGTCCAGCCCGTGCAAAGCCAGCGCCGCCTTTGCGTCTGCCTCGGACACCAACTGCGCTGCCCCGTCCAAAGCGCCTGCAGACCACAGGGGCATCCAGTGAGGCGCACAAACATCCGCTGCCGCCTGCGCTGCGTTCATGGCTTCGGCAATCCCGTTCAGCGGCACCACGCCGCCCGCCATCAATCGTGCGGCGACATCCGATGGCATCAACTCGGGCAGGCTCGCTACTAAGCCAAAAGGTCGCCCCGTCTGCGCACGCGCCGACAGCGCCGCCTTCACCGTGCACATCCATGCCGCAGAGTCCGTGGTGGGGTAGTCCACCACGGCCAGCGTCATATCGATCTCCGGCCCCGTCATCGCCGCCCAGGCGGCGGTCATGCGCGGCACGTCGCCCCAGATATAGGTGTGGTAATCCAACGGGTTGCTCAGCGCGACCATGTCGCCCAACGCAGCGCGCAGGGCGATTTTTTGCCCGTCCTGCAAGGGCGGAAACACGATGCCCCGCGCCGCACCCATATCGGCCATCAGGCTCGCCTCTCCCCCCGAACAGCTGATCGACGCCAGCCGCGCGTCCTCAAGCGGGCCAACGCAATGCAAAAGCTTCAGCGCCTCCAACAGGCTCGGCACATCATGCACCTGCGCTACACCCAACCGCCGCAGGACCGCGGCCGCCCCGGCCGCCGACCCTGCCAGGGACGCGGTATGTGACAGCGTCGCCGCCTGCGCCTGATCCGACGCCCCGACCTTGAGCGCCACCAGCGGCACATCGCGCGCATGCGCAGCCGCCGCCAGCGCTTCCCATTCGATCATATCGCCGAACCCTTCGACATGCAGCCCGATCGCCGTCACCCGCGGATCGTCCAGCAGCGCATGCGCAATCTGCGCCTGGCTCACCAGCGCCATGTTCCCGCAGGTCACCACATAGGCGATGGGCAGCGCGCGCTGCTGCATGGTCAGGTTGATCGCGATGTTCGAGCTTTGCGTCAGGATCGCCACCCCGCGCGGCACCGGGGTGCAACCATGCTGATCCGGCCACAGGGCGGCCTGATCCAGCGCGTTCACATAGCCATAGCAATTGGGCCCCAGCACCGGCATCGTGCCCGCCGCATCAACCAGTGCGGCCTGCAGATCGCCCGCCCCCGCATCCTCTGCCAAAGCCTCCGAAAACCCCGAAGCAAAGCATACAGCCCCCCCGGCCCCCATGGTCGACACGGCCCGCACCACATCCACCGTGGCGGTGCGGTTCACGCCAACGAATACCGCGTCGGGGGCCGCGGGCAGGTCATGCACCTCCGGAAACGCACCATGCCCCGCCACCTCGGGACGGGTCGGATGCACCGGCCAGATCGCGCCGTCAAAGCCGAGCTTCTCCGCCTGTTCGATCACCGACGCGCACCAGACGCCGCCGCCCACCACGGCGATGGATTTGGGGCGCAGGAGGCGGGTCAGATCGCGGGTCATGCCAGGCGCTTAGGCCCCCAGAGGGCGCAGAAGATCGCGGCTGATGATGTGGCGCTGGATCTCGGACGTGCCATCCCAGATGCGTTCCACGCGCGCATCGCGCCAGAACCGTTCGATGGGGAAATCGTCCATCAGCCCCATTCCGCCATAGACCTGCAACGTGGTGTCCGTGACCCGTGCTAACATCTCCGATGCATAGAGCTTGGCACTCGCAATCTCGCGGTTGGCGGGCAGGCCCTGATCCAGCCGCCACGCCGCGGCCAGCGTCAGCCAGTCGGCGGCGTCGATCTCGGTGATCATGTCGGCGATCTGGAAGCCGACGCCCTGAAACTTTCCGATGGGCTGGCCGAACTGTTCACGCTCGGCAGCGTAGTGCAGCGCATAGTCAAAGCACCGCCGCGCCCGCCCCACGCAGAATGCCGCCACCGTCAGCCGCGTGGCGTAAAGCCAGGTGTTCATCACTTCGAACCCGCCATCGACTTGTCCCAGCACCTGCGCGTCCGGCAGGCGGCAATTGTCGAAATCCAGCACGCAGTTCTTGTAGCCCCGGTGACTGACCGAAGCATAACCGTCACGTACCTCGAACCCCGGCGTGCCGCGATCCACGAGGAATGTCGTGATCCGCTTTTTCGGTCCCTTGGGCGTATCGTCTACGCCGGTGGCCACGAAAACGATAAAGAAATCAGCGTGCTCCGCGCCCGAGATGAAATGTTTCGACCCGTTCAGGACCCAGTCGCCGCCGTCGCGTGTGGCCGAACAGGTCATGCCGCGCACGTCCGATCCCGCCCCCGGTTCGGTCATCGCCAGCGCATCCATTCGCTCCCCCCGCACGGCGGGCAGCAGGTAGCGGTCGCGCTGGTCCCCTTCACAGGCCATCAGGATGTTCTGCGGGCGACCAAAGAAATGCGTCAACGCCATCGACCCGCGCCCCAGCTCCCGCTCCACCAGCGTGAAGTCGAGGTGGTTTAGCCCCGCGCCGCCCACCTCTTCGGGAAAGTTGCAGGCGTAAAAGCCCATGTCGATGACCTTGCGCTTGATCTCTTCGCCCAGCTCATGCGGCACGACACCGGTGCGCTCCACCTCGGCCTCGTGCGGATAAATCTCGGTCTCGACAAAGCGCCGCACGGTGGAGACGATCATCTCCTGTTCCTGGCTCAGCCCGAATTGCATGGTCGCCTCCCCCTCTTGCCCTGACAAGAGCGCGCAGCCCCCGTTGGCTGCGCGCAGGTTTGCGACCAAAAGCGTGTCGCAGGTGAACCATTGCGCGCAGTGGGTCGTCCGTGGTCAGATGCAGCAACTCAAGGAGACTGCCATGTTGCTGGATACCCCGGTTTGTGATTTCGGCTGGCCCGCGCCGGATTTTGCCCTGCCCGACGCCAAGGGCAAGGTGCACGCGCGCGCTGATCTTATGGGCGAAAAGGGGCTGCTTGTGGCCTTTATCTGCAACCACTGTCCCTATGTGCAGCGCATCGCCGGTGACCTGGCCGCGGACACTGCGGTGCTGATGGGCGAGGGGGTCGGCGTCATCGCGATCATGTCCAACGATTTCAACGCTTACCCCGCCGACCGACCCGAAGAGATGCTGCGCTTTGCCGCCGCGCACGGTTTTGGATTTCCCTATCTGGTAGATGCCGATCAGGCCGTGGCCCGCGCCTATGGTGCTGTGTGCACACCCGATTTCTTTGGGTTTGATGCCACGGGCGGGTTGCAATATCGCGGTCGCCTGCGGGGCCCGGACGGCAGCACAGACCTGCTTGATGCCATGCGCCAGGTGGCTGTAACGGGGCAAGGCCCGCAGGATCAGGTGCCCTCGATGGGCTGTTCGATCAAATGGCTTTGAACCCGCCCCGGGCTTGACCCGGGGCCTCTGCGTCAAACCGGGAGGTCCCGGGTCAAGCCCGGGACGGGGCGCGCCTCACCGAACCGACCGCGCGGCCTTCCATGCCTCCCACGCCTCGACCGATCCGTTGAACGCGTTGATGTCGACGTCGCCGGGTGTGCCGGGCAGGGTGCCCGTGGCTGTGTACTGCCAGAACTGCCACGGTTGGCCGGGATAGGCTTGCGCGGGGGTCTTGGCGGTTGTGCGCAGCCAGAATTCATAGCCCGTCAGCGCGCGCAGGCCCGCATCCTCGTAAAACCCCGGCGTCGTGTAGATCACCGGCCGCTGGCCGTAATGCGCCTCGACGATGTTCAACCATGTCTGCATTTCGGCGCGCACGGTAGCGCCGTCGGGGCGGCGCTGACAGGTGGGGGAAAACGGGTTCCATTCCATGTCGAGCACCGGGGGCAGGCTGCCTGCCACGCGCGGCACGTTGCGGATGAACCAGCGCGCCTGCACCTCGGGTGCGGTGCAGAAATAGTAGAAATGATAGGCCCCGCGCGCGATGCCCGCGCGCGCAGCACCACGCCAGTGATCGCGGAATTTCGGGTCGGCCAGATCGCCGCCCTCGGTCGCCTTGAGGAACGCAAACTCGATCCCCACCGCCTTGGCGCGCGGCCAGTCGACATAGGTCTGGAACCGTGCCGCATCCATGCCACGCACCGGAAACGTGCTGGGCTGCCGGCCGGCAAAACGCACCGGTTTGCTGTCGCCGATGACCATCGGACCAATGGGGTAGGGCGGTTGCGGATCGCCGCAGGCGGCCAACAGGAACAGGCAAAGGGCAACAAGGATACGCATCACGCGGCAAACTCCGGTCGGTGGGCAAAACGGGTGGCGGACAGGGCGGCGACCATGTCGGGCGCCAGTTCCGGCGGGCGGTTCAGCACCAGATCGGCCAGCAGGCGCGCGGCGGCAGGGGCGCTTTGAAAGCCGTAGCCGCCCTGGCCCGCGCACCAGATGAACCACGGCTCCGCCGCGTCGGGGCCCAGCACCAGCACCCGGTCGGGGGCAAAGCTGCGCAGGCCCGCCCAGCTGCTGTCGAGCCGCACCACGGGTTCGGTGACGTAATGGCTGTAGCGGTCGAGCCCTTCGGCCAGCACCATGTCATCGGGCCACGCGTCCATCGGCGGCACCGGATCCTCGTCCGCGGGCGAGACCAGCAGCTTGCCTGCATCAGGCTTGGCGTACCAGCTTTCGCCGACGCCAAAGAGCATGGGCCAGCCCCGCACGTCGTGCCCGCCCGGGGCCGGGATGCGCGCCATGGACCGGCGGTGCGGGACGATGCCCATGGGGGCGATCCCCGCCATCTGCGCCAGACCGTCCGCCCATGCGCCGCCCGCATTCACAATGAGGTCGGCGCCGTAACTGGCGCGCTCGGTCGTGACGGTCCAGCCGGTGCCCTTGGTGATCGCGGTGACGCGCTGGCCGGTCTCGACGCATCCGCCGCGGCTGCGAATGGTGCGCACGTGGTCCTGCAATTGCCGGTCGGTGTCGATATCCTGGCTTGCGGGTGTGTGCGCGGCCAGCACCACGTCGTCGCGCAGGATCGGGATCAGCGCGCGTGCCTCCGCACCCGTGATCTCGGTCAGGCCCATCGTGTCACGATCCGCGGCAAAGGCGTCGGCCTCGTCGGCTTTGGCCACCAGCATCAGCCCGCGGGGGCTGAGATAGGGGGCATGCGCTGCGGCGCTGGCCTTGTTCAGCGCCTGCACGGGCGGCGCGCCATAAAGTTCTTCGAAAAGCGCGGCGGACCGGCCCGAGCTGTGATAGCCCAGTGCGCGTTCGCCTTCGAGCACGGTGACACGCGCATGCGGCGCAAGCGCCGCCCCGGCGGAAAGCCCGGCAATGCCGCCACCGATGATCAGGATGTCGCTCATGCTTCTTCGATCCGGTCGGTCGCGGGCGGTGGTGTGCGTGTCAATGCGCTGATCTGATCATAAAGCGCTGAATTCATGGGCAGGGACGCAGCCGCAAGGGACGGGGCCAGTTGCTCGGCCGACCGGGCCGAAACGATGGGCCGGGGCCGTGCAAGGTGAAACATGGCCCACGCCACGGCGAGCGTCGCAGGGTCGGTTTCCAGCCCTGCGGCCAATTCTGCCAGAGCGCGGGCCGTGTCGTGCATCCATGGTTCTCCGTACCGGGCGGCGTAGCGGCTGTTCTCGCTCAGCCGACCCACACCGCCAGACGCGTATTTGCCCGTCAACAGCCCGCCGCCGAGAGGGGAGTAAGGCGCAATCTCGATCCCATGATCGACGCAGGCCGGGAAAATCTCGACCTCCGCCTGCCGTTTGACGAGGTTGTGCATCGGCTGGACGATGTCGATGCGCGTGTCGAACCGGGATGCGATCTGCTGCGCCTTGACGATTTGCCATGCGGCAAAGTTGGACACGCCGATGTGCCGGATCCGGCCTGCCGCCTGCAGATGCGCCAGCGCATCAAAGCTTTCCGCCAGATCGGTGTCGTCGTCAAAGCGGTGTAAATACAGAATGTCGATGACATCCATGTCGAGCCGCCTCTGGCTTTCGTCAAATTGCTCCAGGATGTTTTTGCGGCCTGCGCCGCCTTGGTAGGCCACTTTGGTGGCGATGATCAGTTGTTCGCGATGCGGTTTGGTCAGGGCACCTGTCAGCGTCTCGGATTGCCCGTCGGTATAGACCCAGGCGGTGTCGAAATGTGTGATCCCTGCCGCAAGCGACGCGTCGAACATGGCGGCACTGGCCCGCGCGTCAGCGCCGTCGCCGAATTGCATGGTGCCAAAGGTAAGCGGGGACAGCGGTGTGCCATCAAGCGATGTGATCATGTGCCCATGCGTGCCACGGCCCGGGCACCGGTGCAACGCTTACGCGCCAGTCCAATCGCGAAAGGCGGCGATGGCCGTGGTGGCGAAATCTGTCGGGCTGGCGGGATTGTCGTGTTCGGCGATCAACAGCGCGCCTTGCGCCTCGCGCCGGACCCGGTTGATCAGGTGCGGCCAATCGATGATGCCGCTGCCCAGATCGGCCCACCCGTCCTGTTCGGCATTCTCGCCCTCGGCGGCGAGGTCTTTGACATGGAGCGCGGTGATCCGTTCGGCGTAGCGGTCGAGCCAGAGATCGGGGTCCGCGCCACCCCGCACGACCCATGCCAGATCGGCCTCCCACATCAGGTCCGGCGCTTCGTTCAGCAGCACGTCGAGGCCCCGCGCACCATCGCGCATCTGTTCGATTTCGAAGGCGTGATTGTGCCAGGCAAAGCCAAACCCCGCATTGGCGCTACGGGTTCCCAGCGCCGACAATGTGTTTGCCAGCGCCTTGTAGCCGTCCTTGTCGGTGGGGCGCTCGTGTTCGTCCAGCCATGGGGCAATCAGCGTTTTAACCCCGAGAACCGATGCGATATGCGCACAGCTGGCAAAGTCGTTTTGCAGGTCGCGCAGCCCGAAATGGCCTGATGGCATCCTGAGCCCGCTTGCGTCTAGCGCGGCACGAAAGGTGCGCGGGTCGGTGTAGGCATCGCCAAACCCTTCGACATGGGCATACCCGAGCCCGCCCAAATGGCCCAGGAAACTGGGGAGCGACGACACCGACCGCGCCGAAAAAAGCTGAAAACCGAAAGCTGCCATTGGACCCACACCACCTCAATACCTGTGCGGAGCGTCGCAGGTTGCGGCAGCATGCGCAACCGAACTGCTGTGGCGCTAGACCGAAACGGCGGCGTGCAGGGTATCGCGCTCAATGTCGCCAGCGGCACCGCCCAGTTTTTCCGCACCACGTTCGAGAACAAGAAACCGGTCCCCGAGGTCGAAGGCAAAGTCAAAGAACTGCTCGACCAGCACGATGCCCATGTCGCCGCGGTCGCGCAGTTGGCGGATGACGGTGCCGATCTGTTTGATGATGTTGGGCTGGATGCCTTCGGTGGGTTCATCAAGCAAAAGCAGCTTGGGCCGCGTGATCAGCGCGCGGGCGATGGCCAGTTGCTGTTGCTGGCCGCCCGACAAATCGCCGCCGCGGCGGGCCAGGAAATCCTTGAGGATGGGAAAAAGCTCGAAAATGTCATCGGGGATAAAGCGCTGGTTGCGTGGCAGGCAGGCAAACCCGGTTTCGAGGTTTTCGCGCACCGTGAGGAACGGAAAGATCTCGCGCCCCTGCGGGACATAAGCCACTCCGCGCTGGGCCAGCGCGTGGGCCGAGGCCTTGCCGATGTCTTCGCCATCAAGGGTGTAGCTGCCGCCCGAGCGGGGATGGGTGCCCGAGATCGCCTTGAGCAGGCTGGTCTTGCCCACGCCATTGGTGCCCATGACGCAGGTGATCTGTCCGCGTGCGGCGCTCAGACTGACGCCGTTCAGGATCTGGCTGCCGCCGTAGTGCAGGGTCAGGTCGCGGGTCTGGAGGAGATTATCGGCCAAGGTAGACCTCGATCACGTTTTCATTGGCGGTGACATGGTCCAGCGAGCCTTCGGCCAGCACCGCGCCTTCGTGCAGGACGGTGACCTTGCAGTCGAGGCGGCGGACAAATTCCATGTCGTGTTCCACGACAACCACGGCACGGGTCTTGGCCGCTTCGGTCAGCAGCGCCGTGGTGTGTTCGCGTTCGGACGGGGTCATGCCGGCGGCGGGTTCATCGACCAGCAGAAGCTGCGGGTCTTGCGCGAGCAGCATGCCGATTTCGAGCCACTGTTTCTGGCCATGGCTCAGCTCGCCCGCGGGGCGGTTCAGTTCGGTGGCAAGGCCGATCTCGTCGGCCAGATCGGCAACCTTTTGGGCATCGTCATTGTTGGGGCGGAAGCGCAAGACAGAAAATGGCCCGCGCGGTTTTTTGAGCGCGAGCAGGAGGTTGTCGGCGACGCTTTGGTCCTCAAACACAGTCGGGCGCTGGAATTTGCGGCCCACGCCCGTCTGGGCGATCTGCGCCTCCGACAGGTCGAGCAGTGAGCGGGACATATCCCCCCAGAGCACCGTGCCCGTGTCGGGTTTCGTCTTGCCGGTGATGATGTCCATGAACGTGGTCTTGCCCGCGCCGTTTGGGCCGATCACGGCGCGCATCTCGGCCGGGCCGATGGAAAACGAGAGGTTGTTGATCGCCTTGAACCCATCGAACGAAACGGAGACGCCCGAGACTTCCAAAAGCGCGCTCATTGGCCCTCGCCCTCCGGGCTGCGGACCGCTTCGCTGCGGCGATGAGATCCGAAGAGATCGAAGAGCCCGCCGATGCCCTTGGGGGCAAAAAGCGTGACCGCGACAAAGCTGAGGCCCAGCAGGATGGTCCACCAGTCGACCCACTGGATCGTATAGAACCCCAGGTTGACATCCGGGGCCTGACCACCTGTGAACCACGTGGACAACAGCGAAACGGCGGCTGCGCCGATCACCGCGCCGTAAAGCCGCCCGCGCCCGCCGATGGCGACCCAGACGGCGAGGTAGATCGAGGCGATGGGCGCGATTTCCGCCGGGTTGATGATGCCCGCCTGCGGATAGTAAAGCGCGCCGGCGATGCCCGCGAGCACGGCGGTGAAGGTGAATATGAACAGCTTGAAGCCTTCGACCGAGTATCCCAGGAACCGCACGCGCGCCTCGTCATCGCGGATCGCGCGCAGGACCGAGCCGAACTTGCCCGACACCACCCACGCGCACGTGACATACCCCAACCCCAAAGCGATGGCGGAGGCCCAGAAAAACCACAGTGAAATTGCGCTTTGCGGGACATCATCCAGACCGGGCAGGTTTTGCAGGCCCGAAAGGCCATTGTTTCCGCGCAGGCCGCTGTCGTTCTGGAACAGGTAGAGCGAGAGCGCCAGCGTCATGGCCTGGGTCAGGATCGACAGGTAGACGCCCGTCACCCGGCTGCGGAACGCCAGCCAGCCAAAGACCAGCGCAATCAGGCCCGGCACCAGAACGACGGCGGCCAATTGCAGGGGCAGCGAATGCGCAAAGGTCCAGATGGGGGGGAACTCTGACGCGCCGACCACACCGAAGATCTGTGTGGCGATGCCGTCGGAGATTTCCTGAGGTGTTGGTGGCAGGGGGGCTGCGGCGAGGCTGTCGGTCACGATGATCTCGGTCCGGGCATACATCAGCCACATGCCGATGGCGTAGCCGCCGATGCCGAAAAACGCCATGTGCCCGAGGCTGAGGATGCCGGTGTAGCCCCACACCAGATCCATGGCGAGCGCGACAAGGCACAGGCACAGCGTCTTGCCCAGCGTCTTGACGAAGCTGGTGGAGATGACGCCGATCCCGAACCCTTCGGCGAGGATGGTGACGCTCAGTGTGAAGAGCGCGAGGCAGGCGATGAAGATCAGTACCGACGGGTGGCGCGCGAGGAAGCTGCGGGACCGGGGGCCAGCCCCCAGACCCCCGAGGTATTTTTGGCCAGAAGAAGCAGCGGTGTCGGTCATGTCAGGCCTCTGCCGCGCGGCCCTTGAGGGCGATGATGCCCTTGGGGCGGAACTGGATGAAGAGGATGATGAACAGGATCATGTAGGTTTGGGCGGCCAGCGTGTTCGAGGGGTTCAGCCATTCGATCCCCTTTTGCAGAGTGCCGACCATGGTGGCCCCCAAGAGCGTGCCCCAGATATTGCCGACACCGCCCACGACCACGGTCATGAAGCTTTGGACGATGTAGTCGGCGCCCATTTCGGAGGTGACCTTGGCATAAAGCCCGATGGCCACGCCCGCGATGCCCGCGATGCCGGAGCCAAAGCCGAAGGTGAGCATGTTGATGCGGTCGGGGTTGATGCCCATGGAGGCCGCCATGCGCGGGTTTTGCGTGACCGCGCGCACCTCGAGGCCCAGGCGCGTGCGGTTCATCACGAACAGGATCAGGGCGAGGAAGATCAGCGCCAGAACGAAGATCGCGATGCGGATGTAGCTGATCGACACGATGTCGTTGATGACCCAGGACCCGTCGAGCCAGCCGGGGGCGGTCAGGGGGCGGGCTTGTGTGCCAAAAATGTTCTTGGCCAGTTGCTGCAGCGCGATCGAGATGCCGAAGGTCGCCAGCAGCGTTTCCAGCGGGCGGTGGTAGAGCCAGCGGATCACCAGCCGTTCCATCGCGACGCCTGCGCCAAAGGTCACCGCAAAGGCCAGCGGCAGCGCGATCAGGATCGACACGGTGTAGTCGGGCACAAAAAGCTGGACCACGTAGCCGGTATAAGCGCCCATCATGATAAACTCGCCATGGGCCATGTTGATCACGCCCATCACGCCGAAGGTTATGGCCAGACCAATTGCCGCAAGGAAGTAAATCGAGGCGAGCGACAGGGCATCAAGGCCCAGATCAAAGGACTGGTTCACGGCCACTGCGGTTTCGATGTCGGTCAGCACCGTTTGCGCTGCGCGCGCGACTGCAGGGGGTGCGCCGGTGAAGACCTCGAAGAAAGCAAAGGCGTTGAGCGCTTCGGAGATGCTGTCTTCGGTCACGAGCGGTGGGGCGGTTCCGTCGGCGGCGAGCGACGCGTAGGCGGCGAGCCTGGCGGCATCGGTATCGAGCGTGGCAATCTGGACGCCCGCGATTTTGCCGCCGTCGATGTTGTCGATCAGCGTTTGTTTGACGGCGTCGGCCGTTAACGGGGCAGGGGCACTGCCTGCGGCCACCAGCAGGGCGTAAGCGTCTTGGCGGGTCAGCGCATCGGTACCGGGGGTCAGGGCGCGAGCGTCGGGCGGCAGGGTTTCGGCGACTCGGATTTCGGTGGTAACCAGCGGGTTGAGAGCGGCGCGCACATCAACGCCAAGATCGCCCGCAAAGCCGTTTATGGCTGCGATGCGGGCGTCGACGTCGTCATCAAACCGGATGGTGAGCAGGCGTTCGAGCCGTTCCTTGCGTGCGGTCAGTGGGCCGGGTGCGCTGTCGCGTGCTGCCCGCAACGCAACGAGGTGTGACGCTTCGGCGTCGCGCTCGATTGCGTCGAGCGCTTCGGCCTGAACACTCGGGTCGGGGTCGGTCAACTGGAACTGGACCAGAGCGGCGGCAATCATGCCACGGATACCGGAATTGGGTTTGAGCTGCTTGAAATCGCCCTTTTTGGCCGTGCCGAATTCGGTTTCGTCCGCAACGTCGTAGAGGATCAGCGTCCTGTCGGCGCCTTCTTCGGCAAAGACAAAGATGCCGGTTTCCTTTTCAAACCACATCTCCTTGGCTTGCCAGCGGCTCAGCACCGTTTGCGCAGCAGGCAGGCCCGAGGCGGCGAGCGCGTCAATGGCAGGTCCGATCGTCTTGCGCGAGGATTTCTGGATGATCGCACCATGGCTCTGCAATAACTGCTGGATTGGCGCATCCGTTGACTGGGCTGCGCCGGGCAAGGGCGACAGCAGGGCGCAGACAATCAAGAGGCGGCGGAGCCAGACCATGAAAGACCTCGGGTGAGCGTTGAAAGAAAGTGCGCCCGGGGACGGGAGGGAGATAACCCCCGGGCGCGTTTTGGACAGGCGGGGCGGACCCCGCCGCACCCTTAGTAGTTCGATTTCAGCTGAACGCAGGTCTCGGTTTCGGTGTTGTACATCCCGCAACCAAGCGCGGCCCAGTCGGATTTCAGAACCGCGGATTCCGGCAGGAAGTCTGTCCAGGCATCGCCCGGCACCTCGTCGGTCTGGCTGATGATGTCGAACTGGCCATCAGCCTGAATTTCACCGATCAGCACCGGCTTGGCCAAGTGGTGGTTCGGCAACATGACAGCGGTACCACCGGTCAGGTTTGGAAATTCCTGGCCGTACATGGCCGTCCGCACGGCATCCACGTCAGTTGTGCCAGCGGCGGTTGCGGCGTTCACCCACATGTTGAACCCGATGTAATGCGCTTCCATGGGGTCATTGGTCACGCGGTCTTCACCCATGCGGGCCTTCCACGCTTCGACCCATGCCTCGTTGGCTTCGGAGTCGGCGGACTGGAAGTAGTTCCATGCGGCCAGGTGGCCGACAAGGTTCGAGGTGTCGAGACCGGCCAGCTCTTCTTCACCGACCGAGAAGGCCACGACAGGGATGTCGTCGGCGCTGATGCCGGCAGCTGCCAGCTCTTTGTAGAAGCCCACGTTCGCGTCACCGTTGATCGTGGAGATCACGCCGACTTTCTTGCCGTCTGCGCCCAGGGCTACGACGTCAGCCACGATCTTGGACCAGTCGGAATGACCAAACGGCGTGTAGTTCACAAAGATGTCTTCGGCGGCGATGCCTTTGTCCTGCAGGTACGCCTCGAGAATGTTGTTCGTGGTGCGGGGATAGACGTAGTCGGTGCCCAGCAGCGCGAACTTCTCGACCTCAAGCTCTTCGAGGAAGTAGTCGGTGGCAGGGATCGCCTGCTGATTGGGCGCGGCACCAGTGTAGAACACGTTCTTGGACGACTCTTCGCCTTCGTACTGCACAGGGTAGAACAGCAGGCCGTTCAGTTCCTCGATCACCGGCAGAACCGACTTGCGCGACACGGACGTCCAGTTGCCAAAGATCACGTCAACCTCATGGACCGTCAGCAACTCGCGCGCCTTTTCGGCAAAAAGCGGCCAGTCGGACGCTGGGTCGACCACCACGGCTTCGAGCTGGCAGCCCAGAACGCCACCGGCTTCGTTCTGCTGTTCCACCAGCATTTCCATTGTGTCTTTCAGCGTCGTTTCCGAAATTGCCATCGTGCCAGAGAGCGAATGCAGCACGCCCACCTTGATCGGGTCGTCGCAGGCAAAAGCCGCGCTGGCGCCAAGGATCAGAGCCGCTGCGCTTGTTGTCATCAGGTTACGGGTCATCGTCTTTCCTTTTTCTGCGCACGACAGGGCTTGCAGAGCGGGAAGACACCCCTCATATGCCAATCGCGCATCATTGCGAGCGTGCGGCGGCCGTTTTGGGTTCCTAGGCCCGGTCGCCCACGCATTTTCACAGGTCGTTAAACCTGCGGCAGTGGTAGGGGCGTTGTCGGATTTGCTGGAGTCGCGATGCGTCCAAGCGCATAAAAATTCCGCGGTTGCCGCTCATTTTTTACGCGAAGCCCTGTCGATCGCCCGGAAATTGTGCGGTTTGAAACCGGTTTTGTCGGTCTAGCCGTCCAGCAGCATGTTGCGGCACTGGCGCAGATGCCACTGGGCGCGCAAACGTGCATTGGTCCCGCGCGTCTGATCCTCGGCAAATGTGCTGATCGTCAAAAGCGAGGCATGCGCCATTTTGCTGTCGATGCGGTGTGCGAGGGCACCGGGCGCTGCGCCCGAAGGCAGGGTGGCATCGAGCAGCGACAGGAAGCTGAGCCGCTCCGCTTCGACCTGTGTCGCGTCGTCACCCATGAGCCATGCGTGCTCCATTTCGGCCGACATGCGCCCAACGCAGCCCGCAAACGCCTCGTGCAGGGTGTCAGAGGCGGCTGGTGGCGCGGTCATCATGGTTGTGAGAGCGCCTGTGATTATTAGCGTTCTTAAACTGCTCACAAATGCAGCTTGTCGCGTTTTGTTCTGCCTGACAAGTGCGCGTTTTGATGAAATTGACGGGTGTTTTGTACAAATTGAGCGCGATGGGCGCAAAGCGGAGCAGCGGTTTGGTCAGACGCGCGCGCCTTGCAGGTCCGAACACGCGGCCAGAACCTGCGCGACAAACCACCGGACGTCGGCGGCATCGCCCGTCGATACGCTGTGAAAAAGCGATAGTTCCAGGGGGGCGAGATCCAAAGGCGCCGGGCGGTGGTCGAGGTCAAAGGCCGCCGCCATGGATCCCAGCACGACGGACGGAACAGTGAGCAGCATGTCGGTTTGTGCCAGCGCAGGTGCGGCGACCGAGAAATGCGGCACCGTTGCGCCGACGCGGCGGGTGATGCCACGGCGGGCGGCTTCGGTGTCGACCGGACCGCCATGCGTGGAGCCGGTGGTCCGCACCTGCAGGTGCGGATGGCTGGCCCATGTCTCAAGCGACCAGTCGCGAAACGCCGGATGCGCCGCGCGACCAAAAACGGCCCAAGGCCATCGGCCAAGCACCTGACCGCGCAGATCGTTGTCTTGCAGGTTGCTTGGGGCAATCAGCACGTCGTGCCGCCCCAGCTTCATTTCGGAAATCGAGGCGGATGTGAACGGCGCCATCTCGACCGCGATCCCGGGTGCCTTGTGCGCCGTTTGTTCCAGCAGGCTCAGGATCAATGGCGTAACAAAGTCCGGCGCGACCAGGTGAAACACCCGCGTTGAAGTGGCGGGATCGAACGGGCTCGGGTCTTCCAGCAGGTGCGCAATCGTTGCCAGCGCGCCCGGCAGCGCTTGTTCCAGCGCCTTGGCGCGTGCGGTGGGGATCATGGTGCGGCCCTGGCGCACAAGCAGTTCGTTGTCAAACAGCGTGCGCAGGCGTCTCAGGGCGTGGCTGACGGCGGACGACGTGAGGTTCAGCCGTTCCGCGGTGCGGCCCACGCTTTTTTCCTGCAACAGAACCTCGAGGACCACCAGCAGGTTGAGATCGATCTTGGCAAGCTTGGACAGACTCATACGTGAATCTCATTCAATTGAAGTGAATATCATTCATTTGATTAATCTTACCCTCTTGGTCACAACCGGGAAAGACCGGTTGGCCACACCTGCCCCCAGCCCGGATGCATGAAAAAGGTTCGCAAATTTCGTGACTTGTGATCCTGTGGCGACACGACTTATCGGAGGTGCATCATGGTGCGCGTGATATTTGCCCTGGCTGTCCTGTTCTCTTTGTCCTTGGCAACCAGCGGCGCGGCACAGTCCCTTTTTGTCGGCGGATCATCCGCACCCGACGAAGACGGCGCCGCCGCCTTGCTCAACGAGCCACTGACCACCCAAGAGGCGACAGCGCTTATTTCGCGCCTGTCGGATGCGCAGGTGCGCGAGGTTTTGCTGGCACAGATGGCGCTAAGGGCCGAAGCGGCGCAGGCCACCCAAGAGGCCGAAGTCTCCGACTTTCTCTTCCACGCCACCGCTGGCGCCCTGTCATCCGTGACTGTTGCAATCAATCGGATCCCGTTGTTGTTCGAAAAGCAGGGCGAGGCATTTGCCACATTTTATCAGGGCGTTGGCGCTGGCGGGCTGTGGACTTTTCTGGGCTTGTTTGTGGTCACGCTGATGATTGGCGGTGCGGTAGAGTATGTGTTCCGCCTTTTGACGCGGCCTTTGCGCGCGCTGCCACTGGGCCAGACGCTGACCCTGCGTAAAACCTTTGAATCGCTGTTCCGGCGGTTGCTGGTGGATGTAATGGCGGTGGGCATTTTCGTGCTGACCACGTGGGGCGTGTCGCTGGTGATCTTCCCGGAAAACATGCAGCCCTATATCGCGCTGATCGGCTGGATGCTCGTCGGATTTCCGCGGATGTTCTGGGCCGTGTCCCGGTTTTTCTTTGCACCGCAAAACCCCGAATACCGGATCGTCTATGCGACGGATGCCAACGCACGTGCAATGGTCCGACACTCTGTCTGGCTCGCGCTGCTCATCGGCTTGTCGACGGTTATCGTGCAATTCAACGCGCTCAACGGGGTGCCGATGGGCGAGACGCGCATTGGCTTCTGGCTGAACCTCGTGGTGCATATCTATGTGGCGGTATTGTGCTGGAGATATCGTGACGCGTTGTCGGACATGATGCGGGGCAAGCATGACGTAACCTCGGGCGAAGAGGTGGTCGCGCGGATCTACCCCTATTTCATGATCTTCATGGCCATCTTTACCTGGTATCTGGTCAACGTGATGGTCAGTTACGGGGCCTTTGAGCTGCTGCAGGGGTCGCCGCATTACGTGACCATCATCCTGCTTACTTTCGTGCCCGCGATGGACACGGGCATTCGCGGTCTGGTGCGCCATCTCGTGCCGTCGATGATGGGCGAGGGGGCGGTGGCTGAACGCGCCTACCGCGCCACGTTACGGTCTTACATCCGGATCGGACGGATCATCGTGTTTGGTATCGTGCTGATCCTGCTGGCGCGTGCCTGGGGCCTTGATCCAGCGGAACTCGCGGCGGCGGGTGTCGGCGAACGGCTGGCCGCGCGCGCCATCGAATTCCTGATCGTGCTGTCTTTCGGCTACCTGATCTACGAGGTCGCCTCGCTTTACATAAACCGCAAGCTCGCAGCCGAGATCACGGCATCCGGCTATGACCCCGACAATGCCGATTTCGGCGGCGATGGCGGCGGGTCGGGCGGATCGCGCCTGTCGACGGTATTGCCGTTGGTGCTGATGGTCACGCGGGTGACCATCATCGTGATCTTTGTGCTGCTGGCGCTGGGCAATGTGGGCGTCGATACCACCCCGCTTCTTGCCGGTGCCGGTATCGTCGGCCTCGCCATCGGTTTCGGCGCGCAAAAGCTGGTAACGGATGTTGTGTCCGGCATTTTCTTTCTGGTCGATGACGCCTTTCGCACCGGCGAATATGTCGAGATTGACGGCACCATGGGTACGGTCGAGAAGATCTCGGTCCGGTCGCTGCAATTGCGACACCACAAGGGACCCGTGCACACCATCCCCTACGGCGAAGTGCCCAAGATCACCAACTATTCGCGCGATTGGGTGATCATGAAACTGAAGTTCACCGTGCCGTTTGAAACCGATCCCAACAAGGTCAAGAAGATTTTCAAGAAGATCGGGCAGGACCTGTTGGAAGATGAACTTCTGGGTGAGGATTTCCTGCAGCCATTCAAAAGCCAGGGCGTGTTCGAGATCGACGAGGTCGGCATGGTGATCCGGGGCAAGTTCATGGCCAAGCCCGGCAAGCAATTCATGATCCGCAAGGAAATCTTCAACCGGGTCAAGGCGGCCTTTGCCGAAAACGGCATCGACTTTGCCCGCCGCGAGGTCCGCGTCGCCCTGTCGGAACCCGGTGACCGCGAGGAATTGTCGGAAGAAGATCGCTCTGCCATCGCCGCAGCAGCGAGCCAGGCCGTTCAGCAACAGCACACCGAAGAACAGGGCAGCAAGGACGGGCGGTAGACCAACGCTACGTCGTGGTGCCTGCTCGTGCAGAGGCGGCGAGGATCAGGCAGCCACCGGCGATCGCCCAATTCTTGATCATGATGGATATTTGCCACGGGTCGTCGGGGATCAGGTGAAACATGCTGGTGGCAAGACAATAAAGCGCCAAAAGCCGCGCGATCGTCAGCAGATAAGCGCCAAAAATCAGGGAAACTGCGGCGCAGGCATTAAAAATCATCGCAGGCCAGATCAGCCATGCAGGCAGGCCAACTCCGATCAAAAGGGTCGTCGCATCGTTGGGGCTGACGCCCTTTTGCACCGCCCCTGCCAGAAAGAGGACTGCAATCAGGTATCGTCCGACCTTGTGTTCGAAACTGTCGATCATGGCGTGCGCTCTCGCGGTTGTGCTTGACCATATGATTGTCAGGGAACGTGTGCGTGCGTCCAGAGCAGGGCCATTTCTGCGGGCCGGGCTAAAAAAACGCGATGTGAGCAGACCCAGTCTGACCGTGCCGGAGCTTTGGCAAGGCCAGCGCCAAAAGACCACGCACAAGAACAGGCAATCCACAAGGAAGATGGCTGGGATGGTAGGACTCGAACCTACAACCTACGGTACCAAAAACCGGTGCTCTACCAATTGAGCTACATCCCAACGTGGCACGCGAAATACTCCGCACGTGGCGCAGGCGCAAGCCCCGATCTTTGGAAAAAACAGAACATCGCCGCGACGGCTCATCTGTGGCATCTGCACAGTTGCGAAGAGCGCCCGAGAGGGTGCTATGAGCCTTACTCTTCCCGGATCGTGTCGCGATTCAACAGGTCCTCATTGGCACCGTCTTCGCGTTCCTGATTCACGATGGCCTCGAGTGCTGCCTCGTCGGTGGCTTGCACATCCTGCGCGGTCAGGTCCTGCGGTGCGGTCGGCGTGGGCGCCGCCGGTTGCGACACGGATGCTGAATCGATGTGGTCTCCGACACCGACCACGCGCAGCGTTGTCTCGGGCATGACAATTCCCGCAGCGTCAAATGCAGCCATGCTCAGCCGCCATGCCTCGCTGCGCGCCTTCAAATAGGAGGTCTCGTGCTGTGCAATCCACGCCGCCACATTGATGATGACGGCGCTGTCCCCCAGGCTCTCGATCCAAACCGATGGCTCGGGCCTTGCCAACACAAAGGGCATCGCCCGTACGGTATCCAGCGCCAGCGTCTGCGCTTGTGCCAGATCGGTGTCATAGGCCACGCCCAGATCGATCACGAACCGGCGTTCATCGTTGCGGGTGTAGTTCACGATCCGGCTCTTGAACACGGTCGCGTTGGGAATGCGAATGTGGTTGCCATCAAAGCTGAGCAGGATGGTCGCGCGGCTGGTCAGGCGGATCACCTTGCCGATGTCGCCTTCGATTTCGACGGTGTCGTTGGGCCGGAACGGCTGTCGGATCGACAGCATGATCGACGCGATGAAATTCTCGACCGTGTCGCGCACCGCGAAACCGATGGCGAGGCCCACGATACCGGCAGCACCGAGGATCGTGCCAAGCAGTGCTGTGGCGCCAAGGATATCCAGCGCGATGACCAGACCGCCGACCAAAAACAGGATGCGAATGATCTGGCGGTAGATGTCGGCGATGAACGCATTGGGTGCGATCCGGTCCCACGGATAGCGCATGCGCGCCAGCAGAAAACCGACAGTGGCCACAAGAAAGAACGCCACCAGCGCCACCGTCGCCAGCGGCACCAGGGCGATCAGTTGCTGGGTCCGTGCGAGGAACCGTTCCACAGCAGGATTGAGCCGGGCCACCACGTCGGTGGTTTCGGTCACCTCGTTTTCGATGGCCACGACCCCTTCGACGCGGCCAACCAGCTCGTTGAGCCGTTCGGCCGTTGGCGTGTCGACAGTTGTCCCGCGCAAGGTCACGATGCCCGAGGAAACGGTCACCGTCACCTCTTCGTATCCCTCAAGCTCGCCGAGGATGTCGCGGATGCGCACGGCAATGGCGGCGTCCTGGCTGGCACTGTCCTCGACGGCGATGGTGCCTTGGGGCTGATCTTCGCTCTGAGCCGCGGCGGTGACCGGCAGCCAGATCAGCAAGCACAGGCACAGCGCGCGGATCATGTCGGGATCTCCACCAGGGTCGCACCCGACCGACCGCCGTTTTCCACTGCTTCATGGGCCTGCGCGCAATCGGCAAGCGGGAATGTATGATCAACAGGACTGTCCAGAGCGTCATCACCAAGGGCTGCGTGCAACCTGTCGATGGCTGCGGCGCGCGGTGCGGCGGCGAGGATGTAGATCAGCACGATATCGAGGGTCACTGCTTTGAACAGCATCGGCCCGAACGGCATTGCAGGCTGCATATTGCCGGCAGAACCATAGGCGCAGATGGTGCCGTTTGGCTTGATCACCTCGGCATTCGTCGCGGCGTTGAGCCCGTATTCCACCTCGACAATCCGGTCCACGGGTGCGCCGTCATTGGCCGCAAGGATCGCCGCCGCGAGATCGGGTGCCCGGTAGTCGATCACCGCATGCGCGCCTGCGGCCGCGCACCTCTCCGCGCCCGCGCCCCGGGCCGTGGTGATCACCCAGGCCCCGCCCCAAAGTGCCAGTTGCACTGCAAGGTATCCGACACTTCCGCCGCCGCCCTGCACCAACACCGTCTGACCCGATATATCCCCGCCGCCAAACACGGTGTGCGCCGCGGTAAGGCCGGGAATGCCCAGCGTGGCGCCTGTTTTCAACGATACGCCTTCGGGCAGCGGCACGGCCCGGGCCTGGGGCAGGCAAATCTCGCTGGCGGCGGTGCCAAAGGGGCGCTGCCACTGGCCGTTCCAGACCCACACACGCTGGCCAATGCGGCCCTGATCGACGCCTTCGCCCACGGCCGAGATGATGCCGGCCCCGTCGCTGTGCGGCACGATGCGGGGAAAGGGGGGCTCCGTCACGCCGGGCCGCGTACCGGCGCGGGCTTTCACATCGGAGGGGTTCACGCCCGAATACCGAATACGGACCACAACCTCACCGGGGCCGGGCACTGCGCTCTGTTGTTCATGGAGTTCGAGAACCTGCGCGGCAGGGCCGAAGCGGGTGTAAGAGATCATGGGCATGGAAAGGCTCGGCTCAAATGGTCTTGGCCGTCACCTTAGCGGCTTTGGCGGCGATGGCCAGAGTGGGCGCGGTGCGGTTTGTTCACGCCCTGATTGCCGGTGGCGCGCCGTCACGGGCGTGGACGACAGCGTGTCAGTTGCGCACCTCATCCATGCGCACTCCCCAAAGCCGCGCCTTGGGCGCCCAGCCGCGGTGACCGCCTGCGCTGACGCGGCACCATTCTGCATCGCATTTGCCCAGCCGCGCGATCACGCCCGCCTCGAACGCCGCGGTGACCGGCGCATCGGTAGCGGGCCGCGCCCGTACTGTCAGCAGATCCTGCTGAACGATCACCGTGCGCGTGCCCGACAGCAGCGAATAGTGCACCCAGCCGCCCATGCCGTCGCGGTCCTCGACCCGGCGCCAATGGCCATGCTCGGCCGTGATCCGCAGCGGCATGTCGCGGCGCTTGAACACCCAGTCGATCCGGTGGGTCAGGGACGGGCCGCGGCGCACGTTGCCTTCGCTCGCCTTCAGTGACACGTAACGTGGCAATGGCAGGTTGGTCACGGGCCCGGTTTCGCGTGCCAATGCGGGCAGCGACATGGACATCGCGCACACCCATGCAAATGCCCGGATAACGGACATCCCACCCCAGGATATCGCTGCTCTGCTCATCTCGCGCCTCTTGTTGGGGCCGGGGTTCTTGTGCCCCGTGCTCACTTGCTCCACCATGGACGCAAATGGCCTGCAAGGCCAAGGGCAAGGAGGTCGATCATGGCAAAGCAGCGGTTGAGTGTTGTCGTTACGCGACGGTTACCGGCCGAGGTGGAGACACGGTTGAGCGAGCTCTTTGATGTGCGGCTGCGGTCCGAGGATGTGCCGATGGATCGGGGCGCGCTGATCGAGGCGATGCAAGGCGCGGACGTA
>JBCBAV010000044.1:0-24829 GCA_038532285.1 Pseudomonadota bacterium | reverse complement strand
AGGATCGACGGACGTCTAAAGGTGTTAGCTTTGTCTCGGCTGTCTGCCACCGTTACCGGCGAAAACAGTACAATTGCAAACGACAATCGTGCTCCGGTTGCTCTGGCTGCGTAAGCAGTCCGGGTCGAACCGAACTTAAGCCCCTAGGCCTAGCCGCTTAGGGCGGGGTTCGCAGGCACCTGGCAACAGAAGCCTGCACTTTCTTTTCCTACATGATAATCAATATGTTGCGCGGCAAAGCTCAGGCAATCCGCAACCGTTCGACCATGTGAATGTTGACCGGCCCTGTCGCGCGCGGTACGCATGGATCACGGGGCAAACGCGGCTGCCCCATCAGGTCGCCTCCGACCCAAAGCCGCATCCTTTTACTTGTCTCAAAGGATGCGACATGGACCTGAGCACTTCTCCACCCGACCTTTTGCGCTGTCTTGGCACTTCTCAAGCCATTCAAATCATTGATGTTTGCGTGCCCGAAGACGTACAGGACCTGCCCGTCCGCCTTCCTGGCGCGATCCGTGTTGCGCATGCGCATATCACCGACCACGCAGGTCAACTCGACCCCGCCAAACCTGTCGTTGTCGTCTGCCAGAAAGGTCTCAAGCTGAGCCACGGCGCAGCGGCCTTTCTGCGGGGGGACGGTTTTCGTGCAACAGCGCTCGAAGGTGGCATATCGGCGTGGCACGAGGCCGGTCTGCCCACCATCTCGGAAATCGCCCCCGATACGCTTTACGCCCTGCCCAGCCCCGCAAATCCTGCAGCCTTGTTCGAGGCATGGCTGATCCACCGCTGGATTGCGCCCAACGCCAATCTGCTGTGGGTGCCAGCAGCGATGTGCAGTGCAGTCGCTGACCGGTTTGAAGGCAAAGGCGCGGTGGGGCCCACGGAAATGGCCCTTGTTGCAGCCCTGAATTGGACACCGCTGAACAGGTTTCTGCGCGACACCGACGCACAGTGGACAGCACTCCTTGCGGCGCTGCCCAAGCTGCACCGCACGCCCGAAGGCGCGTTTTCCGCCGCGCTGCCGATCATCGACGCCGCATGGACTGCGCTGCGCTCGGACGCCCGCACATGACCCCGACATGGTCATCGATGGTGCACATTTTCGGGCGCATCGGGCTTTTGTCTTTTGGTGGACCGGCAGCCCAGATCGCGCTGATGCATGAAACATTGGTTTCGCGCCACAAATGGCTGAGCGAAAACGATTATCTGCGCGCGCTGTCGCTGTGCATGTTGCTGCCGGGTCCCGAAGCGATGCAGCTGGCCACCTATGCAGGATGGCGCTTGCGCGGTGTACCGGGTGGATTGCTTGCCGGGTTGCTTTTTGTCATCCCGGGCGCGCTCGTGATCCTCGTGCTGGCGCTGGGATATATCGCCTATGGCGACCTGCCCATGGTCCAGGCGGTGTTCCTTGGCATCAAGGCTGCGGTGATCGTGATCGTGATCCAGGCCCTGATGCGCGTGGGCAAGAAAGCCCTGACAGGCCGCGGCGCCACCGCACTGGCTGTGCTGGCGTTCATCGCGATCTTTGCGCTTGGCCTGCCCTTCCCCGCCATCGTGCTGGGCGCGGGGCTCTATGGCTATGTCACGGCGGACAGCACCGCCGTGGAGGTGCCCGCCGCCCGTCCCCGCGGGACACTGCGCACCATTGCCATCTGGACCGTCCTGTGGGCCGCCCCGGTCCTTCTTGTCTGGGCGCTCGACCAGAGCTTTCTGACGGAAATAGCGCTGTTTTTCTCCAAGCTTGCGATCGTCACCTTTGGCGGGGCCTATGCGGTGCTGGCCTACATGACCCAGGAGGTCGTGCAGACCCACGGCTGGATCACCACCGGCCAGATGATTGACGCCCTGGGGCTCGCTGAAACCACGCCGGGGCCGCTGATCCTCGTGACCGAGTTCGTGGCCCTGCTTGCAGGGTTTGCGCAAGGCGGCTTTGGCCTTGCCATTGCGGCCGGGGCGTTGACCCTTTGGGTGACGTTTACCCCCTGTTTCCTGTGGATTTTCGCCGCTGGCCCTTACCTTGATCACATCGCCGGTCGCCCTCGGCTGGCGGCAGCTTTGCAGGCCATCACCGCCGCTGTCGTGGGTGTGATTGCCAACCTGTCGGTGTGGTTTGCGCTGCATGTGCTGTTTGAAGACATCTCGACCCTTGGCGCGTTGCCGGTTCCGTCCCTGACCAGCTTTCACCCGCTCGCCGCGGCACTCACGGTGTTTTCCGGCCTCCTGATGCTCGTGCTTGGGCGCAGCCTTTTGTCAACGCTTGCGCTGCTTGCCTGTGCAGGCGGCGCTTTGGGGCTTGCGGGGTTGGTCTGACCGGGCTTTTTCGCCTTGGCCCTTTCCTTGGCGTCGATTTGGGATATTGTGATGATCAGATTGGCGGAGACCGAAATGACGCGCAGGATCGATTACGGCAACCTGATGCACGAGGCGATGCGTGGTCTGATCCGCAAGGTGCTGGATGATGTGGCCGCCAACGGTCTGCCCGGGTCGCACCATTTCTTTATCACCTTCGACACCAGCCACCCCGATGCCGAACTGGCCGATTGGCTCAGCGATCGCTACCCGGGCGAGATGACAGTGGTCATGCAGCACTGGTTTGACAACCTTGATGTCGGCGACGAAGGCTTTGCTGTCACACTGAATTTCGGCGATGCGCCGGAACCGCTCTACATCCCCTACGACGCGATAAAGACGTTTGTGGATCCCTCGGTCGAGTTTGGGCTGCGCTTTGAAACCCAGCAAGGCGAGGACGGCGAAACCGCCGCCGAAATCGTGCCCAAACCGGTGCCCGCGCCGATCAAAAAGGACGACGACGCCAGCGACGCACCGAAAGAGGCCAAGCCGGCAGACGTCGTGTCCCTCGACAGTTTTCGCAAGTAATCCCTACTCAACCCGCGCGAGGAAGGTTTCAACCGCCCGCGCGATCGCGCCGTTGCGGATGTTCTGGAACCGCAACTGCAGCCCGCCATCGGAAAGCGTGCGGTCATATTGCTGCAAGGCATAGCCGCCGGTTTCGCTGACAAACAGGGAATAGACCGACAGCGTGTCGCCGTTGAGTTGCGCCCAGACGTAAGGTTCCCCTTTCATCGGGTCGAGTTGCACGGAGTGGCCAAAAACGTTCTTTTGCTGTGCCGCGGCAAAAACTCCGGGACGGTCCGTGGGCACAAAGGCGATGGTATAGGATTTTTCCTTGGCCCGGCCGTCAGGACGGTAGGTGACCGACGTCCACGTGACTTCGAACGCGTCGCGCGTCTTCTTGATCGTCACCGACATGTCGCGCGGGATCTTGGTGCCGTCTGCCGCAATCACCTCGGCCGAGCCCTGATAGCTGCCGACAAAACGCGCCATGTCCGCCTGAGCCAACTGGGCAAAGGCAAAAAGCATGGCTGTGGCAACGGCCATGATCTGCATCGAAACGGCTCTGCGGGGCATGGGGGTCTCCTCTGCGCCTGGTGATGACACCAGATATATGTTGTCCCGGCCTCACACGCCAGAATTCCCGCAGGTTGCGCTGATTTGTCGACGTTCGGGCTGCGCCTGCGCTTGTGACGGATAGCACGCAATTGTACACGGGGGCGGACACGATCACTTTACATCGGAGAGCCTCATGGCCGACACCCGCACCGAAACCGACAGCTTTGGCCCGCTTGAAGTACCCGCAGACAAGTACTGGGGCGCACAGACACAGCGGTCGATCATGAATTTTCCCATCGGCTGGGAAAAGCAGCCGGTGGCGGTGGTGCGGGCGCTAGGAGTGATCAAGAAGGCCTGCGCCATGCAGAACAAGGCGCAAGGCGGGCTCGATGCAGGTCTGGCCGATGCGATCATCGAAGCGGCGGGCGAAGTGATCGACGGCAAGCTCGATGACAACTTTCCGCTGGTGGTCTGGCAGACCGGGTCAGGTACACAGTCGAACATGAACGCCAACGAGGTGATCGCCAACCGTGCCATTGAAATCCTCGGCGGCGTGATGGGGTCCAAGGAGCCGGTGCACCCCAACGATCACTGCAACATGGGCCAGTCGTCGAATGACACCTTCCCCACCGCCATGCACGTGTCGACCGCGATGACCGCGCGCGACGTGCTGCTGCCCGGGCTGCGCAAATTGCACACAGCACTTGAGGCCAAGGCCGAGGCGTTCAAGGACATCATCAAGATCGGGCGCACCCATACGCAGGACGCGACGCCCCTGACCCTGGGCCAGGAGTTTTCCGGCTATACCCATCAGGTTGCCATGGGGCTAGCCCGTGTCGAGGCCGCCCTGCCCCGTATTTACGAGCTGGCCCAAGGCGGCACCGCCGTGGGCACCGGGCTGAACACGAAACACGGCTGGGCCGAAGCCGTAGCAGGCCACATGGCCGACATCACCGGCCTGCCCTTTGTCACCGCGCCCAACAAGTTCGAAGCACTCGCCGCCCATGACGCCATGGTCGAGATGTCCGGCGCGTTGAAAACCGTGGCGGCATCGCTGTTCAAGATCGCAAATGACATCCGCCTGCTTGGTTCCGGCCCCCGCTGCGGTCTGGGCGAGCTGGTGTTGCCGGAAAATGAACCAGGGTCGTCGATCATGCCGGGCAAGGTCAACCCGACCCAATGCGAGGCGTTGACGCAGGTCTGTGCCCACGTGATGGGCAATGACGCGGCGGTGGGTTTTGCCGGATCGCAGGGACATTTTGAACTGAACGTCTATAAACCCATGATGGCCTATAACGTGCTGCAATCCATGCAGCTTGTGGGCGATGCGTCCGTTGCCTTTACCGACAACCTGGTGGACGGATTGCAGGCCGACGAGGTGCGCATCGACAAGCTGATGCGCGAGAGCCTGATGCTGGTGACGGCACTTGCGCCCGAAATCGGATATGACAATGCCACGAAGGTCGCCAAAACGGCGCACAAGAACGGCACCACGCTGATCGAAGAAGCGGTCAAGCTGGGGTTTGTCACCGAAGAGCGATTCAATGAGGTTGTGCGCCCTGAAAACATGATCGGACCCAAGTGAGCGGCGATCTGGAATGACGGAAGGGCCCATAAACCTCAATAAGGCCCGCAAGGCCCGGGCTCGCGCCGCCAGGAAAGCGCGGGCCGATCAGAACGCCGTGATCCACGGACTGCCCAAGGCGGCCAAACAACGCGCTGAACGGGAAAATTCGCGTCTGGCGCGTGCACATGACGAAAAAAACCTGTCATCGCCGCCCAATGGCACCGGGAAAGACCCGCAAAAGCCATAAATTGCAGGCATCCCTGTACACGTGGGAGCGTGATTGTAGCAGGTAAGTGATAATGCAGACCCCCAGAACCAGAATTCGCGCCTTGCGCCGCGCCCGCCGTTATTTGGCGGCGGATCGGGGCGCCTTGGCCCGCCTTCTCAACACCTATGAGCGTGTGGTTGAATTGGATCCATCGCGCCGTTTTCTGCCAGAACAGTGAGTACACGACCGCAAAAACACTCTCTGACCCTCAAGGGTCACCGCACCAGCGTGTCGCTGGAGCCGGAATTTTGGCAGGCTTTTTGCGAGATTGCCAAGGCTGATGACAAGACAATCAATGCCTTGGCGGCGGAAATTGATGTGGATCGCGGGGCGGATGTCGGGCTGGCCTCGGCGATACGGGTGTATGTGCTGCGCCGGTTCATGAACGATTAACCTCGTTGCGCGAGGCTGCATGCATGCCTGCCACCTTTGCCCGCCCGGTTTTGACCGCTGATGGTCACCTGCTCGAAATCTTCAGCTCGAAAGCCGCCTGTTCCGGCGGTGTGATCCGCCGCAAGGCGCGCGACATAGACCGGTTTATCGGACGCGAGGTGTTTATGGCCGAAGTGCACCGCCGCGGCTTCCGTGCGATCGAGAATGCAGGCCAGATCGTCGTGTTCTGCAACAGCGAACCTGTGCGCCGCCTCGTCTAGATTTCCGAGCCGGAAATCCGGAAATCGCGTCGATTTCCGGTCGGTCTCCGACACGGAGACCGATTATGCGATAGAGGCGCGATGAATGGTGTCGATGTTGGCCCCAAGGGCCGACAGAAACTCGGCGTCGCTCATTTCACGCTTCAACCCTTCGGTCAGTGCACGGCTGAAGCTGGCAATCATCTTGTGGTTCTGCGACAGCTTCTCGCTGGCCACCGCGGTTGAGTACCCGCCCGACAGCGCGACGACCCGCAGGACACGCGGATGATCCGCCAGCGCATCGTAAAGACCTGCCACATCCGGCAGCGTAAGCTTGAGCATCACGTCCTGTCCGTCCCCAAGCGCGTTGATCCTATCCAGCAATGCAGCGGCAAGGATGTCCTCGGCGGCGCGCTTGCTGTCTGAGTGAATGTTCACTTCCGGCTCGATAATCGGCACCATACCGGCGACAATTACCTCGGCTGCGACATCCATCTGGTTGTCCACGACGGCGGCAATCCCATCTGGATCGGCGGTGTGGATGACTGACCGTTCCTTGGTCCCGAAAATCCCCATCTCGCGTGCAGCAGCCAGTGTCTCCGGCAACCCAGGAATGGATTTGAGAACCTGCGCCCCTTGGTGCTCATCCTCGAGCCCCTTGTCGATCTTCAGAAACGGCACCACGCCTTTTGTGTTCCACAGATGCGCAGGCACCGGCGTGCCGTCGATCTGCTCGTGCAGGGTCTTTTCGAACAGGATCGCGCCGATCACCTTTTTGTCTGAAAAGTCCGGGCTTTGAATGATGCGCGCGCGCATTTTCTGGATCTCGGCGAACATTGTGTCTTCGCCGTCGTAGTCGCCCGCATCGACCCCGTAGAGCGCCAGTGCCTTGGGCGTGGAACCGCCCGATTGATCCAGCGCTGCGATAAACCCCGCACCCGTTTCCATCTGGCGGCGCATCTTGTCGAAGTCGGGCATCGGGGTCTCCTGTCTGTCGCGTTTCACCCGTGGTATCGCACGCAGGCCGCGCGGCAAATGCTGTTAGCGCTGCCTGTTGGAGATTTTTAACCATATGCCGTCGCGGGCGCGCACCGTGAGGTGGGCCACCGGCACCGGAGCGCGGCCCCGAAGGGGTTGGAACGCAAAATCACGACACAGGCGGGCAAGGATCAGCGGCCCTTCGACCATGGCAAAACCGGCGCCCGTGCATACCCGGGGACCGGCGGAAAACGGGATGAAGGCGTCGCGCATGCACGCTTTGCCATTCTCGGTTTTCCAGCGCGCGGGGTCGAAATCATCCGGCTGATCCCACAGCCGCGTGTGTCGGTGCAGGTGCCACGGGCTCAGCACCACCTGGGCACCGGTCTTGATATCGCGGTTGCGAAAGCGTTCGGGACAGGTGGTTTCGCGCACCATCATCGGCACGGGTGGATACAGGCGCAGTGCCTCGCGAAACACATCGCGCGCGATGGGCAGACGGGACATGACGGCAAAATCACAGGTTTCGAGTGCTTGGGCTTCGGCTGCGAGTTTGTCCTGCCACTCCGGGTAAGCTGCCAGCAAATACAGCGCCCAGGCCAGGGCCGATGCGCTGGTTTCATGCCCGGCCAGAAAAAAGATTGCGACCTGATCCACCATTTCTTCGGGCGTAAACGTATCGCCGGTTTCAGGATCTATGGTGGTCATGATCTTGGTGGCGAGGTCATCGGGTGCTGTGCCCGCGGCAATTTCCGCGGCACGCCGGTCAACCAGTTGCGCGATCAGCGATCGGATCAACTGTGCCTGCGACCTCGTCTCTCGCCGGAACCCGCGCGGCATCCAGCGTGGCAGCGGCACGAACGCGGCGAGGTTCAGGATCGGTTGGCTGCGCTGGTAGGCGCGAAAGGCATGAAACACGCGTGCGGCAAGCGCATCTTCGATGGGCAGCGAGAACAGCGTGCGAAAGATCACGTCGGCGGCCGCGTGGCTGGTCTGTGCCTCGATCTCGGTCTCACCGGTTGGCAAGCGCGCCGCGGCGGCTTCGCTTGCGTCCCACATGGCCGGAAAGGTTTCGCGCAAACGGCCGCCTTCGAAAGCCGGGTCGATGATACGGCGCTGGCGTTCCCAAACGGGCCCGTTTGTCAAAAAGACCGAATTACCAAGAAGCGGGCGCAATCCCTCGCTCACTCGGTCTGATTTTGGAAAGTCGCCGGGGCGATCTTTGAGAACCGTTTTGACCAGCTCCGGCTGGTTCATCAGGTAGCTGCGAAAGAACGGTGTGCGAAACTCGGCCATCCATGCCCGGTAAAGCCGTGCCGGTTGAGCCGACAGGATATCGGCGCGAAAAAGCCGCATGTAGCGCCACAGGGACACCTTCTCGGGGCGGCTCGGCGGTTTGGGCGGCGTCATGGCGTGACCGAGGTGTACTTGGACACCGGGGTTTCGATGCGCGATTTCGACGGTCCACGGGTGCGGTACCGGTCGGCCAATGTTTGCGGGCCTGCCGTGATCTGGAAGTAGTCGTAATCCTTGGGCCGTTGAAAGGCGCAAAGGTATTGGAAATGCAGCCGGAAATAGCGTCGCTTCAGTTCCTTTTGCCGTTCCGGGCTGAGCGTTTGCGTGAAAGCCGCGGAAAACACCAGCGGCCAGCGCTTGTCTGCAGGCGCGACGCCGGTGACGGATACCGGATCGCAAAGCGCAAAGGTGCAGCCATCGCCCGGCGCGGTCACATCGACCCACGCCAGCCTGTCCGAACGCGACAGAAAGCGCAGGTCCGCCCGCAGGCGATGCGCATCGGGCAGAAAGGCGACCATCGGCACCACCTGGCCGAGTGACAGGAACCCGAGCGCGGGGCCATCCTTTGGCACGCGGCGCGCGCGGATCAGGTCGGCGAGGATCGACACGGCCAGATGCGCACCGGAACTGTGGCCGACCACCAACACCTCATCCACGTCGCTGGCCAGCGCTTCGGCGATCATGTCTGCAAACGTGGCCAGTCGCCCTTCCAACGCGTCGGCATACGCGCCATTCCATGCGGCAGAGTAGGAAAAGTCATGCATGAGGTAGTAGGCAAAAACCTTGCCGTCCTTGGATTTGAACCAGCGCAGGATCAGCACGAAACTTGCCGCGCCCAATGCGGCCCCAACGTAGGTGCCGATGCCCGGGGCCAGAGCAGCGCCAAGCCACCAGAGCACAAAGAACGCCACCACAGCGATCAGAAGCTGCGCCAGCAGCACCGCGACGGGATACAGCGCTGCGATCACCGGCCCCTTGCGCAGCCGCATCAGCCGCCACAGCGCGCCAGACCCGATATAGATCCATGCAGTGCGCAAAAGCTGAAGGTAGGTTCCGGGGATAGAGGACGTCATCGAGCCCTGCACGATGTCAGCCCAGGCCAGCACGGTCATGTCGGACGTCACGGTCGTGCCGTCGATCTGCGCGTCCACATGCCAGCCGAACGGACCGTCGCCTTGCCGGGCGCGAATGCCGATCTGGTAACCCGAAATGCGCGCCTGTTCGGCGCTTTCCGTACGATACACTTCGCGATACCGCCGGGGCGGGATCGGGTCGTAGCCAGGGATATAGAACACCTGGCGCGTGGTGACTGTTTTTCGCTCTGGCCTGCTCATTTCCGCGCACGCTAGCGCAGTTTTTCGGCCAAAGTAAGGCGCCTTACCCGATGGTGGCAAGCACCGGGAACTGTTCCAGCAGCCAGAACGAGAACGCGGTAAACCAGCCCAGCACCATGGCGAGGCCGACAAATACCAGCAGGCCACCCATTGATTTTTCGATCAGACCCATGTGCCGTTTGATACGGTTCATCAGGCCCATCGCGCGGCTCATGAACATCGCAGCCAGCAGGAAGGGGATACCAAGGCCCGCCGCATAAATCCCGAGCAGAACCGTGCCGCGGGTCACGGATGCCTCGCTGGCAGCGAGGCTGAGGATGGCGCCGAGTTGTGGGCCAATGCAGGGCGTCCAGCCAAACGCGAAGGCAAGGCCGAGGATATAGGCGCCAAAAGCCGACCCGCCGCGATCGCCCGCATCCATGCGCGCCTCGCGGTCGAGAAAGCCGATGCGGTAAACGCCGAGAAAGTGCAGTCCAAAGGCGATTATGACGACACCCGAAATCTGGGCGAACAGGATCTGGTTTTGCAGGAAGAACGCACCGAAGGCCGACGCCGCAAAACCGAGCATGAGAAAGACGGTTGACAGGCCCAGCACAAAAAACAGGGCCGCAATGGTGGCGCGGCGGCGCCCCGCCTGCGGGTCCGACATCTCACCCACACTCATGCCGGACATATACGCCAGATAGGGTGGCACGATGGGCAACACGCAGGGACTGAGAAAGCTGATGATGCCAGCGAGCAGTGCGATGCTCATGGACGGCAACAGGCTTGCGTCAAAGATGTCGATTCCGAACATGGTCTTCACCTAGCCGTTCGTGCGGTGCGCGTCACGGGGGGCACGCGTCACATCTGCGTGGACAGATTGAAACACGACACCTACATGGTGCGGCATGAGCGATACACACCATCTGGATGCGACGGGCCTGTTGTGCCCCCTGCCCGTGTTAAAGGCCCGCAAGCGGCTTGCGGGCCTTGATGCCGGGGCTGAATTGACCGTTTCAGCGGATGATCCTGCGGCGATCATCGACATCCCGCATTTCTGCGTTGAAGCCGGGCACGAACTGATCGCGCGCGACCTCAATGGACCCGTGCAGACCTATGTGATCCGCAAGGGCTGACGCGTTCTAGCCGCGCGACCACCAGCCGCGCCGTTTCGGCTTGGCAGGTTCTTCGGGTGCGGCGTCAGCTGCGACCGGCTCTGGTGCGGCAACAGGCTCAGGCTCAGGCTCAGGCTCAGGCTCAGGCTCAGTCTCTGCTTGCTCGGCAACCGTTTCTTCTGCAACCGGTGCCTCTTCGACCACGGGGTCGGCGTCCGCGGTCGGTGCGTCAGCGGCAACAGGTGCCTCATCGGCCACAGCCTCTTCGGCAGGAACATCTGTTTCCGCATCGGCGTCAACCAATGCCGCATCAGCGTCTTCCTTGGGCTTTGAACGACTGCGGCGCGTGCGCTTCGGTTTGGGCTTCTCTGCGGCTTCCATGTCATCGGTCGCAGCCGGGTCGGACGTGGTTCCGCTGTCCTTGGCCTGTTCAGCCTGCTGCTCAGCGGGTGCGTCATCTTCGGTCTTGGCCTTGGACCGGCTGCGGCGTTTGCGCTTGGGCTTTTCCTCGGCGTCGGCGTCCGAATGTGTGGACCCGTCGCCTTCGGCAACATCTTCGGCTGCATCCTTCGGCGAACCGGCCTCGTCCGCGCCATTTTCAGCGCTGTTTTCCTGACCGTTCTCCTGGGCTTCGCCGTCCTGACCAGACCGGCCGCGCCCGCGACGACGCCGACGCCGACGGCGCTTTGACCGCCCTTCACCATCGTCATTGCCGTGACCATTTTCGGTTTCGGACTGCACCGCTTCTGTTTCTGATGCGACCTCATCCGCTTCGTCCACCTGATCCATGATCGACGTGTCAACGGACACCACCGGTGCCTCTGACGCGGTAACGGTTCGGGTCGCTGTCTTGAACTTTTCCAGCGTGAAATCAGGACTGACAAGGCTCGGATCGCCTTCGATCCGGACGCTCAGGCCATACCGGCCTTCGATCTGCGCGATATGTTCGCGTTTCTGGTTCATCAGGAAGTTTGCGATGCCAACAGGCGCCTTGATCAGAACTTCACGCGAACGACCGCGGGTGCCTTCTTCTTCGATCTGGCGAAGGATCGACAATGCCATGTTGTCGTCCGAGCGGATCAGACCGGTACCGTGGCAATGTGGGCACGGCTGTGTCGTGGCCTCGATCATGCCGGGGCGCAAACGCTGACGGCTCATCTCCATCAGGCCAAAACCTGAAATACGCCCGACCTGAATGCGGGCCCGGTCGGTCTTGAGCCGGTCCTTCATGCGCTTTTCGACGGCGGCGTTGTTCTTGCGCTCGTCCATGTCGATAAAGTCGATCACGATCAGGCCCGCAAGGTCGCGCAGGCGCAATTGGCGCGCCACTTCTTCGGCGGCCTCGAGGTTGGTCTTGAGCGCGGTCTCCTCGATCGAGCCTTCCTTGGTCGCGCGACCGGAGTTCACGTCGATGGCCACCAGCGCCTCGGTCACGCCGATCACGATGTAGCCGCCGGATTTCAGCTGCACTGTCGGGTTGAACATCCCGGCGAGATAGCTTTCGACCTGGAACCGCGCAAAGAGCGGCAGGCTGTCCTGATACTGTTTCACGTTCTTGGCGTGGGACGGCATGATCATCTTCATGAAGTCCTTGGCGATGCGGTAGCCGCGGTCGCCCTCGACCATCACCTCGTCAATCTCGCGATTGTAGAGGTCGCGGATCGAACGTTTGATCAGATCGCCTTCTTCGTAGATCTTGGCCGGCGCGATGGATTTCAGCGTCAGTTCGCGGATCTGTTCCCACAGGCGCTGCAGGTATTCATAGTCGCGCTTGATCTCGGCCTTGGTCCGCTTGGCCCCTGCCGTGCGCACGATCAGACCGGCGCCCTGCGGCACCTCGATCTCGTTGGCGATTTCCTTGAGCTTCTTGCGATCAGCGGCATTGGTGATCTTGCGGCTGATCCCGCCGCCGCGTGCGGTGTTGGGCATCAGGACGCAGTAACGACCCGCGAGGCTGAGGTAGGTTGTCAGCGCGGCGCCTTTGTTGCCACGCTCTTCCTTGACCACCTGCACCAGCAGGATCTGACGGACCTTGATGACTTCCTGGATCTTGTAACGCCGCGGGCGCGGCTTGCGCGGCGGGCGGATGTCGTCCTGATCGTCGTCATCGGCGACGGATTCGATGCTGTCATCTTTGGCCGCGGCACTGGATCGCTTGCCTTTTTGCGGCGCGTCATCTTCGTCGTTATCGCTGGAACCGTCGGCCTCTGCATCGTCATCAGAGCCGGCGGAGTCGTCGGCAGCGTCGCCAGCCTCTTCAGCTTGCGGCTCATCGGCATCGTCCGCGGCAGGTGTTTCTACCGGCGTCTCGGAGACCGTCTCCATCGGGGACGAAGCCTCGTCATCGGGCACCTCAACCTCGTCATCGAGGTCGATGGTTTCCATCCCTTCGATGTTTTTCGTGGCGGTTGCATCGTCACTGTCGGCCTTGGCCGCCTTGGATCGTGACCTGCGCCGTTTGGGTTTCGGCTTTTCGTCTTCCTCGTCGCGCGCTCTCATGGCCTCGGCATAGGCGCGCTCTTCTTCCATCAGCGCCTCGCGATCGGCGACAGGAATTTGGTAATAGTCGGGATGAATTTCCGAGAACGCGAGAAACCCGTGGCGGTTGCCACCGTAGTCGACAAAGGCCGCCTGCAGCGACGGCTCGACGCGCGTTACCTTGGCGAGATAGATGTTGCCAGCAAGCTGGCGCTTGTTTTCGGATTCAAAGTCAAACTCCTCGACCTTGTTTCCGTCCACCACCACGACGCGGGTTTCTTCCGCGTGGGTGGCATCGATAAGCATTTTCTTAGGCATGAAAGTCCATTGCACGCGCGCCACAGCGCCCGCCCGGGTGGGGCAAGACTGCGGCGGGAGTGACTTGTTCGAGCGATTTGTGACGAATGCGGACAGCTGCCCAAGGCGATTGTGCGGCCATTGTGGCCACCTGCCCGGGTCGTCTCTGTCCTCGCGCGCGTCATCGCGGTTCTTCTCCGACACGCGCGCCGTGAGGGCCGCGTATCCATTATATGCCGCGCGGGGCGTGCCCCAGCGTCAGCGTCTCGTAGCCCCGTTTCCAGGGCCCAATCGGTCTGTCATGCGGAGGAGCGTTGCGCACCACGCGCGCATGACAGCGAAACTCTTGGCGGGCGTGGTTCGAACCGCACCGCCATCTCTGTACATAGTGGTTTTGCCCGTGGAATGACAATGACCAATTTCAGGTGCTGCGCAATTGAAGCCGATCGGCACGCAGGTCCGCGTGCAGGGCGGCTACGGCTTCGGCGAGGTTGGTTGCCGTTCTTTGACCGAGCATCGGCAACGGCACATTCTTGGGGCGCATATCCGGGATTTGAAAGGCAATGCAGCCAGCCCGCGTGGCCGACGCAATACCCGGATCACTGTCTTCAAAGGCAGCACAAGCGCGAGGGTCAACGCCAAGCGCTGTCGCCGCTTGCAGATACGGCGCGGGGTCAGGTTTGTTGGCCGGCACTTCATCGCCCGCGACCACCAATTCGAAATGATGTGCCAAGCCTGCTATTTCGAGGTGGTGCAGCGCATTGACCCGATGGCTGGAGGTGACAACGGCCATGCGGACGCCCTGCCCCGCAAGCTGTAACACGGTCTCTTGCACCGTCGGACGCAGCGGGATGCCGTCGCGCGCGATCCGCTCTTTGTGCGCCTTGCGCCATTCAACTTCGAGCATTGCGGCCCGGGGCCCGGCAATTTCGGCCAATCGGGCCCTCGACTCGGCGCCAGACGATCCGACCATGGACAGAAAGAAGCTTTCAGCCTCGGTCGCTTGCATCCCGATGTCCTGCAACAGTGGCAGGCCAGCTTCAAAAAACAGCCGCTCCGTATCAAGCAACAGACCATCCATATCAAAAAGGTAAGCACACGGCTCTGGCATGTCTGGTTCCCGGATTTACCCGGTGTCGATGCCACATCGGGAAGGTGGGCAAAAGGTCTCGCACTTCATCTTTTGCAACAGCAGGTTACAGTTTCATTGCCTTGACAGCCACGCGGGTTGCCGATTTGCTGGGCGGCGCGTTCCGACCGCCAAAGGACCTTTCTGTGCACTTGAGCCACTTTAGCATTGTCATTCTGGCGTTGGTCGCAGTCGCTGGCTGCGACGACATCGAAACCTCGAGCGATGCGGATGCACGGGCCGATGCACGTGGCAACAGGTCCTGTATTCGTGCGGTAAACCGGGAAACGGGCATCACAGGTGCGACGGCGAACGCGACGCTGCCGGTCGTCGAGGTGAACCAATACGCCATAAACGCGGGCGATGGCACACGGTACATCTGCTATACAAACGACCTTCAGTCGGCGCAGTTACTGGTGAAACTGCCGCCGGAACCTGACGCTTAAGTCAATCTAAAGATAGTCCGACCGCTGCAGGCCATACTTTGCCATCTTCTCGTTCAGGGTGCGGCGCGGCAGGCACAGTTCATCCATCACGCTGGAAATTGACCCCTTGTGACGACGCATCGTGTTGTCGATCAGCATGCGTTCGAACGCTTCGACATATTCCTTGAGCGGTTTGCCTTCGGTCGTGACCACGGGCTGCATTTCCTCGTGATCGTTCATCAGCAGCGACGCGATGGACCCGGTCCCGCGACGTGATTGCAGAACAGCGCGTTCGGCGATGTTGATCAGCTGGCGCACATTGCCCGGCCACGGTGCCTGCAACAATTGTGCAGCCTCCTGCGCGCTGACTTTGGGCGCGTCGCAGCCGTATTCATCGGCAAAAGTGTCCGACAGCTGGGTGAACAGCATCAGGATGTCTTCGCCCCGCTGGCGCAGGGGTGGCACAGTGATCTTGAGCGCTGCAAGACGATAGAACAGGTCTGGACGCAGCGCGTCTTCGCTTGTCCGACCGGCCTCCTGCATGTTGCAGATCGCGACAATGCGCGTTTCCGCCGGTGCGCCCTGTTCGTTGATGACCGACAAGAGCCGCGCTTGCAGGCTTTCGCTCAGCGCTTCGATATCCTCGAGCACAAGCGTGCCGCCGCGCGCTTCTTCGACCGCTGGCAATTGGTCATCCTCGGGCAACATTGGGCCGAACAAGCGTTTGGACAGCGCCTCTTCTTCCCAGGCAGAGCACGAAATCAGCACGAACCTCTTGCCCGCGCGGCTGCCGACAGCGTGCAGAGCGTGGGCGACAAGGGTTTTGCCGGTGCCGGTTTCGCCGTCAATCAGCACGTGCCCATCGGCCTGACCCAGATCAAGAATGTCTTCGCGCAGCCGTTCCATAACCGGACTTGCACCGATCAGTTTTTTCATCAACTGCCCGCCATCCGACAGCTCGCGACGCAGCGCGCGGTTGTCCATGGTCAAACGCCGCGCACCGGTCGCTTTCTTGGCCAGCTCGCTCATCCGTTCCGGGTTGAAGGGCTTTTCGAGAAAATCAAACGCACCGACACGCATCGCCTCGACCGCCATGGGTACATCGCCGTGACCGGTGATCATGATCACCGGCAGCGCACTGTCATTGCCCATCAGTTTCTTGAGAAACTGCATCCCGTCCATGCCCGGCATCTTGATGTCCGAAATAACGATGCCGGGATATTCCGGCCCGAGCACCTTCAGCGCATCTTCGGCACTGGCAAAGGTTTCAGTGTCATAGCCCGATAGCGCCAACCACTGGCTGATGGACGAGCGCATGTCCTTTTCATCGTCAACGATGGCGATTTTCATGGCCTGGGTCATCGTCTTGTCCCTTTATTCCGCGGCGGCGATGCCGTTTTTGTCCTGCGCCTTGCGCTGTTCTTCCAGTGTGGGCAGCTGCATCTCGAACACCGCACCTCCCGCTTGTCCATTGCGTGCAGTTAGACGCCCGCCGAGATCGGTCACAATCCCCGAAGAGATCGCCAGGCCCAAGCCTACACCATCTCCGGGTTGTTTGGTGGTATAAAACGGCTCGAACAGACTATCGAGATCCTCGACGCCCGGACCATTGTCGCGCACGGTCAGCGTCACCGTTTCCCCGGCAGAGAGGATCACGTCGATCTGCGGGCTGGACACAACCTTGGTGGCGTCGATGGCGTTGCGCAGCAGATTGACCATCACCTGTTCGATACGCAACCGGTCGCCAAGCACCATCATTGGCTCAGGCGGAACAACGCGGTTGATCAGCACTTTGCGCTGGCGCAGCTGCGGTTCCATCATCGCCAGCGAGGACACCAGCGCATCGCCCATGTTCACCGGGCTCAATGCATCCTGTCCCTTGCGGGCATAGGATTTCAGCTGGCGGGTGATCGCGCCCATGCGTTCGATCAGATCGTCTATGCGGCCGAAACTGACCACCGCCTCTTCCTGCCGACCGCGCCGCAGCAGCAGACGCGCACCGGCAAGATATGTTTTCATCGCGGCAAGCGGTTGGTTGAGTTCGTGACTGACCGCCGCTGACATCTCGCCCAACGCGGCCAGTTTCGAACTTTGCTCAAGGCTCTGTTCGGCCACGGCCAGGTCCTCTTGTACCCGTTTGCGTTCCGCAATCTCGCGTTGCAGCTGCATGTTCAACTGCCGCAGTTCCGCCTTTTCCTGCGTAGACAGGGCCAGCCGCGAGGCAGAACGGCGGCTGAGCACGTAGAAAGACAGCGCCAGAAGCAGCGCGAAGGCCATGATTTCCAGCGCCAGCATACCGTTCACCCGTTCGCGCACCGGGTCATAGGTCGTAAAGGACACCATGCGCCAGCCATAGAACGGGATCAGCCGTTCGTGGCGCATCACCGCCTCGCCCTGAACCACGGCATCGGCGGGCACGGCATTCCACTCCGTGGTGACCCGCACAGCGCGTTCGATGGCGGTTTGCGGAGGCTCTGCGGCCAGCGCCTCTTCTTCGGTCAATCCGCGCCAGCGTGGCGCGGTGGTCAGAATGATGCGTCCGGTGCTGTCGGTGACCATGGTAGCCGCGGATATGCCGGTCCATGCGCGTTCGAATTTCTGCAGATCAACCTCGACCACGATGACACCGACAATGTCAGTGCCCGCAGTGATCCGCCGCGAATACGTAAAGGAAAACCCGCCGGTTTCACGATCAGCGACGGTAAAAACCGTTTCTGTCGACCGCAACGCATCAAGGAAAAACCGCGCGCCATTGAGCCGCGCACCAATCCGGTTGCGGTCTGTAGAAGCAACGACACGACCGTCTTCGTCCAGGAGCATGAGCCCCGCGGCATCGATCTCTTCGATGAAGGACAGGAGCCGCTGGGTGGACAGCGCATAGTCCCGCGCATTGAGCGCGCCGATCAGCGCCGGATCGCGCGCCAAAAGCTGTGGCACAATCGCGTTCTGTCGCACTTCGGCAAGAAGGCTGCCGGAATTCAGCGCTTGGCGCAATTCCGCGCTGTTGCGCGTGGTTTCGGTAAAACGATTGGTCAGCAGCTGGTTGGTATACAGCACCGTGGCCACGGCAACGGCCAGCAGCAGACCCAGCGCGAGGCGGGCCCGCCAGCTCATCGTTATGGTGCGCGCATGCGTGCTGCTGGTCATGCAAACAGCTTACGCACGCAGCCGCGGATGCATCAAGTCAGGCCGTCGTGAGCCCGCCCAGCAATGCGCGGAATAGCGCTTGCCCGTCGGTGCCGCCATGGCCGGAATCCGCCGCTCGTTCCGGGTGCGGCATCATCCCCAGCACGCGGCGGTTTTCTGACAAGATGCCCGCAATGTCGCGCTGCGAGCCGTTGGGGTTGTCGACATAGCGAAACACCACGCGATCCTCGGCATCAAGGGCATCCAGCGTCGCCGCATCGGCAAAGTAGTTGCCGTCATGGTGCGCAACGGGAATGTCGATCTCATCGCCCGCGTTGTATCCTTCGGTAAAGGCACTTTGCGACGTCTCCACCCGCAGCCCTACGGTCCTGCAGATGTATTTCAGACCTGCATTGCGTAACAATGCGCCCGGCAGCAGGCCCGTTTCGGTCAGCACCTGAAACCCGTTGCAGATGCCAACGACATAGCCACCGCGCGTCGCGTGGTTGCGGAGCGCGCTTACGATAGGCGCATTCGCGGCGATGGCGCCGCAGCGCAAGTAGTCACCAAAGGAAAACCCGCCCGGCACACCCACGATATCAACGCCCGCGGGCAGTGCGGTATCCTTGTGCCAGACCATCTCGACCTCGGCGCCGGATGCCTTGAACGCGACAGCAAGGTCACGGTCGCAGTTCGATCCCGGAAAGACGATGACCGCCGCCTTCATGACATGCTGATCCGGTAGCTTTCGATGACTGTGTTGGCGAGCAACTTCTCGCACATTTCGGTCACCTGTGCCTCGGTTGTGCCATCGGCGAGGTCCAGTTCGATCACCTTGCCCTGTCGCACGCCGTTCACACCGTCGAACCCAGATGCACCGAGCGCGTGCCGCACCGCCTCGCCCTGCGGGTCGAGGACACCGTTCTTCAACATCACGTGCACAGTGGCTTTCATGGCACTCTCCTTTGCTTGACGTCGCGCTACCGCAAAGCGGTCACGTTCTCAAGTGGGATCAGGGTTCCATGGCCGCAGGTTCAGGTGTGCCGCTCCGCGGCTGGTTACCGAAATGGAATTTCCTGCGGGATCCTTGGCGTTTGCGAACAGGTATCCATCGCCCTTCATTAGCGTGCCGAACGTCAGACCGCGCGCCGCCGCATCGGCAACAAAAGTTGGCACATCCTCGACCTCGAACCCCAGTTTGACCAGGACCTGTCCCGCCTTCTGGCTCTTGGCCAAGGGGTGCAAATGCAGGATCGCGCCCGGCCCGGGCGGCCGCAATTCGACAATCCTGTCATCCGGACTGCCCCAGGCGGTATAGCCAAAATGCACCCGATAGAACTCCGCCATTTCGTCTATCTTGCGCGTATACAGCGTCAGACGAACAAGGGGCGGATGCAGCATCAGTTGATAAGCGTCGGCTTTGTCATCGGCGTTGCATTCTTGGGCAAGACACCCAGCCGCATCGCCACTTCTGTATAGGCATCGGCCAAGTTGCCCAAATCGCGGCGGAAAACGTCCTTGTCCAGTTTGTCACCGGTTTCGATGTCCCACAGCCGACAACTGTCTGGGCTGATCTCGTCGGCCACGATCAGGCGCATGAAATCGCCGTCATAAACGCGCCCTATCTCGATCTTGAAGTCCACAAGCCGGATCCCCACCGCGAGCATCATGCCAGACAGAAAGTCGTTCACACGCAAAGCAAGGCTGACGATATCGTCCATGTCCTGTTGGCTGGCCCAGCCAAAGGCAGCGATGTGTTCCTCGGTGACCAGCGGATCGCCCAGATCGTCATTCTTGTAGCAATATTCGACGATGGGCCGCGGCAATTGCGTGCCTTCTTCGATTCCCAACCGCTCGGACATGCTGCCGGCCGCATAGTTGCGCACGATGATCTCAAGCGGAATGATCTCGCACGCGCGCACCAGTTGCTCGCGCATGTTCAACCGCTTGAGGAAATGCGTCGGCACGCCGATCTGGTTCAGCCCGGTCATGAAAAATTCGCTCAGGCGATTGTTCAGCACGCCCTTGCCTTCGATGATGTCTTTCTTCTGGGCATTGAAGGCAGTGGCGTCATCCTTGAAGTATTGCACGATCGTGCCCGGCTCGGGCCCTTCGTAGAGGATCTTTGCCTTGCCTTCGTAAATCTTCTTGCGTCGCGCCATGGGCGTCCCTTCCGCGGTGCGCGGCAGCAGATGAGTCTGCGCAGCGTGCGGCATCTCTTACGCCACCCATGATACTGCCGCAAGCAAAGCAAAAGCAGCAACGGCAATAAGGGCTTGCACGAGGACCGCACCCTTCGCATATCTTTCACATAGGCAAGACCACTGGAGGATCAGGCGCATGAGCACCTTTGATGACCGCGAGAACGCATTTGAAAACAAATTCGCCCATGACGCGGAAATGCAATTCAAGGCCGAAGCCCGGCGCAACAAGCTGTTGGGACTATGGGCTGCGGAACTGATGGGTAAATCCGCAGATGCCGCTGCCGAATACGCCAAGGAAGTGGTCAAGGCCGACTTCGAAGAGGCGGGACACGAAGACGTCTACCGCAAAGTCTCGGGTGATCTTGGAGACGCGGCGGACGAAGCAACGATACGGGCGAAGATGGCAGAGTTCCTGACCGAGGCCAAAGCACAGATCATGAGCGAGTTGGACTGAACTCGAAAATATCTCGCAATCAAGGCGCGCCGCTGTCAGACGGCGCGCTTTTTAAATTCTAAAATGTGATGTTTAACCCTGCGCTCATCCACGCGCCTTAGCCCTTGTAACGGGTGAAGCCAGCGAGGGGTGCGCCGTGCCGCGACGCAAGAATTCGTTAGTTCAGACAACGGGCAAACTTGTTCGGGTCGCGTTGCCGTTTGTGATTTTTGCGGTCTGTGCCTATGCGCTGTCGTTCCGCGTGACACCCGAAATGCTGGCGGACTTGCCGGCAAAGCTGGCTGCGATAGCGCCATGGCAGTGGGCGGTCTCGGTCCTGCTGACGGCGATCAGTCTTTATTCGGTTGGCGCCTATGATGTTCTCGCCCATCGCTACCTGCGCACGCGCCTGCCCGAGCGCGCTGCCCGCATGACGGGAAGCATCGGGATTGCAGTCGGTCAAACCCTGGGCTTCGGTTTGTTCACAGGCGGATTTGCCCGGTGGCGCATGATGCCAGCGCTTGGCATGACCGGCGCGCTCAAGCTGTCCGCTTTCGTTTCGATTTCCTTCTTCATGGCCTGGCTCGCGGTTTTTTCTGCAACGGCCCTTATGCTGCCAACGGACCCATGGGTGACGTGGCTTGGTGCGGCGGGGTGCGTTGCGGCAATCGTTCTTTTGGGCGTGTTTTTTCGCTGGCCGTCCATCTGGATCGGTCGCATGCGTTTGCGCCTGCCCAGCTGGCGCCTTTGCGGCGGCATTCTGGGCTGGGCGCTTGTTGATACGGTCGCGGCGGCGGGCGTGCTCTATGTCATGTTGCCGTTCGGGACGATCCCCTTTGCCAGTTTCTTTCCCCTTTTCCTGATGGCGATGGGTGCTGCGCTGATTTCGAACACGCCCGGCGGGCTTGGCCCGTTCGAGCTTGTCCTGCTCAGTGCGCTGGGCACAATTCCAACAGAAACCGTGATAACCGCAGTGCTGGCGTACCGTGTCGTATACTACGCTTTGCCGGCCGCGGTCGCCGCACTGGCGCTGTTGCGTCCCTTCCGTGTCACCCGTTCCATGCCTGCCAAACCGATAAAATCATGGCCCGAAGCACCGCGCAGCGAAGTTGGCGTCGTACGCCAGAATGGCGGCGCAGTGTTGGGTTTCGGGTCCGCGCGGCTTGCGCTTTGGTCGACGGGGCAAACGCTCACGATGCTGGCCGATCCGGTGCGCGGCAAGGCACGTCGTGCCCTCGACACGCTGGCCCGCATCGCGCGTATGCGGGGCAAGCTGCCGCTCGCCTACAAGATCAGCGCACGCCTCGCGTTGGCGGCCCGCGGCGCGGGCTGGCAGGTGATCCACCTCGCAGACGACGCAATGATCCCGCTGTCTCACTACACGCCCGACACACCTGCCCGACGTACGTTGCGACGCAAGCTGCGGGCCGCGAAGAAGGCGGATATACGCCTGATGAGCGATGGACCATTGAACCACGTGCAAATGGCGCGGGTCGACGCAGCCTGGCAGGAAACCCATGGCCGCGCGCGCGGCGGCACGATGGGGCGGTACTGCCCCGAATATCTTGTTCATCAATGGGTTGGCACGGCATGGCAAGACGGCCGTTGCGTCGCGTTCATCACCACCCACAAAACGGCGCGCGAATGGTGTCTCGACCTGATGCGGCATGACAGGGATGTGCCGGATGGCACGATGCACGCCTTGGTGAGCGAAGCCATCGAAGCCGCACGTGCCGCTGGCGCCGAACGGTTCTGCCTGGCCGCCACTCCGGCCTGCCCGGACCCCGGTTCGGCCTTTTGGCGTTGGGTGGCGGTCAGAATGGTTTCCCGCGCAGGCGGCCCGGGTCTGCGCCAGTTCAAATCCAGTTTTGGTCCGATTTGGGAGCCGCGCTACGTCGCGGCTCCGACCGCAATCGCGCTGTTCATCGGCGTGGCTGATCTGGTCCGCGCGATCCATCGCCCGCAGCACATCAGCCGCATAAAATCAAATGCACCTCATATTGTAGATGAAAATAATGAGGTGGCCTCACAACGCGCTGCGTGACACACGGAGATGTCCACAGACCACGAGGCTGTCCATGTCTGACCCGCTTAGCACGCTGCTGGCCGAACGCGGCACGCTTTTGGCCGACGGTGCCACCGGAACGAACCTGTTTGCGATGGGTCTTAGTTCTGGTGATGCGCCCGAATTGTGGAACGAGGAGGCCCCGGAAAAAATAACGGCTTTGTACAAAGGCGCGGTGGATGCGGGCAGCGACCTGTTTCTGACCAACTCATTTGGTGCAAACGCCTCGCGGCTCGCCTTGCACGACGCCGCTCACCGCGCGCATGACCTCAGCCGCATCGCCGCCGAGATCGGCCGCGAGGTTGCAGACACCGCCGACCGCAAAGTTCTGGTGGCGGGATCCGTGGGACCAACGGGCGAAATCATGGAACCCGTGGGCGCGCTCAGCCACGCCCGGGCCGTCGAAATGTTCCATGAGACCGCGGCCGGCCTGAAGGCAGGCGGCGCCGATATCGGCTGGCTCGAGACGATCTCGGCCCCCGAAGAGTACATGGCCGCTGCCGAAGGTTTTGCATTGGCGGGCCTGCCTTGGGTGGGCACCATGAGTTTCGACACGGCAGGGCGCACCATGATGGGTGTCACGAGCACGGCGATGGTCGACCTTGTGACCAGCCTGCCCAACGCGCCCGTTGCATTCGGTGCCAATTGCGGGACCGGTGCCTCTGACCTGTTGCGCACCGTTCTGGGGTTTTCGGCCACCGGTACAGCCGTGCCGATCATCGCCAAAGGCAACGCGGGCATTCCGAAGTTCCACGATGGTCACATCCACTACGACGGCACACCGGAACTGATGGGCCACTATGCGCAATTGGCCCGCAATTGCGGCGCGCGGATCATTGGCGGCTGCTGCGGTACCACGCCCGAGCATTTGCGCCACATGCGCGCCGCTCTGGATGGGTCGCAAACGGGGTCTGCGCCCTCGCTTGACGCTATCGTTGACGCGCTCGGGCCGTTCAGTTCGGCAAACGACGGCACTGGCGATACGCCTGCACCGGCTCGACGCCGCAACCGTCGCCGTTCAGCCGCCTGAAACCCGTCAGGAAAACAGGTCCAGCTGTGCTGTGGGCGTCCTTGGCGCAACGGGAGGCTGGAACAGATCGCAGCGCATGGGCTGCAACCGCGTTTTCAACCGCAACCGCTTGACCGTCAAATCAAACCGATGCGCCACCATCTCTGCATACACGCCTGTTCCCCGCATCCGATGCCCCCAGCGCGCATCGTAATCGCGCCCGCCATGCATCTCGCGCAGCTTCGACATCACGCGGCCCGCGCGGTCGGGATAATGTTCGGCCAACCACTCTTGCCACAACGCCGAAACCTCGCGCGGCAGCCGCAGCATGATCCAGCTGGCCGACCGCGCACCTGCGCGTTTGCCAGCGGCAAGTATCTCTTCCATTTCCGGATCGGTCAGCCCGGGCACCATGGGCGACGCCATGATGCGCACCGGAATGCCCGCCGCACTCAGCCGTTCGATCATTTGCAAACGCCGTTTGGGGCCGGGCGCGCGCGGTTCCATCTTGCGGCACAGATCGCCATCCAGCGTCGTGACCGAAATCCCCACACGCACCAGGCCACGCCGCGCCATGTCACCGAGGATGTCAATATCGCGTTCAATCAGCGTGCCCTTGGTGACAATGGCCACCGGGTGACCGCACGCGGCCAAAACTTTGAGGCACGCGCGCATGATGCCATGCGCCCGCTCGATCGGTTGGTATGGGTCCGTGTTTGTTCCTACCGCCAGCGGGGCCACCCGGTAGCTCTTGCGCCCCAACTCTGCACGCAACACCTGGTCAATGCCCGGTCGCGCTACCAGCCGCGTCTCGAAATCAAGACCCGGCGACAGGCCCAGATATGCATGGCTTGGACGTGCAAAGCAGTAAACGCACCCATGTTCACACCCACGATAAGGATTGATCGACCGATCAAACGGCAGATCAGGCGATTTGTTATACGTGATCGCCGTACGCGCCCGTTCGGTCCGCACTTCGGTGCGCAAGGGCGGAAGTGTTGCATCCTGCGCCCAACCGTCATCCACGGTGCAGCGCTGATGCGCCTCAAACCGGCCGACGGCGTTGCTCACTGCCCCACG
>JBCBAV010000043.1:0-24874 GCA_038532285.1 Pseudomonadota bacterium | reverse complement strand
CGATGTTCTTTGCATCCTCGGCGATCCTGAAGGCGTAGAACGCAGAAAAAACCCCGCGGATTGCTCCGCGGGGTCTTCCACTCTTCACCCACACTCACGTGTGTCTCATTACTTTTTGGCCATGGCCCGCAGCATCCAGGCGGCTTGCTCGTGGAATGCGCTGCGCTCTGTCGCCAGATCCTCGGTCACAGGGTCGGAATGATCTTCGACCATCTTGATCAGCGCATGCAGGCGATGGGCCAGACGCTCGTGATCGGCGGCCAGATCCATCACCATGTCTTCGGTGGTCATCTCGCCCGCGCGATCGTCAATCGCCGACCGGCTCATGATCTCGGCAAAGCTGGCGGGCGCCAGATGACCCAAGGCACGGATGCGCTCGGCCAGTTCGTCAGCGGCTTCAAACATGTTCGTGTACTGGTCTTCGGTCAGGTTGTGCACCGAATAGAACAGCGGCCCTTCGACGTTCCAGTGATAGGCGTGTGACTTGAACAGCAGACGATAGGTGTCGGCCAGGACATCGGCCACGCCATCGGCAATGGCTTGGGTGTCACGCACGCCGGTCGAGACGTCGGTTTCACTGGGGATGACTTTCATTGCGTTCGACATGGTCTGTCTCCTTTTCTCGATTTCGTTTCTTGGGGGACAACGCGTCAGGCGGCGTCCTTGTTCCGTGTGCGGGCCGGCAGTGTTCCGGCCACCGCGTAATCCACCGGCACGGTCAGCAGCGTGGGGCCCGCGGCACCGTGCGCCGCCCCCAGAAGGTCAGGCAGATCGCCCAGCCCCTTGGCATCGGCATGGGTCCAGCCAAACGCGTCGGCCAAACGGTCCCATTGCGGATTGGCAAAGCCAAAGCCGGGTCCGCCGTCGCCCTGATGGTCGTCGATCAGGGCCAGGCCACCGTCGACCCACACCAGCACCGTCAGGCGCAGGCCCAGCCGGGTGATCGTCTCCATCTCCTGCACGTTCATCATCACGTCGCCGTCGCCACAGATCGCCAGCACGCGGCCCTGATCCTGCAACCGCGCCGCCGCCAGTGCGCCGGGCAGGGCAAGGCCCATGCCTGCCAGACCGTTGGGCACGATCAACTGGCCCGCGCGTTTCGGCTGAATATGGCGGGCGATCCACATCTTATGCATGCCCACACCCGACAGCACGGTGTCTTCGGCACGCAGTGTATCGTTGATCACGCGACAAATATCGGTGGGGGCCACCGGGCCGGTGTCCGCTTCGGTGATGCGCCGGCTCAGCGCCTTGGTCATCCCGTCGCGCGCGCCGGAAAAGGCGGCGCTGCTGTCCCATGTGCGTCCATCCAGACGTAGGCGTATGTCCGTGAGCGTGTGCGCCAGATCGCCCACCGCCATCGCGGCCGTGGTCAGTCCGGTGTCGGCCCGCGGCGCGCTTGTGTCGATGGCCAGCACCTCGCAGTCGTCCTTCAGGTTCAGCGACAGCGGCGCGTATTCCACCGCGTCAAACCCAACGAGCATCGCGCAATCCGCCGCGTTCAGCGCCAGATCGGCCCAGTCTTCCTCAGCCTGACCGACGGTGAACAGGGTCTGCGGATGATCCTCGGGCAGGATGCCCTTGGCCATGAATGTCGTGGCGACGGATATGCCCGTTATCTCGGCAAACTGGCGCAACGCATCCGCGGCCCCGGCACGGACCACGCCCGCACCGGCGATGATGACCGGACGCTTGGCACGCATCAGGTGGTCGGCCACGGCTTCAAGCTCGGCCTGGCCTGCGCGCGTCAGCGGCTGTGGCGGAACATCCAGCGGGGTGGCACCTGTTTCGGCGGCAGCCACGTCTTCGGGCAGGGTCAGGTGCACCGCACCGGGCCGGTCGGCCAGCGACAGGCGCAGCGCCTCGGCAAAGCTGGCGGGGATGTCATCGGGCATCAACAGCGTGCGGCTCAGCTTGGTGATCGGCGCAAACAGCGCCTCAAGGTCGATCATCTGATGGCTCATCCGCCCCAGACGGCCCCGCGCCCCCTGCCCCGTGATCGCGATCAGCGGCACGTGGTCCAACTGCGCATCGGCCACCCCGGTGACAAGGTTCGTGGCCCCCGGCCCCAGTGTCGCCAGACATACCCCGGGCCGACCGGTCAGCCGCCCATGCACCGACGCCATGAACGCCGCCCCCTGTTCGTTGCGGCACAGCACAAATTCGATGTCCGAGGCGTCGATCGCCTCCATGATCTCGGTGGTTTCTTCGCCCGGGACGCCGAATACGGTGTCGATCCCGGCCGCCTCGAGGCATTTCACCAGCAGCGTGCCGCCATTCATCGTCGTGCTCATCTCAAATCACTCCCTGTGCGGTGATCGCCTGCGCGAGCTTGCGATAGGCGGCGACATTGGCGCCGCGGGCATAGTCGATCTGCCCGTCGCCCTGCCCTTCGTCCGCCACGCGGTCGTGAATGTCGCGCATCAGATCGGCGAGGGCGGCGTCGACCTCTTCGGCGCTCAGGAAACGGCGCTGGCTGTTCTGGCTCATCTCCAGCCCGCTCACGGCGACCCCACCCGCATTGGCGGCCTTGCCGGGGGCATAGAGCACCTTGGCACGGCGCAGTTCGGCCACAGCGTCAGGTGTCGTCGGCATGTTGGCACCCTCGGCGAGCAGCTTGGCCCCGCCCTTGATCAGCGCCTTGGCCGCGTCCTTGTCGATCTCGTTCTGGGTCGCGCAGGGCAGCGCGATGTCCATCTCTTGCTGCCACGGGGTTTCATCGGCGAGGAAGGTGGCGTTCAGATGCGATGGCGGGTTCGACAGATCGCCGCCCGCCTCTTTCTGTGCACCAACCCAGTCGATGGCCTCCTGGCTCAGACCGTCGGGGGCGTGCAACGTTCCGGAGGTGTCAGACAGTGTCACGACCCTGGCGCCTTCGCACAGCGCCTTTTCGGCGGCATGGCGGGCGACGTTGCCCTTGCCCGAGATCGCCACGCGCTTGCCCTTCAGCTCATCGCCCTGCCGCGCCAGCATCGCCTGCACGAAATAGATCAGACCGTAACCCGTCGCCTCGACCCGCATTTCGGACCCGCCATATGACAGTCCCTTGCCGGTCAGCGCACCTTGGTACTGTCCTGCGGCCTCTTTGTACGCACCAAAGAGATATCCGATCTCGCGCCCACCGACATTGATATCACCCGCGGGCACGTCCCGGTCCGGGCCGATATACGGGGTCAGCTTGGCCATGAACGCCTGACAAAAGCGCATGATCTCGGCATCCGAACGGCCCGTGGGATCGAAATCCGACCCGCCCTTGGCCCCGCCCATCGGCAGACCCGTCAGCGCATTCTTGAAACATTGTTCAAACGCGAGAAAGCGCAGGTCATCCAGCGTCACACCGGGGTGAAAGCGCAAACCGCCCTTGTAGGGACCGATGGCGTTGCTGGCCTGCACGCGCCAGCCGCGGTTGATGTGCACGTCGCCGTTGTCATCCGTCCATGTGACGCGGAACGACAGCACGCGGTCGGGGTCGGCCAAGCGCCGCAACACCTGCGCCCGGTTCCAGTCGGCGTCGTTTTTCTCGACCGTGATCACGTCCTGGGCGACCTCGCGCACCGCCTGGCGGAAATTGTCGAGCGTCGCATCCTCGGGGGTCAGCGTGCTCATGAAATGTTCGGTCAGGGCGGTGGTGCGGTTCATCTCGGCCTCTTTCATCTTCGGTTTCAGGGACGAAAGCGCGCCGGCGGATCCGGTGCAGGATCACGCATATGTCATTTCACATGGAAAACCCGTTTCGTCTGCCTGCCAACGCAGGTGCCCGGGTTTGGTTCCAAAAAGAATGGAACTTCGTCGTGTCGGGCGACGTTGAAAGTGCATGTTGGAAAGAACGGGCGCCCGCGCGTCGTCAGGTCAGATCAAGCGCAAGCCGGGTAATCGCCATATCCAGATCGCGGTCGCCGTAGGGACGGCTGACAAACGCCACCTGCGGTCCGCGCAGGCTGCTGCCGCTGCCATTGATCACGACCACGGCAGACCCCGTGACCATCGCGGAATGCAACAGATCCTGTGCCCCGGGTTTGTCCTGACGCAAGGCCACGATGATCAGGTCATAGGGCCGTTGCGCCCTGCGCAACATCTGCCCGGCCACAGGGGCATCGGTCGCGGTGTGCACCATCGTCCATCCCTTCACCTCGAGGTAATTGCCGAGGTCCAGCACCTCGACCACCTGGTCGCCCGCGATCAGGGCGCGGCGTGTATTTGCAAATGGTTTGTTCATCGGGATCACGGCATGGGGGGAACGATCGCCCCTTGTGACACATCCCGCCGCCCCGCGAATTAATCCACGACATAGACGAGGAAGAATAATGCTCACTGATTGCAGCCGATGCCCCTTGCGCCAGATGGACGCGTTTTGCGACATGAATGCCGACGAGGTGGCGTTCATGACCCGGTTCAAAACCGGCGAGCTCGAGGCACAGCCCGGCACCGAGATCATGGCACAGGGGCAGTCGTCCACGCACCTGTTCACCTGCCTCAAGGGGATGGGCGTGCGCTACAAGACGCTCGAAGACGGGCGGCGGCAGGTGATCGGGTTCGTGCTGCCCGGCGATTTCGTGGGCCTGCAGGCGGGCGTGATGGACGCGATGGGCCACACGGTCGAGGCGGTGACCGACATGCGGCTTTGTACCTTCAACCGGTCGGACTTGTGGACGCTGTTCACGTCGCATCCCGGCCGCGCCTATGACCTGACCCGCGTTGCCGCGATGGAGGAAGTGTTTCTGGGCGAAGCCCTGTCTGTCGTCGGCCAGCTGGATGCGCGTGCCAAGGTCGCGTGGGCGCTGCACCGGTTCTACCACCGTTTGTCTGCCGTTGGTCTGGGCGGTGACAACAACGTCCCCCTGCTCTTTCGCCAGCAGGATCTGGCCGATGCGCTGGGGCTGTCGCTGGTGCACACCAACAAGACGCTGGCCCGCTTGCGCGAGGCGCAGATCGCGACGTGGTCCGACAACCGGCTGACAATCCACGATTTTGGCACGCTGGCGCGTCTGGCCCACGCCGAAGACGACGAGACCCCCCAACGTCCGCTGATCTAAGTATATGTTTTTATTGCACGATCTCATTTGTCAGCTGACAATTTTTTGGCGTTGCGCAGTCAAAACCGTTGCCAAAGCACTCGGTTCGTGAACGAGGGACATGAGGTAACCACCCGGATCCCTGATCTGGGCAAATCGTTCCAGAACCATGAGCACGGCAATGGCGGTCCGGGTCCGTCCTGTCCTTTCTGCGGCGCGCTGCACCGTTTGGGGACTTAGCCCCATCATAGGTGCCAAATTGTCAGCCGCCCGCTCTACATCCGACCAGGAGCGCAGTGGTTCGTCAAAGTAACACCGTCTTTCAGTGCAAATATCATCGATCTGCCGTGGGGTGATGTCGGTCACTTTCTCGGTGATTAGTTTTTTTTCTTCGGGTTCTTTGTGCCGCTCATTTTGGCTGTTGCTGGCGCTCGATCTCGCTGTGACGAGACCGGCCAGACAGGCGCGCAACCGGGTGGCCCAGTCGTGCAGTTGCGTGAGGCTCAGCTTGCGGCGCAGCGCGCGGGACAGATCGTCGAGCATCGTGGCGGCTTGGGACATCGGGCGCAGTTGTGCGCGCAGGGACAGGACGCGGGCGCGTTCGGCGGCGCGGTCCTCGGCGTCCTGACGTGCTGTCGTTGCTGCTGAATTGATCGCGGCGTACTGCGTCACCAGCGGCCCAAGGTCGATGCCAAAGGCGACCGCATCCTGCCCCCTGCCCCGCCGGTACCGCTTGCCATTGGCGCTGGCGTGACGGCTGACAAGTCCCGCAGTCACCAGCGTGGCCAGATGACGCCGCAACGTGCTGTCGGGCATGCCAGCCAGCCGCGCAGACAGCGTGCGGTTCGACGGAAACACGATCAGGCTGTCCGCCGTCACAGGCCAGTGCCGCTGGGGATGAAAGCTGAGCAGCGCGCGCAGCACGGCCAGTTGCCGATGACCGACGCCAAAGTGTTCGGCGGCATCGGTCAGTGCATCCAGGATGTGCCATTTGTCAATCGTCGCCGCACCCGGGCACGCAGCCCTGTTGGCACGGCCCGGTTCGGGTCGCGTGTGAAATGTCATGGTCAGAAATCGGCAGACAACAGATTTCCGCCCCCTGAACCGATGGCCAGAGTTGACAGGCGATGGTGCTGCGGGCTACTTCAAAGGTGCAAGCTTATGAAGGGCCTTCCGGAACACCGTTTCGGGGGGCTTTTCTTTTTTGGGCTGTCTGCGTTGTCCTCCTGTTGTTGTGGTTACTGCTCGGGGTCTTCGGTGCGCGTGGCGGACCAGCGCGCATGAAGCTCTGCGATGACGGTGTCGGCCTGCGCGTCGAGCCACGCGGCAAAGCCATCACCGTCACGAATGGTCAGGGTGACCCCCTTTTTCCTCGGTTTGATGTCGCCCAGCACGTCGCCTGCGTCGGTGCGCAGGGGGCGCGGGGCGGGTTTGGGCGTGGGGGCGGGTTTGATGCCGCTGGCGCGGGTGAACATCACCTCGAACCGGTCGTCCGACGTCATCGCGGCGGCGTCGGGCGTGTCGAGAAAGGCGAACGCGCGGCCCGAGCCGTTTTTCTCCATCAACTTGATCAGCGCGAGCCAGCGGTCGCGCCCGATACCGGGGGCGGGGCCGACCTTGCGCAGGATCCTGAGCGGGATTGCCTGCCCGACTTTGAGCATCCGGCTGACCATCGGCTGGTCGATCGACAGGGCCGCGGCGATGGTGTCGCGGTCGTACCCTTCGGCGTCGAGCTGGGCGGCAAAGCTGGCCTTTTCGGCAAAGCTGAGATCGCGCCGCGCGGTGTTTTCCTGCCCCTGGGCCAGCACCAGCTGGTCGTCGTCGAGCTGCCGCACCATGGCCTTGACCGGCAGGCCCAGTTCGCGCAGGGCGCGCAGGCGGCGGCGGCCATAGACAATCTCGTACCGGCCACGGGTCGTGGAATGCGGCCGCAGCAGCACCGGCACCTGCTGGCCATAGTTGCGCAGGCTGTAGGTCAGCGCTTCGTGGTCGGCGTGATCGTCGCCCAACCGGTCCTCAAGCCCCGCCTCGTCGATCAGGGCGGCGTCAATCTCCTGCACCGCGTTTTCCTGCAGCTTGGACAGCGACGATTGCAGCGCGCCCACGGCGCCGCGCGGGGCAGGGGGTTTGGGGCGCTGGTTTTTGTCAGCCGGCAGGGCGGTTTTCAGAACGTTCTTGCGTACCATCTATCGTCTCCATGCTTGGTGGAGGAGCTGCTCTACCTCGTCATTCACAGCATTCAGTGACTCGAGCGCGCGGTCATAGGTTTGCCGGTTGAACTGGGCGCGTTCGACCTCGTAAATCGTCTGCTGCGTCAGCCCCGCATCCGAGATCGCGGTGGATTTCAGCATCGGCGCCACCATCACCTCGGTGGTAAAGAGGGTGCGCAGGAACGAAACGACCTGCTGTTGCGGGCCGTCGTTCGGCTCGTAGCGGTTGATCAGGAACCGCATGAAATCAAACGCCATCGGCGCACCGGCCTCGGCCACCACGTCGAGAAGATCCGCGCTCATCTGCAGGAACTGCGCCATGGACGCGACGTCGAGCATGTTGGGCACGATGGTGATCAGCACGGATGTTGACGCACAGAGCGCGGCCATCGTCAGGTACCCCAGCTGCGGCGGGCAATCGAACAGCACCACGTCATAGTCGTCTTCGACCTCGGCCAGCGCGGCGGCCATGCGGGCATAAAACGCGGGCTGGACGTTGTCGATCAGCGCGCGGGGGGTTTCGTGTTCGAATTCCTGCAACAGCAGCCCGCCGGGGGCGAGGTCGATGCCGGGGAAAAACGTGTTCTGGATGACGGCTGACAAGGGCAGGGGGTCGTCATAGCGGATCGCATCATAAAGCGTGCCCTGATCGAGAAAGTCGTATTCGGGCCGGTAGCCGAAGAGCACGGTCAGCGATGCCTGCGGGTCCACGTCCACGCACAGCACGCGGTAGCCCTTGAGCGCCAGCCGCTGGGCGGTGTGCACGGTGCTGGTGGTCTTGCCCGACCCGCCCTTGAAGTTCAGGAACGACAGCACCTGCAGCTTGTCCCCCGGGCGCCGCCCGGGCAGGTAGGCGCCCGGTTTGCCTTCGTCCAGGGTGCGGCGCAGGGCCATCAGATCGTCGGCTGAATACTGTCGCCGCCCGCCGCCGGTGGTTTCGACCTCGGGCGCCTTGCCGTCGAAATGCAGTTTGCGCAGAAAGCTGGGGGAGATGCCCAGCAGCTCTGCCGCCTCACCGGCGGAGAACCGGCGCAGCGCCTTGCGCGCATCGGGCGCAAAGGACGCCAGCATGTGCGCATCCAGCGCCGCCCCAAGGGTATCGGCACGCGCGCGGACGCGTTGGTTGATATACACCGGATCTGTCACCGCCGCCTCTGACGTTGTTGTAACGCTTTGGATCGCCAAAGCACTGTTTTGCGTTACTTAACGCCAGCTTGGCCGACTTGTCCACAGATTCGAGTCTTGTGGGGCAGGGGGCGCGGGCCGCTATATCTTGTGAGGTCAAAGTGATCTGTGCAAGTCTGCGGCTAAACCACTGATCCCACGCGATAATTGCCGCGTGCCGCAAAATCGGCCCTAAGTCGCCGATTAGAGCCTGTTTTTAGCCCCCACACCGCACCAACCCCCGAATCGCGCACAAAAAAAGCCCGCCGTGCCACGGGGGCAGGCGGGCCAGTGAATGACATCAGACGCTGGGGGGAGGAGATGCGCCCAATATCGAGGGATAGGTCAGGCGCGCACGTCGCTCGCCGCGCGGGGGCCCGCAAAGAGCCAGATGATAAAGCCCAGAAGCGGCAGGAGGAGCACCAGAAGGCACCACACCACCTTTTTGCCCGTTGTCGTGTTCGAGCCGAAGATCGACACAAATGCCCAGATGTTCAGTGCCAGAAGCAGAAGGCTGCCGAGGCCAGTGATTTCAATACCCATGATTTATGCCGCCTTCAGTTCAGATGCGCTTTTCAGCAATTGGTCGCCGTCATCCTGTTCGATGAGATAGGCGGGTTCGTCTTCGGTCGCGTTCCGGGTCACTTCGGACCCTTTGAAGGTCTTGGTCACGCGGTCGGTATAGATCTGTTTGACGGTGCCGGTGCCGGTGCCGTCACCCCAGTTCCATTCTACGGTATCGCCGGTCTGAATAGTCATGCTGCACTCCTTTGGTTGCGCAGGGCGTCGATCAGTTCGTTCTTGGTCATGTCCGACCGTCCGTCGATCTCGAGCGCATGTGCGCGGGCGTAAAGCTTGTCCTTGGTCCACTCTTCGTGGGGCGACGCCTTGCCGCCCTTTTCGGACGGATCCATGTCGTTGCTCGCTTGCGCATTGGCGATGCGGGCCGCGACGTCCTTGGCATAGCCGTCTTCGCGCAGGGCGTCATAGGTGTCTTCGTCCTTGATGCTGGGGCGCTTGCCCTTGGCCATTGTGAACCTCGTTTCGATTTCTGAAGAGCAAACGCGGCACCGCCGCGATGGTTCCATCAGGAAAACGCTTTTTTCAGCGCGTCGATCTTGTCGTGCGGCGCGACACACAGAACGTGCGCGCCAGCGGACAGTTTGGTGTCGGGTGTCGCGAGCGTTTCGGTTTCACCGCTGATGACGGCGACCGCACGCATTGTGTCGGGCAGGCCGATGTCATCCAGCGTCTTGCCGTCATGGGCGTCACATATTTCGACCCGTTTCAGCCGCAGATCATGGCTCAGGTTCAGGTCTTCGGCGACTTCGGTCTTTTCTTCGAGCGCGCGGCACAGGGATTTGGCGACCGTGACGTGCGGCGTGATCGTGTCGGTCAGTTCCAGTTCCGCGCAGACCTCGAGCAGTTCGGGCGACACGATCTGCGGGATCACGCGGCCAAAGCCGACCGACCGCGCCACAAGGGCGGTCAGGATGTTGTCGTCGGACGCGTTGGTCAACGCGATCAGCACGTCGTTTTCGCCGGAATGCGCCTCGCGCAAGACGGACGGGGACGTGCCGTCGCCTTCGATCAGGCCGCAATCGAAATCCTCGGACAGGCGTTCCAGCTTGGCCCGGTCCTTGTCGACGAGAACAACCTCGTGGCTCTTGTCAATCAGTTGCTCGACGGTGGCGACGCCGAATTTCGATCCGCCGACAATGACGATGCGCATGTGGGGTCCTTTCGGTTAGGGGCGCGTGGCCCATGTGCGGGGCAGGATCAGCACCAGCACCGCGATGAATTCGAGCCGCCCGAGCCACATGCCCGCGGTCAGCACCAGTTGGGTCGCGGGCGGCAGGTCGGGGTCGATGACCCCGGTTCCCAAACCCACGGTCGACAGGGTTGAAATCGTGTCGAACAGCGCAGGCAGCGGCGGATACCCGAGGCTGAGCAGAAGGGCCCAGATCGCCGCCGCGGTCAGCGTGTAGAGCGCCGTCAGGCCGACGAGCATGACCAGAAAACCGTCGCTGATCGTGTCGCCACGATAGCGCAGCGGGCTGACGGCACGGTCGGGCAGGCGCGGCAGGGTCAGCGCGTGACGCCCGGCGCGCGCCGCGATTGCGATCCGCCAGATCTTGAGCCCGCCAGCGGTTGATCCGCGATCACCGCCCACCACCATGACCCCGACGAACAAAAGTAGTAGGGCAGGGGCCGCGGGCATCGCGGATACGGAAAAGCCCGCCGTCGACATGGCGCTGAGCAGGTTCAGGTAGGTGGCCCCGAACGGCACGCCCGGACCCAGTGCAAAGATCGCCCCGCCCAGCAAAGTGGCACAGATCGCGCAGCACAGCGCGACCCGTCGGACCGAAGGCGACCGCACCAGCCATACCAGCCCCTTGTTCAACACCTGGACATAGGCCAGCAGTGACACCGCACCGGCCACGCTGGCAAGGATCACAAGGCTTTGGCCCAAAGTATCGTAGCTGGCCAGACTGTCCGATCGCGGTGCAAACCCGCCGGTCGAGACTGCCGACAGCGCCAGCACCAACCCTTCGCCTGCGTGCCCGATTGCAAGCCCGATGGCACCGGCAAAGATCAGCGTGATCAGGGTGTACGCCCCCAAGAGCGCGCGCGCCTGGCTGCGGGCCGAGGTCAGGCGGTTGCGGTCGTCGATGCCAACCTTGCCCATCTCGCGGGCGACGGGGCCGGGGCCAAGCACCAGTGCCAGCACAGCGGTGGCCATGGCCAGCCCGCCGCACCACTGCATCCAGGCGCGCAGAACATGCGCGGCAAAGGGCCAGCTGTCGGGGTCGCGCGCCATGGACAGGCCGGTGGTTGTCATCGCGCTCATGGCTTCGAACAGGGCCGCGGCGGGCGGCAGGCCCAGCACCATGAATGCGGGCACGGAAAGTGCCGCGGCAAACAGAAACAGAAGGGCGATGGTGGCCATTGCTTCGACCCCGCGCAGGTCGCGGGGCAGGGCGATGCGCCAGACGGCGGCAGACAGGGCAAGGCCCAGACCCAGTGGCCCTGCCAGTGCAAGGGCCAGCGCATGGGCCCCTTCGATCACCGCCCAGACGAGCGGCGGACCGAAGAGCAGGGGCATCAGCACCCCGTGTTTGGCCAGTACCAGCCCCAGCGTGGCAGGCCGGGCGCGTTGCACCAACGTTTCGGCGCCCGCGCCAACGGCCTGAGACACGGGTTATTCCGCCGCGTCGGCGATGGCGCGCACGGGCAGGGGCCCGTTCACGGTGAGGGTGCGATAGGGGAACGGAATTTCGATGCCCGCGTCATCCAGGGCACCCTTGACCGCTGCGACCACCTGGTCGCGGCTGGCGCGGATGTCGAGCGGGGCAGAGCCGGTCCACCACGTCACTTCGAAATCAATCGAGGAGGCGCCGAATTCCTTGGCGAAGACCTGCACGTCGCGGACGTCGTCGCGCACCATGTCGACCTTGCGCACAGCCTTGGCGATGACATCGCGGGCGGCGTCGACGTTTTCACCATAGGCCACGCCCACGATGATCGCGGTGCGGCGGTGCGCCTTGTCCGTGCGCACGGTCACCGGGTGATGGAACAGCTGCGCGTTGGGCACGACGACCAGCTGGCCGTCGGTTTTGCGGATGTGGCTGTCGCGGATGGTGATGGCTTCGACTTGGCCTTCGGCGCCTTCGCATTCGATGTGATCGCCGATCTGGAACGGCTCGCGCAGCAGGATGAGGATCCCGGCGAGAAAGTTTTCCAGCGTGTCCTTGAACGCGAAACCGATGGCCACGGACCCGAGGCCCAGCGTCGTGAGCGCGCGGCCCGGCGTGACGGTGGGAAACACGATGGTCAGCGCAATCAGGCCGCCGACAAGCCACAGCGTGGTGCCGATCAGCAGGCGCAAGACGTCGATGAGGTTGCGCCGCAGACCGGCGCGCCGCCCGAGCCGGGCGATGATGGCCTTGAGGGTCCAGACCACCAGCGCGGTCATCAGGATCACGGCCAGTGCGATACCCACGCGGGGCAGGGCGGCAATGGCATCTTCGATCCAACCGGCAAGTTGCGCGGCAAGGGGTCGGGTCAGGTCGGCGGGCAGTGCTTGATCAATGAGTTCCATGGCGCGCCAACGCCAGCCGCGCGGCAAAAGTTCCGCCAAAACAGGAACAATGTCGCATCAGCCAGCGTTGACGCTGCACATTTCCGCAAATTGGAGAGCCGCGATGCCCAAGGATGTAAAGCGCGACGATGACGGTGACCTGACCGTGCACCAGCACGAGGACCGCGCCGTCAGAGAGGCGGGAAGCCTGTCGCCCAAGCTGATCTTTGAATCGGTGCGTCGCAACGGGCAGGAAGAATTGCAGCGGCCCAAGCGGGCGCTGATGTTTTCGGGCATTGCCGCAGGCATCCTAATTTCGTTTTCCGTGCTAGGCGAGGCGCTGTTGCGCGCGCGGCTTCCCGAGGGCGACTGGGTCTATGTCTTCGAGAACATGGGGTATACGTTCGGGTTCCTGCTGGTGATCCTGGGGCGGATGCAGCTTTTTACCGAAAACACCATCACTACGGTGGCCCCGGTTCTTGTCACCCGGTCGTGGCATGTGGCGGGACAGATGGCGGCGCTGTGGGCCATTGTGCTGGCCGCGAACGTGGTGGGCGCGTTCATGGTGGCGGGGTTTCTGGCCTATGCGCCGGTGCTGGAACCCGAAATCGCCGCCGCGTTCACGGAGTTGAGCCGTCACGCCACCGGCATGGCCCCGATGGAGGGGCTGTTGCGCGGGATCCCGGCCGGCGTGCTGATTGCCGCGCTGGTGTGGATGTTGCCCACGGCCAAGGGCAACGAGGTGCCGTTGATCTTTCTTTTTACCTGGCTGATTGCGTTGGGGGATTTTACCCACATCGTCGCCGGATCGGTCGAGATGGCTTATTTGATGGTGCAGGGCATGCTGCCGCTTGGTCAGGCTGCGTTCGGGTTCTTTATCCCGGTGTTTCTGGGCAACGTGATCGGCGGCACGGTCATCTTTACCCTGCTCACCTGGGCGCAGATCGCACCCGAAGTGGGAGAGCGCTGACAAAAAAACCCCGCCATGGATGGCCACGGCGGGGTTTTTGGTGCCTGAACGGGTCAGCGATTATTCGGTTACGGTGATTTCCGCCTCCATGACCTGGGCGTCATCTTCGGGCGCTGTCTGTGCCGCGACGATGAACACGAGGACCGCGGCAGTCACCGCGGCAATGCCGTAAAGGGCCGGGCGGTGGCGGCGGACTTGTTTTTCGGTGTTGGTGTCGGGGGCGCTCATGGCGGTCTCCTTGGTTTCGTCGCGTCAGTGAAGGAAACGCCCGGTCAGCCGCATTTGTTCCATGAGAGATTAAACAGTGCCGCCAGGGCGGAAAATCGGCCCGTTCAGGGAACCGGATAGGGTGTGGGCGGTTGAGACACCAAGGGCGCCGCATCACAGCGGCGGTCAGATTGGAGAAGGATATGAAACGCGCATTGACAGCATCCATCGTATTGGTCGTGAGCACCCCTTTGGCGGCGAAACCGCATGACGCGGCGGGCACACGCGATGGCGGAGGTGCCGCGCAGGCCGAGGTTCATGCCCCACATGTGGAGATTTCCGCAGACGCGCCAGCGCATCATGACCGAGATGTCAGAAGCGGCGCGGGACATGGTCCCGCGATCCTGACATTTGGCAACCTTGGCAAGAAAACCGGGCCCGTGTTCGCGGCCATAAACTGATGAAATCCGGGGCTGGGTGCGCAGTGCGCTCCAGCCCCGGTGTCGTGTGGGGCCAGTCCCGACAGGCCCACATGACCGAGGGCGCGGTGCACCCCCGCGACGCGTCCTCCTCTTTTTTGGAAAAGGAGTGCTGCGGCATGAGTGATCGCGATCTGACGCAAGGACCGGTGTGGCGCGCGCTGACGCTGGTGTCCGGGCCCATGGCCTTTGGCATTCTGGCGGTGGTGAGCGTCGGGCTGGCGGATGCCTATTTCCTGGGACAGCTGGGGCCTGCGCCGCTGGCGGCGGTGGGGTTCATCTATCCGGTAACGGCGGCCATCACGTCGCTGGCCATCGGGTTGTCTGCAGGGGCCAATGCCGTGGTGAGCCAGGCCATCGGGCGCAAGGACGCAGCCGGCGCGGTGCAGCGCATGGTGCTGCACGCCACGCTGCTTGCCGTTGCGCTGTCGGTGATCGTCGCAGCAGGGTTCGGGTTCGGCGCGCAACCGCTGTTTGCCGCGATGGGCGCAGGGGGTGACGCGCTGGCCGAGGCGCTGACCTATGCGCCGATCTGGGCCGTTTCTTTTCCGTTTCTCGTGGGGTCGATGGTGCTGAACGCCATCTTTCGCGCCTATGGCGACGGGGCGGCATCGGCCGCAGTCATGGTGTTTTCCGCGATCTTTTCCATCGGGTTGAACCCGGTGTTCATCTTTGGCTGGGGCCCTGTGCCCGCCTACGGCACTGCGGGTGCTGCGCTGTCGACGCTGGTGGGCTATGTCGGCGCGGTGCTGGCGGCGGTGATCTATGGCGCGCGGCAGGGTTATGTCAGCATCTGTGCCGACCCGTTCCGGGATCTGACCGGATCGGTGCGCCGGGTCATCGGCGTCGGTGCGCCTGCGGCCTTTTCCAATGCGATCAATCCCGCGGGCATGGCGCTGGTGACCGCAGCCGTGGCAACGGTGGGCGAGGCCGCTGTTGCGGGCTTTGGGGCGGCGAGCCGGGTACAGTCGGTGGTGCTGGTGCCGCTGCTGGCGCTGTCGGCGGGCATCGGGCCCGTAGTGGGCCAGAACTGGGGCGCGGAACAGCAGGGCCGCGCACGGCGCGCGGTTGCCGTCGCGTGGGGCCTGTGCCTGGGCTACGGGGTCATGATGGGCGCAGGTCTTGCGGTTTTTGCGCAACCGCTGGCGGGCATCTTTGTGTCTGACCCTGCCGCGGCCCCGGCGGGATATGCCGCGGACTACCTGCGCGTGGTCGGCTGGAGCCTGTTCGGTTACGGCATGCTGGTGACCGCCAACGCGGCGATGAATGCGCGGTCGAAACCGCTGTATTCCATGGGTCTGGGGATTGGGCGCACTTTTGTGGTCTATGTGCCGCTGGCCTGGTTGGGGGTGTGGTATGCCGGGTACGACGGCATCCTGGCTGCAACGGTGGTGGCCAATGTGGGGATTGTTGCGGCAGGATTGTGGTGCCTGGGGCGCACCGGGCTTGCGCCCGTGCAAATGCCCGAACCGTTGCGCGCCTAAACCAGATAGCGCAGCAGGGCGGCTTCGCCCTGTCGCAGTTCCGACGGCCCGTCGTCAGAGGCGCGCGCGGCCCGGTGCAAGGCGTCCGCATCCTCGGCCGTGGCAATGACATCGGGGTGGATGTAGCTGTTGCGCGCAACCGTTGCCGTGTTGTGCAACCGCGCGGCGGCGGCATGGGCGAGACTGGCGATGGTCGGCAGCGTCGGCGCGCTGGCGCGCGCGCAGTCAAACGCGGCAAGGGTGCCGGCCCATGTGCGCAGGCTTTTGGGTGTGATCGCGTCGCCGCCGAGGTCGGTCAGAACCTCCTGGATATGGTCGGACCGCAACGGCACCGGCCCGTTTGGTCCCGGCACGTCAAACAGCCGCGACCCGGGCAGATCGGCGCAGCGGTGCAGCACCCGCGCAAGACGCGCGCCGGTGAGGGATTTCGTGACCTCCTTGCCGCCTTTGGCGGTGTAGTTCAGCGTGATGCGCGCGCCGTCGCGCGTCAGGTGTCGCCCTTCGAGCGTCAGTGCCCCGTGGCTGCCGTTGGAGGCGGTGTAGACCGGATCGCCCGGGCGCAGTGCAGCGCGGTCGATCAGGGCAAGTGCTGCGGCAATGGCGGTGTCTTGGCTGCCGATGTCTCCGGCCAGCGCGCGGGTGATCCAGCGGCGCAGGGCAGGCAGGGCGCGGCCCACATCCGCCAGGCGGTCAAACTTGGTTTGCGCCCGCGCCTCGGCCCAGTCGGGGTGATAGCGGTACTGCTTGCGCCGCCGCGCGTCGCGGCCCGTCGCGAGCAGGTGTGCGTTGGGCATGGGTGCAATCCAGACGTCGTCATAGGCCGGCGGAATGGCCAGCGCCGCAAGCCGCGCCCGTTCCGCGCGGCAGGCAATGGCCGTACCATCGGGCGCCGTATAGGAAAAACCCCGGCCACGCCGTCTGCGCGTGATGCCGGGGTTGCTGTCGGGATAATAGATCAGCCCGCCTGCGGCCATGTCAGTTCACAGTATCAGAAAGACGCAATCCGCCGTCCTCTGTGCGGCGCAAGAACGACAGGGGCAGATGGTCGCTGCCGATGATCACGTGGGTAACCACGTGCCGGTCCATGTCGATGGCAAGATCGGTCATTGCGTCGGCTTCACCGCGCACCGGGGTGCCGATCAACCCGGTTGCCGCGTCGGTGGTTTGCGAGATTGCCTGGGCGATGTCGTCCATGTCGCCGCGCGCTGCCCGCATTTGTGCCGCCAGCAGGGGCAGCGACAGCGTGTTGCCAAAGGGGCCCACGACGATGGGCGGCCAGTCGATCAGCGGCGCGTCGCCAGCGGCATTCCAGCGCGGCGCGCGGGTCAGTTCGCCTTGGGTCATGGAAAGGGTCCAGCGGTCGCCCGTGTGCCTGATCCGGTCGGGCGTTACCAACGCGAGGTCGGAGACAAGCCAGTTGTCAAGGTCAACCACCGCGTGGCTGATGCGCCCGGTATCGAGGTCGAACCACAGGTCGTGCACGCGTGCGGTGACGTCTTCGGTGACGGTCAGCCCGGTGCCCTTGATCTGTGAAAACATCATTGGCCCGCCTCCACGCCGTTGGCGACAAATCCGGCGGCGGTCAGCAGCGCAAGCGCCAGTATGACGCTGAGCCCGATGGCCAGCCGTGCGCGGCCATAGCTGGCAAGGCGCGGTTTGCGGTCGTCGCGGATCAGGCGGGCCTGATCGGCATCGGTAAAGGCGATGGGATCGGCGCCGCTAGCCGGCTCAAGATCGGCGGCAGCCGCGTGTTTCCTGGCATTCATGTGCGGGTCTCCTGCACGTGTGTTCTGTTGCCAGAGAAACGCCGCAGGACCGCCGATTGTTCCGCATCAGCTGTCGTTGGTGCCTGTCGCCGGGGCGGGCGCATCGCCGGGTTCATCTGATGCGACAGGTTTGGGCAGGGCAGGGGCCGCCGCTGCGGGGGTAAGCCGGTCGATCAGTTCCTTGGGCAGTTTCAGTTCGCGGTGCGGGAACGGGATCTCGATCCCCGCGGCATCGAGCGCACGCTTGACCTGTTCGGTATAGGCGCGGCCGATGGCCCATTGCTTGCCCGCGCGCGTCTTGATCCGGGCGCGCAGGTTGACCGCGCTTTCGCCCATCGCGATCACGCCGTGCCATTCCAGCGGCGCGATGATGTCGCCGCCCAGTTCGCCCGCCTTCACAATGTCAAAGGCGTCATGCATGGCCTGTTTTGCCGCGTCCATGTCGCTGTCATAGGCGATGCCTGCAACCTCCACGTGGAAGGCAAAGCGGCGCATGAAGTTCGACACCGTATCGACGGAAGAAAACGGAATCAGGTGGTAGGTGCCGGCCACATCGCGCAGGCCCACGGACCGGATGGTCAGTTTCTCGACCGTGCCGGTGGTGCCCGCAACGGTGACGACTTCGCCTTCGTTGATGGCGTTTTCCAGTTGGATGAAGATGCCGGTGATGATGTCCTGCACCAGCTTCTGTGCACCGAAACCGATGGCAAGGCCCAGAACACCGGCACCGGCCAGAAGCGGGGCGATATCAACGCCCAGTTCCGACAGCACGGTCATGCCGCCAAAGAGGACGAGGGCGATGGACACCACGTTCTTGAACAGTGCCAGCAGCGTGCGCGAGCGCGACGAAACCTGCTTGCCCGAAAGCTCTTCGGACAGGCGGGTGTCGATCCACGCGGTCAGCACGCACCACGCAACGACCAGGAACGCGACCCCGATCAGAACCGAGATGCCGCGCCAGATCGCGTCATCGCCCCCGGTGGAAATCCATGTGGCCAGATCAACGAGGTGCCAGCCTTCGAGCACCAGCGCGGCGGCGACAATCGACAGCCCGGCCCCCGAGACCATCAGGCTGAGCGGCAAAAAGCCGGTGATCCGGTCACCCAGCGGCGGCAGCAGCGCGTCGATCGTGGGCGGCATCGTGACCACCGGCTTTTGCGTTGCTGCCTTGAAACAGCGCAGCGCAATCAGAAAAACGCCGACCCCCACGGCTGTCAGCACGGTGGCGCGGCCCACCAGTTCCACCATCTGGTTGGGATTGGCGAGCGCCACGCCATAGCTGATCAGCACGTACAGCACACCCAGCCACGGCCATGTCGTCTGCCACAGGTTGGCGCGGGCAATGTCTGCTGTGTCGTGGTCCGCTGGCTGGGCGCGCGCGGCTTCGGCCTCGAGCGCGCGGCGAATGCGGAAGATCGCGTAGATCGCCGCCAGTGCGCCCAGCGTGACCACGGCGGTGCGCATGGACCGCGCCAGCACGAAATTGACCCAGACGTGGCTGATCGGAGCTACGGCAACGAGGCCGTAGATCAGAAAGCCGAACACCCGCCGCATGCTGCGATACACCGTCGCTTCGGTCCGGCGGGGCAGGTCGGCAAAGGTCATGTCGCGGTCGTCATCGCTGACAAAGACCGACAGTGCCGTGGTCAGCAGGCCGAAGATCAGGAACGCGTTGAGATAGATGGCCTGTGTCAGGTCGGGCCGCCCGTCACCCAGCACGAAGCTGGCCACGGTATATCCCGCGACCCACGCCAGCAGGACGGACACGATGCACAGCACCACCTGCGTGATGAACACGCCCGTGCGCCCCACCATCGTGCCGGCCTGCACCACAGCGTCGAGCCGCACGCGCGCGCTGACAAAACGTGCGAGCCGGTAAAACCCGATGGTCACCAGGATGGTCAGCAGCAGTGGCAGCAACGTGTCGCTGATCGCTGCGCGGCGTTCCGGCGTCAGCAGTTCGGGCAGCAATGCAAAGCGACCCAGATCGCCTGCCACGCGGGCGGCACCTTCGCCGACTTCGCTGATCAGCTGCTGGCTGATTTCGGCGGCGCGGGTGGCGATGGTGCGGTTTTCCTCGGGGTCCGGTTCGGGTGTGTCTGCAGGTGCGGCTGCGCTGTCGGGCGTGCGCAGCGCGTCGATCAGGCGGGCGCGCGTTTCGGGGTCTTCCAACGCGTTTATCAACGCCTCGGTCTCGGCGGGGGCGGCTGTTTCGGCAGGTGTCGCGGCCGGGACCAGCGGATTTTGCTGGGCGGCAAGCGGCAAGCCGAGGCTGAAAAGGAAGAAAAGAAATGGGGCCAGAAGGCGTCAGGGCGTGGTCATCATGAGGTGCTTGGATATCCGGGGGAATAAAAGTTGAACGGGTCTTGCCGCGCGGCAAAGCTATCGTGCTGCGCGCCCAATTACGAGCCTTCTGCCGCCACGTTGTGCAGGATTTCCTGTTCCAGTTCGGCGTCAAACAGCGCACCAAGCGCAATCGCAAAGACCGAAAGCCAGAGCCAGCCCAGAAGCGTGATGGCCGCAAGGATGAGGGCGAACACCTCGTTGTAGCTGCCCATCGCCTCTACCTGCAGCGCAAACGCGGCGGTGCCGAGGGCCCAGACAGCCGCGGCCATAACGTGACCCGGCGAGATCACCCGCACCCGCGCGGCACGCGGGCAGGGGCCAATGCGGTAGGTCAAGACCGGCGTGCCAACGGCGATCAGAAAGAACAGCGGCCATCGCGCCGTGGCGATGATGGTTTCCCAAAACGGCAGGTCGTTCATCAGCGCGAGCAGGACCGGCGGAACGGTCACAACGGCCAGCTTGACGACAAACATGAGAAGCAGGATCACAGTCAGACCAGCCACTGCCGCCAGAAAGGCGGTAGCGCTCCGCGCTTCGGACTGGCCGTAGGCGAGGTTGAGCATGCGGACCAGCACCCGCGTGCCGAGGGCGGCAAGAACGACGGCGAAGATCAGACCCACGACCGTGCCAAGGGTCAGCGTTCCGTCGCGCGTGGCCGCCACATCGCGCAGCTGTGCCAGCACCAGTTCGGTTGTCGTGTCGGCGAAAAGCGTGCTGACAGGCCCGCGCGCGATATCGCCCGGTGCCAGCCACAAGCCGGTTATGCCCACGGCGGATGCCACGGCCATCAGCACCGCCAGCCCGAAGAAGAAGGCTGCGGCAGCCGCCTTTTGTGCGATGCGGTGCGTTGTCATGCGGCGGGCGGCACGGCGGGCTGCGGCCCGCAGATGCGTGCGGCGGATGTCATCGGGGTCGACATAGGTGGGATCAGCTTGGGCGGTCATGATGCTCTCAGTATTTCAGGGCGTTGACGTGTTCACGCAGCGCAGTGTGCTGGGCCGCAAGCACGGATTGGATGACCGGGTGCTCATCAAGCGCGTCGCGCGCGGTCTGATACCGGTCTTCCACCCGCGCTTCGGTGCGCAGGATGATGTCGTGGGTGCGGTCATCGAGCCTGCCAAGCGTGTCGCGGGTGTGGGCCAGCACCTTATGCACCGTGCCAAGCATCGACCCGGCATTCGTCGGATCGCCGCCCTGTTCATCAGTCAGTGCGCGCAGCCGGTCCATGTGGGCCCGGTGCAAGGCAAGAAACCGTTCAAGCACGGGCTGCACGTCCGGCGCGGCCTTGTCCGCCATCACTGCGTACCCTTCGACCGTGTCCGTCAGCGCGGTTGCCAGATCGCTAAGCGCCGTGCGGGGTTGATCGTCATCGGTGACGTAGGGATCGGTAGGATCCGTTGTGGCAATTAACATGCGCGTGCCTCAGCTTTCGCGGATCAGACGGTCTTCGGTCACCCCGCGCGCGGTGAGCAGTTCGGCCACCGCCTCTTCCATCTTGGGCGGGCCGCACAGGTAAAAGTTCTGCGAAAAGTCATCGATGAGGTCATCGAGCAGGGCGCCATCGATATGTCCCTTTCTGGCGTCGCGTGCGTCCTCTGACAGCACATAGGTGGTGTCGAGCGCGTCAAGCCCGTCCCAGAGTGGCCGCAAGATAATGTCGCGCGGTGCGTCGTTGGCAAAGATCAGTGTGCAGCCGTCAAGCGACCCTTCGGCAGCACGTTTGTTCAGAATGCCGAGGAATGGCGTGATGCCCGCGCCACCGGCGATAAACACGCCCGGCCCCTTGTCCTCGATCGCGCCCCAGGGGTCCTTGATCCGCACCGTGTCGCCGGGGGTCAGGGCGGCCATGCGATAGGTCATGCCGTCATGGTCGGCATAGGATTTGACGGTAAAGGCCAGTGCATCTGCGCCCGGCAGGCTGGTAAAGGTGAAGGGGCGCCATTCGTCTTCCCATCCGTCGTGGTCGAGGGCCAGATCGGTTGCCTGCCCGGGGGCGAAATCGTAGCCCTTGGGCTTGTCGAACACGTAATGCGCGGTGTCGTGGGTCAGCTGGACCCGGTCGAGCAATGTGATGGTGTGTGACATGCTGTCTCCGATTGTGGTTTGATCGCCAACGCGCCGGATGCGCACAGGTTCCATCGGGGAACGAATTCCCGGGTCGCGCGTTGACCGGTCATGTCTATGTCATCGCCCAAGTGCGCCTATCCCCCGCTTCCCATCGCCGACACGACAGACGGATCCCCCCGCAAGTTGGGCGTTGAGGTTGTATTCAACGGATTGCCCGAATCCGCCGCCTCGCGGGCCTGGGCACGTGAAACCAGCGGGTCGGCGCAACGCGACGGTTCTGCGTGGGTCTGCGACACGCCGAAATTCGGTGCGTGCCGCTTTTATCTTGATACCAAATATCGCGACGATCTGGACCAGATGGGCAATGATGCCGTGTATGGTGCAGCGCGGATGGTGGTGCCTGTGGAACTGGTCAGCGATCCGTTTGATCCGCGCCATCTGCCCGCCTTTGATGCCGCGCTTGGCGCGCTGCGCAAGGCCGGCGCGGAAGGGACCGAGGCCAGCGTTGTTCACGGTTTCGGCGTGCATCTGAATGTCGAGATTCCGCGCATCACAGGGGATCACGTTGCCCGCGTGGCCTGTGCCTTTGCGCTGCTGGAACCACTGCTGCGTGATGAGATTGGGCTGGACCTGTCGCGGCGCATTCTGCCGTTTGTCGACCCCTATCCGCGCGCGCTGGTGTCCGCACTGGCGGATCGGGATGGGTTGGAGATCGAGGCGCTGGCCGAGCTGGTGCTGGAACATACCACGTCACGCAACCACGGGCTGGACCTGCTACCGATCTTTGCCGAGTGCGCACCGCGCGCGGTCAAACAATTCGTGGATCCGGACACAAAAATCACTGCGCGCCCTGCGTATCACTACCGCCTTCCCGAAAGCCGGATTGACCGCGAGGGCTGGGGCATCGCGCAAGATTGGCGGCTGTGGTGCATGATCGAAATTGTGGCGGGGCATGACGACGTTCTGTCTGCGCTGAAAACGGGCTGGCGCGCTTGGGCAGATGGCCCGCACCTGACCCGTGAAAGCTGGGTCACATCCGCCCGCGACATCCTGAAGGCGCACGACATTTCATCGGAGGGGTCATGAAACCGGTCATTGGTGTCACTGTCTCGCAACGGTCCGGATGGCGCATTTTTCCGCTGATGCGGTTGAACCTGTGGCTTGCAGGCGCCCGGGCCGTGCGCTGGCAGGTGGGCGGCGATGTCGACCTTGATCAGGTGGACGGGATCATCATTGGGGGTGGCGATGACATCGGGCCTGCGCTGTACGGTGCCGAACTGGTGATGGAATCACGGCTTGATCCTGAGCGCGACACGCTCGAGCGCGGGATCGTGCGGAATGCCATTGACCGTGACATGCCGCTGTTGGGCGTGTGCCGTGGGTCGCAGATGTTAAACATCGCCTTGGGCGGCACGCTGGATCAGCAGGCGTACACGACGTTTCAATCACGTGAATACAAGACCATCCTGCCCCGCAAAACGGTTGAGGTCGATGTGGGTACGCGCCTTGCGTCGATCGTCGGAACACAACCGATGAAGGTAAACGCGTTGCACAGTCAGTCGGTGGATACGCTGGGCAATGACCTGCGGGTGGCGGCGCGCGACGATGGCGGGATGATCCAGGCCATCGAACGGGTATGCGACCCGTTTGCCATCGGTGTGCAGTGGCACCCGGAGCATTTGTTTTATGCCCACCGCCAGCGCGCCGTATTCTCGGCGCTGGTCGAAGCGGCGCGCGCCTACCGCAAGGGGCAGGCGCAAACGGGCGCGGTCGACCGCGCCTGTGCCTGAGGCTTATTCAGCCGCCTGCGCGTGGCGGGACAACCAACGGTCAAGCGCCATGGCAATGTCATCCCCCGCTTGCGCATCAGCCACGGTCAGATCGCGTGCAAAGGTGTTCAGACCGGCATAGCCGATGGTGACCAGACCCGCGGCCTTGGCCGCCGCGACACCGTCGGGGTTGTCCTCGATTGCAATGACGTCATGCGTTGGCAGATCCAGCGCCTTGAGCGTGGCGCGATAGACATCGGGGGCGGGCTTGGACTTTTGCCCATCCTGGCGGTGGGTCACGTGATCGAACGCGACACCCGATTGCCAGGCGGCGGTCTTTGCAATGGCCCAAGCGGTCTCGGCCTCGGTGCTGGTCACGAAGGCGAGGGGGGCACCGCGTGCGGCGGCCTCTTGCAATGCACGGGCCACGCCGGGGCGCAGGGGCAGATCCTTGCTTGCCAGTCGTTCCTGGAAGATCGCTGTTTTTGTGGCGTGTATGGCGTCCGCATCGACCGTGTGTCCGCGGGCGTCGGCATAGCGGGTGATGCGGTTTGCGCCGCCGGCGACCTGCAGCATGTCGCGATAGGCGTCACGATCCCAGTGCCATTCCAGGCCATGTACTGCGAAGGCCTGATTGAACGCGTCGCGCTGATGCTCGGATGTCTCGATCACGGTCCCGATGGACCCAAAAAAGAGGGCGGTCATGGCATGCTCCTGCAAACTGTGGGGCGATGGCGCGGCGCGCACCCTGACCGTCGCTGGTAACATACCTGCGTCGGTTTCCTCGATTTTCCAGAGGGCGGGGCAAGAATCTTGTCAGTGTGCATCGTCATTTTTGCGTACCACCTTTGCCATTGCGTTGAGCGCACCGCAGGGCAAGGGCGGTGCATGTGTGCATCTGGCTGGGGACCCCGTGCCGGTGACCACGGAGGGGATCACGGCGCCGTCACAACCGGGTCAGGCCCGTTCGCGGATTGTCTGCACCGCAGACCACGTCGCGACACTGTAGGGCACCGCATAAGTGACCACGATCTGGATCGCTGACAGCAGCGAAAATTGCCCTGATACCACCGCGGGCGCGTGGTTGATGATGGCGAGGATCGTGCCCACGATCAGCGATACCTTGGTCGCGCGGCGCATCACGCCGGGCTGCCGCGCGAGGGTCAGAAAGGATGAGCTGTTCAGAACCTCGGTCATGCGATGCACCTGTTGCGTTGCGATTGATGGGACGCGCCTGGCCCGAACATGTTGCACAGGCCTGCGGGATGGCAAGCAGCGCGCAGTCACAATTCGGTCGTCGTCGCGGCATGCAAATAAAC
>JBCBAV010000042.1:0-24988 GCA_038532285.1 Pseudomonadota bacterium | reverse complement strand
AAGATTTAGCGAGGCGGCCCCATGGTCGCCTCCTCTACAATGGGATTTGGCCGCGTGCTGTACGAGCGGCCCTTTGCGTTTCCAAAAACAGGTATCTTTCCCACAAACAAGGGAGTTTCCCGCTGCGAGTGGAGTTGTGTTCGACTTTTTGTCTGTCTCCCGAAGTGGGGCATCCGCGGGCCCGGTGTTCTGAGGCAGTCAAAAAAGCTTTGTTTTCGCATGCCTTGCCGAAGATGAGACTGCTGGCCAGCTTGTCGCGATGTGCGTAAACGCCCCGGCCGAGACCGGGGGCGTCGTTCACTGATATGAATGACATGTGCGTCATTCTGACGAGCGTGCGATACTGCTTGGTTCGGACAACACAACAAAATTTGTTCTTGCCAGCGCTGTGGGACCGGCTGCCACGACGCCACATTGACGACCTCATTTCAGCGCTGAGTGAAAAGGTGCGGTCGCAGCGCGCCAAGGCGTTTCGCACCATGGCGAACCGGTTCACTGCAGGCTGAGCCACATGTTCGTCCTGCCCCGCGTGCATAATCGCTTGACGACCCACGCCAAGGCACCTAATCGTTCGCCGCGTTAGGGGTATAGCTCAGCTGGTAGAGCGACGGTCTCCAAAACCGTAGGTCGCGGGTTCGAACCCTGCTGCCCCTGCCACTTTATCATTCAGTGCTCTGATCAAGATTGCTTGCGACCATTAGGCCCGCTGTCGCGGGTTGAGGATTCGGGCTGGGATGCTAACACCGGATTGTCGGCTTATGGTGCATGTGGCTGGCGGACTTCAGTCCGAACAGGGCAGGTTTGATCCCGTGCGCCATTCGACGACTGCGGTGCATCGGCAAGGGGCGGCAAGCGCATGACGACACTCATCGACCAGTTCCGCGACATCGTCGGGCGGCGGCACGTGTTCACCGGTAAACGTGCGACAGAACGGTTTCGGCGCGGCTTTCGATCTGGTGTCGGGGACGCGCTGTGCGTGGTGCAACCGGGCCGCCTGATCGAGCTGTGGCGCGTTTTGCAGGCCTGTGTGGCCGCGGACAAGATCGTGATCCTGCAGGCGGCCAATACCGGCCTGACCGAAGGATCCACACCCAAGGGCAGCTATGACCGCGACGTGGTGCTGATAAACACGCGCCGCATGGACGGTCTGCACGCACTGTCCGAAGGTCGTCAGGTGCTGGCAATGCCGGGTTCAACGCTGTTTGCATTGGAAAAGCTGCTTGGGCCACTGGGGCGTGAGCCGCATTCGGTGATCGGGTCGTCGTGCATAGGTGCGTCGATTGTGGGCGGTGTTTGCAACTCGTCGGGCGGCAGTCTTGTGGAACGTGGGCCGTCCTACACCGAGTTGTCGCTTTATGCGCAGCTGGATGAGGGCGGCACCCTGCACCTCGTTAATCATCTTGGCATGGACCTTGGCGACACTCCCGAAGAGATCCTGGCAAGGCTCGATGAGGGGCGGTTTGAAACGGCCCCCGCCGCCACCAATCTCAAGGCATCTTCTTCGGGCTATGCGACAAAGGTACGCGAGATCGATGCGGGCACGCCAGCGCGGTTCAACGCCGACCCGTCGCAATTGCACGAAAGCGCGGGATGTGCGGGCAAACTGGCGGTGTTCGCAGTGCGTCTCGACACTTATGCCAAACCTGCTGCGCAAAAGACATTCTACATCGGCACCAACGATGTGGGTGTGTTGACCGATCTGCGCCGCCACATGCTGTCCCAGTTCACGTCCCTGCCGGTCTCGGCCGAGTACATGGAACGCGAGGTGTTCGATTTGACCGCGCGCTATGGCAAGGACACGGTGATGATGATCGATTGGCTGGGCACCGATCGCTTGCCTCAGTTCTTTGCGCTCAAAGGGGCGGTCGATGCGCGGTTGCGCCGGTTTGGCCTTGGGACCCTGACAGACCGGCTGTTGCAGATCGCTTCAAGGCTTGTTCCGGCTGTTCTGCCCAGACGGATGCGTGATCACCGCAATCGCTATCGGCACCATTTGATCCTCAAGATGCGCGATGACGGGATCGACGAGGCGGCGGCATATCTCGAAACCCTGTTCGAAACCGCCGAAGGTGACGCATTCGAATGTACCGAGCGCGAGGCCAAGATCGCGGGTTTGCACCGTTTCGCCGCGGCAGGCGCGGCTGTCCGCTACATGAACATCCATGCGTCCGAGGTCGAAGACATCATTCCGCTGGACATCGCTTTGCGCCGCAATGACCGGGACTGGTACGAGGTGCTGCCGCCCGAGATTGACGGCAAACTGGTGCACAAGCTCTATTACGGTCATTTCATGTGCCACGTCCTGCATCAGGATTACGTCGTTCGCAAAGGCACCGACATCAAAGCGCTCAAGGCGGCGATGCTGGAACTGCTGGATCAGCGCGGCGCAGAATATCCGGCAGAGCACAATGTCGGCCACCTCTATGCTGCAAAGCCTGCGTTGGCCGAACACTACAAATGCTGCGATCCGACCAACTCGTTCAACCCGGGCATCGGCAAGATGTCTCGTGCGAAGCACTATCACGAGGACGTTTGAGGGGCGCGCGAATTGCGGCGGCCCGATCTGATTTCCGCCTTGCGGTGGTCTTTTTTTAGCGCCCGAACAGAAACAATTCCAGCGCGTGCCCTTTGACTGTTTCACCATTCGGAAACAGTGCCCAACTCTTGCCACATTCCTGACACGCGAGCAGCCAAGTTCGGCCCCAGCTTTGCCTTGACCCTTCGTGGGCAACGTAATGGATAACGCCCGCATTTCTGGGCAAGGATGCTGTTGATGACCGACCTCAAGATGATCCCTGGAACGCCTTGTAACGCGTCCGAAGAGGAAACGCTGCGCACCATTCGCGCGGTACTGACCGAAGACAACGCGATCGTGGATCGGGAACCCAACCTGCTGCGTCGCGCGTTTGTCGATCGATCGCCCACAGCATCCGTGGCCCCACGCCGACGTCGCGATGATCTGCCTGAACTTGAGGCGCAGGATGCGCTTGAAGCTACGGATGACACCGGTCCGACGTGGCGCGACACGGTCGCAAACATCCGCGCGCGTCACATTGCATATGCCGCGACCGGTGCAGCGGCGGTTGTTTATCCCGTCGCCTTTGCCACTGTGGTCTTCTTTCTGCCCTTGGTGGCGCTGACGGTGATCCTTGCCATCGGGCCGAGACGTTTGGGGCAACGGTACCTGCAGCGCGCCACCTTGATCGAACGCCAATACCCGGCCGAAGCAGCGCGGATGCGTGCCCGTCTGGATCGCGTTGCATGCTTTTGGGACCGTGTGCTTGATTTGGCACCCACGCATCTTGCCGAACGGTTGGCTCTGCCGGATGTCGGTGCCAGTCGCGCCTGACCACGTCACTGCGGCCCACAACGCTTGAATTCCGCACCGGCGACCGTTACATCGCCGGTGCATCAGTTTGGGATCACGCGCATCATGGCCACCACCAACCCGCTTCAGTTCATCCAGCAAGTCCGCGCCGAAGTGTCGAAGGTCGTCTGGCCGACCCGGCGCGAGGTGTTTTTGACCACTGTCATGGTGTTCATAATGGCCGCGCTCACAGCTGTGTTTTTCGCGTTGGTGGATATCATGATCCGTTGGGGTCTTGAGGGCGTGTTGAACACCTTCGGCTAAGGCCCTCTTGCACTTGGGCACAGGCGGGCGTATTCCCCGTTTCGACCCTGAAGGTGGCGCGCGGCGATTCGAGCCCCGCGCCGCTTCTGTTTCAGGGACGCGGATTTTGACTTTGGGCGAGGGGCCAAAACGACATGGCAAAACGGTGGTATTCCGTCAGCGTTCTTTCCAACTTCGAAAAGAAGATCGCCGAGCAGATCCGGACATCGGTCGAAGAGAAGGGGCTCGAGGATCAGATCGACGAGGTTCTGGTGCCCACCGAAGAGGTGATCGAGGTGCGTCGCGGCAAGAAAGTGACCACCGAGCGCCGTTTCATGCCCGGATATGTGCTGGTGCACATGGAAATGTCGGATGACGGCTATCACCTGATCAATTCGATCAACCGCGTCACCGGGTTTCTGGGTCCGCAAGGACGGCCGATGCCGATGCGCGATGCCGAGGTCGAACAGATCCTGGGTCGTGTTGCCGAAGGCGAGGAGTCGCCCAAGCTGATGATCAGCTTTGACGTCGGTGAAAAGGTCAAGGTCAACGATGGCCCGTTCGAGGATTTCGACGGCATGGTCGAAGAAGTGGACGACGACAACCAGCGTCTCAAGGTGACCGTTTCGATCTTTGGACGCGAAACGCCGGTGGAGCTTGAATTCACTCAGGTGTCCAAACAGACGTAAACCTGACGCTTAACCGCATCAAAAACCCGCAGGGCACAGGCCCTGCGGGTTTTGTTTTGCGCGCTGTTTCGACGATCGCTGAGTTATCCACAGATTTATCCAGATACCCGGTTGACGCGATAGGCAGTTTTTCGCCTAGTTGTCGGTACAGGCACACGATATAGAGGTGCCCCGCAACATCGAGCATATCATCTGGGGGATATCTGATGGCGTTCAACTATGTGAAGGACAGCCTCCCATGGCTGGTCCCGTCCGCAGCCATTGCGTTTGCAGCCTACGTTTTCATGGAAGGGCAAAACAGCGGTCCGCCACCTGCCATGGTGGTGCAACCGCAAGCCGCGCCTGCCATTCCGGCTGCACCGGCCCCGGCCAGCGCGGCTGAGGAAGTCGTCGCGCGCAACAGTGCGCCACAGACGTCGCTTGGTACAGGCAATGGTACGGGCGCATTCACGCAACCCGTCGCCGCCGCGGCACCCGTACCCGCGCCCGAACCAAAAGCGGAACCAGCGCCACAGCGCGCCGCTGCATTGACGACGACCCAAACGGCGGCGCCGATTTTCAACAACAGCGCCTATCAGGCCAGTGCGAACAAACAGTGCATCGACGATCTGCGCGCCATGGCGGCAGAGGCGCGGGTCTATTTTCCCAGCGGCGGGCTGACCGCCGATGCCGACGGGGTGGAGCAGGGCAAGCTGATCGGATTGATCGCGCAAAACTGCGCAGGCGTGCAAATTCGGGTGGATGGCCATTCCGACCCGTCGGGCGATCCGACGGCAAACCTGCGCCTATCTGAACAGCGCGCCCAGGAAGTGATCAAACGCATCGGTGCGTCGGGCATCGACACGTCGATGTTCTTTGCCCGCGGCGTGGGGGATCGGCAGCCTTCGGGCATAGCCGGACCGCGCCCGACCTGGTTCTATGATCGCCGGGTCGAGTTTTCGGTGATCGAGGAAACACGGCCCGTCGCTTTCCGTGCGCCCGCAGCAGCGCAACCTTGGGCTGCCGCGTCTTGCGTGACGGAATTGCAGCGCGCTGTGGACAGCACCGTGCTGTTCTACGCGCCACGGTCTGTATCCTTGCGCCCGGATGATCTGGATACGGCGATGGCTCTCGCAGAACTGGCGTCGGCTTGCCCGCATGCGCGGCTTCGGGTGATCGGCCAACACGCCGGTGGGGTGCAAACCGGTGAGGATGTGGCGACAGGTCGTCTGCGGGCCAAGGCGCTGATGGCGATGCTGGTGGGCCGCGGGATCGAGGCGCGGCAGATCATCATTGCGGCCCCGTCCCGACCCAAGGGTGTCGCGGACGAAGCGGGCCTGCCGGGCAGCCGTGTCGATTTTGATGTGATCCTCGAAGAGAGCTGACACGTACACTGCAAGACCAAACACCCGATCAAGGGTTGCGAGACCCCCCAGTTGCAATTGACCCTTGATTACCTGACAGGAGCGCTGTAATCGGCGCTCCTGTCGCATTTGCGGCATCCTCCGTGGGAGGGTAGAGGGCGCGCCCTCGGACCCGGACCACGTCAACATCAGGCCCCGGATCGCGATCTTGGGCTGTTCGAACAGGAGATTGGCTCATGGCCAAGAAACTTGCCGGCACCATGAAATTGCAGGTGCCCGCCGGTCAAGCGAACCCCTCCCCGCCGGTTGGTCCGGCTTTGGGTCAGCGCGGCATCAACATCATGGAATTCTGCAAGGCGTTCAACGCCAAGACAGCGGACATGGAGCCCGGCGCACCGTGCCCGACCGTGATCAGCTACTATCAGGACAAGTCCTTTTCGATGGACATCAAGACGCCGCCTGCGTCCTACTACCTGAAGAAAGCGGCCAAGCTGAAATCCGGCGCAAACAACCCCTCGCGCGAGACGGTTGGCACTGTGACAGCCGCGCAGGTCCGCGAAATCGCCGAGGCCAAGATGAAGGACCTCAACGCAAACGACATCGACGCCGCCATGCAGATCATCCTGGGGTCGGCGCGGTCCATGGGCATTGAGGTAAAGTAAGATGGCAAAACTCGGAAAACGCACCAAATCCGCCCGCGAGGCATTCGCCGGCCAACAGAACCTGACCGTCGAAGAGGCTGTCGCGCTCATCAAATCGCACGCGTCGGCCAAGTTCGATGAAACCGTCGAGATCGCAATGAATCTCGGTGTCGATCCCCGTCACGCCGACCAGATGGTCCGCGGCGTCGTGGGCCTGCCCAACGGCACCGGCAAGGACGTGCGCGTCGCGGTCTTTGCCCGCGGCCCCAAGGCTGACGAAGCCAAAGAGGCGGGCGCTGACATCGTCGGCGCCGAAGACCTGATGGAAACCGTCCAGGGCGGCACCATCGAGTTCGATCGCTGCATCGCCACCCCCGACATGATGCCCATCGTGGGCCGTCTTGGTAAGGTCTTGGGCCCGCGCAACCTGATGCCGAACCCCAAGGTTGGCACTGTCACCATGGACGTGGCCGATGCGGTCAAGAACGCCAAAGGCGGCGAAGTCCAGTTCAAGGCCGAAAAGGCCGGTGTCGTGCATGCAGGCGTCGGCAAAGCTTCCTTTGACGAAGCAAAGCTGGTGGAAAACATCCGTGCCTTCGTTGGTGCCGTGGCCAAGGCCAAGCCGTCGGGCGCCAAGGGCACCTACATGAAGAAAATCGCGCTGAGCTCGACCATGGGGCCGGGCGTGAGCGTCGATGTGGAGAACGCCGTCACCGAGTAAATCGGTGACAGTCTCGCGCAAAACGCGTCCCGGTTCCGGGGCGCGTTTTTTTTGGTGTGCCGGCTGCCGACAAATTTCCGGCGGCGTAACGCGGTGTTAGGGGATCTCGGCTTAGGCAAAGACAGTTCGTTGCGATTTCACGGAGTGTCTCATGTCGGTACAGCGTCGTTCATTCGTTTCCTTTTTCTTCGGGATGTCTTTGCTCCCTGTGTTGGGGATGGCTGCTGCCCTACCGTCACCGTCGGGATCGGTCCTGCTTGAAGTTTCGGGGGCAATATCGGAGTTGAACGGCGACGCGGTCGCCAACTTCGACCGGGACATGCTTGAAGCGCTGGATTGGGTCGAAGTGCAAACGTTCACTTCGTTCACGGAAGGTCCGCAAACTTTTGCGGGACCAACGCTGGCATCGCTCCTTGCAGCTGTCGGCGCATCCGGCGGAACAATTCGCGCTACTGCTGTCAATGACTATTCGGTCAACTTTCCTGCCAGCCACGCAGAGGCGCACAATGTCATCCTTGCGCTTGACCGGAATGGACAACCCATGCGGGTGCGCGACAAGGGGCCCATTTGGGTGGTGTATCCGTTGTCCGAGCAAGAGGCTGAAAAGCAACCCTTTGATGATCAGATGATCTGGCAATTGATCCGCATTCGTATTGAGTGATGCATGAATGCCGCTTCCGACCTCATTCAAACGCAGCCTGATTGCGATTGTCATTTGCGTCGGCCTGCTGAGCGCGATGCTGGTGCATCGGTCGCAATTGCACGATGCCGAACATCAGGTGGTGTTTTCACTCAGTTCGATCATGTGGAAGATCAGCGAACTGGCCTTTGAAGGCCAGCGCCTGGTGACAACGACAGCTGATTACAAAACCGGGCAGGCCTCTTTTGCGGATCTGCAACTGCGTTTTGATATCTTCTGGAACCGGATCGACATTGTCGGCAGTCTTGAATTTCAGACCACACCGCTGATTGCTGGACCGCTGGAGGAAATGAAAGAATGGCGCAGCCGCTGGGATCCGGTGATCTACGGTGCCGCGCCTCCGAATGCGCAAGACTTGTCACGCATGCGCAGCGAACTGGCGGATGCGATCATCAGCCTGCGCAACGCGTGGACGTCCGAGTTCGAAGACGGCAGTTTCAGGACATGGGCGCGGGTGGCCAGCACAACGGAACGGGACATAACGCGCCAAGAGCGCATGATCGCTTTTCTGGCTGTCGTCATTATCGGATATCTGACGGCAGAGGTGTTCTTTTCCGTCCGGGCGGCGCGACGTGAACGGGCTTTTCGCGAAACCGCGGACCGCGCCAATCAGACCAAATCAGACTTTATCGCGAATGTCAGCCATGAGATCCGCACACCGCTCAACGGGATTATCAGCATGGCAGGCCATTTGGCCGGGCAGCCTCTCAACCGGGAACAACGGGAATGCCTGTCGGTTATTCAGGATTCAGGCGATTTGCTGTTGTCGACGATCAATGATGTGCTCGACCTGTCCAAGATCGAAGCCGGACACATGCCGATTGAAGTTGCCGTGTTTGACCCGATGCGTGCGGTCAACCTCGCGCGCGCATTGTACGCCGACATGGCGCGGGAAAAGGGGCTGAAACTTGATCTGGTTTATCCGCATGGTCCGGTGCCCAACATCGAGGGAGACGAACGGCGGCTCAGGCAGGTTCTCAACAATCTCGTGTCCAATGCCATCAAGTTCACTGCCGCAGGCCGGGTCGAGGTGCGCGCGTGGTATGTCGGGGCCTCATCGGTCCCCGAGGGTGAGGCGTACGGTCTGATTGTACGGGTGACCGACACCGGTCCCGGTATCACCGACTCGATGCACGACCGAATATTTGAACCCTTTGCGCAGGATTCCGAGGGACTGAAACGCGGTAGCGAGGGAACAGGCCTCGGCCTGCCGATTTCACGCGCGCTTTGCGAAGCGATGGGTGGCAAGCTGACTTTGAAAAATGCGGAACACGGGGGGGCCGAGTTCACCGTTTGCATCCCACTGCCCAGCGTCGATACATGCGCGCCCGTAGCGGGCCACGCTGACGGCACACGGCGTGTGGAAGCAACGGAAGAGTTCACGCTTGCCCTGCGCATCATGGTTGTGGATGACAATCGAACCAACCGCTTTGTCTTGCGCAAGCTGTTGGAGAAGTGCGGTGCCGTGGTTGTCGAGGCTGCCAGTGGTTTCGAAGCGCTGGAACTGCTCTCGACCACATCGGTTGCCGCGGTGCTTACCGACATCCAGATGCCCGGCATGGACGGTATCGAACTGACCTTTCGCCTGCGCGAGGCAGAGACGCTTGCCGGCCGCACACCGCCGCCTGTGATCGGAGTGACCGCGAACGTGATGCCGGACCAGATCGCGGCCTACCGCGCTGCCGGTATCGTCGAAGTGGTGGCCAAACCGGTGTCCAAAACGGCGCTGGTCGACGTTTTGCGGCTTCATGTCGTGGCGCCCCAGCAGGGCGCAGACGAGAGGCATGTTTCGCCATTGGAGGCACCCGCCGGGCCTATTCGGGATCGGTCAGGTGGCGCATCGCGCCGGGCCTGATGATCAAACCCCCTTGGCAGCGGGTGCCGAACCTTTTAATCGATGCACCGCAGGCAGCGTGCGATTCGCGCCGCCTGCATTTCGTCCGAGACGGTGGGTTGGGCCAAACGCCTGATAATTCCTGCCTGAGACGGGAACAGACCTTACTCTCCAGATGCTCCCGTTGAGCCTCTGGCGGTCTTGGACCCGTTATATCGAGGACCAAACCGCCGGAGCGATCCGGTTAAACTGAGCCGGAACCGCAAGGTTCCAAATCTGGAGAAGACTGTGGATAGAGCCCAGAAAGAGAAAGTGGTCGAGGAACTCGGCCAGATCTTCGAAAGCTCTGGCGTCGTCGTGGTTGCCCACTACGCCGGTCTGACAGTTGCCGAAATGCAGGATCTGCGCGCCCGCGCGCGGGATGCGGATACTGCTGTTCGTGTTGCCAAGAACAGGCTCGCCAAGATCGCCCTTCAGGACAAGCCGTGCGAAAGCATCGGTGAATACCTGACGGGCATGACCGTTCTGACCTATTCCGAAGACCCCGTGGCAGCCGCCAAGGTGGCCGAGGACTTTGCCAAGGAAAACTCGAAGTTCGAGATCCTCGGCGGCGCAATGGGTGAGAACGCTCTGGACCGGGCTGGTGTGACAGCCGTGTCGAAAATGCCCTCGCGTGACGAGCTTATTGCTTCGATCGTGGGCTGCATCGGCGCGCCTGCAAGCAACATCGCCGGGGCCATTGGCGCACCTGCCAGCAACATCGCCTCCATCCTCTCGACCATCGAGGAGAAGGCGGCCTAAGGCACCTGACACCCGGCGTGCGGAACCCGCACGCGTTGGAACACACTTAAAACGGAAAGAGCTGACAAATGGCTGATCTGAAGAAACTGGCAGAAGAGATCGTTGGTCTCACCCTGCTTGAAGCACAAGAACTGAAAACCATCCTCAAGGATGAGTACGGCATCGAGCCCGCCGCTGGCGGCGCTGTGATGATGGCTAGCCCTGCAGATGCAGGTGGCGGCGCGGCCGAAGAAGAGAAGACCGAATTCGACGTCGTTCTGAAGAACGCCGGCGCTTCCAAGATCAACGTGATCAAGGAAGTCCGCGGCATCACCGGCCTGGGCCTGAAAGAAGCCAAGGAACTGGTCGAAGCCGGCGGCAAGATCAAGGAAGGCGTCGGCAAAGACGAAGCCGAAGACATCAAGGGCAAGCTGGAAGCAGCTGGCGCCGAGGTCGAACTGGCCTAAGCCGGCTGGCGCGCATCGCGCTTTTGCCAACACACCAGGGGCATCCCTTAACCGGGATGCCCTTTTTTATTTGCAAAAACTGTGCGGTGTTGCGTAGCATGCTCCCCGGGAACAGCGCGTTAGAGATATTTTCACAATTTCTCTCACCGCTACCTGTTGCGCTTTTGCGACCTGTCACCTAAGTGGTGGGTTCTGCTGGGTTCGAACGATTCGCGCCCGGCCAGCGGCGTTGCATTTACAGGTAGGAGCAGTTCCCCACACTTTCCATTCCTTTCGTAGCAAGCCGCCGACCTCGGCAGCGGTTTTCTTGGAAAGGTAGCGATCGGGCGCGCACCTCTGGGCCGGTGCGCAAGGATAGATCCACTTTTTCGGTCTTTGCGTTTTGCCGCGGCCCGCCCCGCCCGCGCGCAGACTTAACAAAGATGGAGTGCGATATTCGCATGGCAAATACGTTCCTTGGTCAGAAACGTCTTCGTAAATACTATGGCAAAATCCGCGAAGTCCTGGATATGCCGAACCTCATCGAGGTGCAGAAATCCTCGTATGATCTTTTCCTGAACTCCGGTGATGAACCCACGCCGATGGACGGCGAAGGGATCATGGGTGTGTTCCAGTCCGTGTTCCCGATCAAGGATTTCAACGAAACCAGCGTTCTTGAGTATGTAAAGTACGAGCTGGAGAAGCCGAAATACGACGTGGAGGAATGCCAGCAGCGCGACATGACCTACAGCGCGCCGCTCAAGGTGACGCTGCGCCTGATCGTGTTTGATGTGGATGAGGACACCGGCGCCAAATCCGTCAAGGACATCAAGGAACAGGACGTGTTCATGGGCGACATGCCCCTGATGACCCCGAACGGGACGTTCATCGTCAACGGAACCGAGCGTGTGATCGTGTCCCAGATGCACCGCTCGCCCGGCGTGTTCTTTGACCACGACAAGGGCAAGACGCACAGCTCGGGCAAGCTGCTGTTCGCCTGCCGCATCATTCCCTATCGCGGCTCGTGGCTGGATTTCGAATTTGACGCCAAGGACATCGTGTTTGCGCGGATTGACCGTCGTCGCAAGCTGCCGGTGACCACGTTGCTTTACGCTCTGGGCCTGGATCAGGAAGGCATCATGGATGCCTATTATGACACCGTCCCCTACAAGCTGAAAAAGAACAAAGGCTGGGTCACACCGTTTTTCCCCGAGCGGGTGCGCGGCACACGTCCGACCTATGATCTGGTGGACGCCAAAACCGGCGAAGTGATTGCCGAAGCGGGCAAGAAGGTGACACCGCGCGCGGTGAAGAAACTGATCGACGAAGGCAATGTGACCAACCTGCTGGTGCCCTATGAGAACATTGTGGGCAAATATGTCGCGCAGGACATCATCAACGAAGAAAACGGCGCCATCTATGTCGAGGCGGGCGATGAACTGACGCTGGAATATGACAAGGACGGCGATCTGATCGGCGGCACTGTCAAAGATCTGGTGGATGCAGGCATCACTGACATTCCGGTGCTTGACATCGATAACGTCAATGTCGGTCCGTACATCCGCAATACCATGGCGCAGGACAAGAACATGAACCGCGAAACCGCGCTCATGGACATCTACCGCGTTATGCGCCCGGGCGAGCCGCCCACCGTGGAGGCCGCCTCGGCGTTGTTCGACACGCTGTTCTTCGACAGTGAGCGCTATGACCTGAGTGCCGTGGGCCGCGTCAAGATGAACATGCGTCTGGCACTGGACGCAGAGGACACGCAGCGCACCCTGCGCAAGGAAGACATCGTGGCCTGCATCAAGGCCCTGGTGGAACTGCGCGACGGCAAGGGCGACGTGGACGACATCGACCACCTCGGCAACCGTCGTGTGCGGTCGGTAGGCGAGCTGATGGAGAACCAGTATCGCGTCGGCCTTCTGCGGATGGAACGTGCGATCAAGGAACGTATGTCCAGTGTCGAGATTGACACCGTCATGCCGCAAGATCTCATCAACGCCAAGCCGGCAGCTGCCGCTGTCCGCGAATTCTTCGGCTCCTCGCAGCTGTCGCAGTTCATGGACCAGACAAACCCGCTGTCAGAAGTGACGCACAAGCGTCGTCTGTCGGCGCTTGGGCCGGGCGGTCTGACCCGTGAGCGTGCCGGTTTTGAGGTCCGCGACGTGCACCCGACCCACTATGGCCGGATGTGCCCGATTGAGACGCCCGAAGGGCCGAACATCGGTTTGATCAACTCGCTTGCGACTTTCGCCCGCGTGAACAAGTACGGTTTCATCGAAACGCCGTACCGCGTGGTCAAGGAAGGCCAGGTGACGGACGAAGTGCACTACATGTCCGCGACCGAGGAAATGCGCCACACCGTGGCACAGGCCAACGCAACCCTCGATGACGGCGGCAAGTTCATCAACGAGATGGTGAACACGCGCCAATCCGGCGACTACACGCTGGCGCCCGTGGATCAGGTCGACCTGATCGACGTGTCGCCAAAGCAGTTGGTATCTGTCGCGGCGTCGCTGATCCCGTTCCTCGAAAACGATGACGCGAACCGGGCGCTCATGGGCTCAAACATGCAACGTCAGGCGGTGCCGCTCTTGCAGGCCGAAGCGCCGCTCGTGGGCACCGGCATCGAAGAGGTCGTGGCGCGCGATTCGGGCGCGGCGATCATGGCCAAGCGTGCCGGCATCATCGACCAGGTGGACGCCACCCGGATCGTGATCCGCGCAACCGAAGACCTCGAACTGGGCGACGCGGGCGTGGACATCTACCGCATGCGAAAGTTCCAGCGGTCGAACCAGAACACCTGCATCAACCAGCGTCCGCTGGTGAAGGTGGGCGATCTGGTGACCAAGGGTGAGGTGATCGCCGACGGTCCATCGACCGACATGGGCGAGCTGGCCCTGGGCAAGAACGTGGTCGTCGCGTTCATGCCGTGGAATGGCTACAACTACGAGGATTCGATCCTGATCTCGGAACGTGTCTCTCGCGATGACGTGTTCACGTCGATCCACATCGAGGAATTCGAAGTGGCCGCCCGCGACACCAAGCTGGGGCCGGAAGAGATCACCCGCGACATCCCGAACGTCGGTGAGGAAGCGCTGCGCAACCTCGACGAGGCAGGCATCGTTTATATCGGTGCGGACGTTGAGCCGGGCGACATTCTCGTGGGCAAGATCACCCCCAAGGGCGAAAGCCCGATGACGCCGGAGGAAAAACTGCTCCGCGCCATCTTTGGTGAGAAAGCCTCGGACGTGCGCGACACCTCGCTGCGCGTGAAACCCGGTGACTTCGGTACGGTTGTCGAAGTGCGTGTGTTCAACCGCCACGGCGTGGAAAAGGACGAACGTGCGCTGCAGATCGAACGGGAAGAGGTCGAACGCCTCGCCCGCGACCGCGACGATGAACTCGCCATCCTCGACCGCAACATCTATGCCCGTCTGGGCGACATGCTGCTGGGCAAGGAAGTCGCGAAGGGCCCCAAGGGCATCAAAGCCGGTGCGTCTGTCGATGCCGAGATGCTCGAGATGTTCCCACGTTCCGCGTGGTGGCAGATCGCGCTCAAGGACGAGCAGTCGGCGCAAGTGGTCGAGGCCCTGAACGAGCAGTACGAGGCGCAAAAGCGCGCGCTCGACGCCCGGTTCGACGACAAAGTCGAAAAGGTGCGCCGCGGCGACGATCTGCCCCCGGGCGTGATGAAGATGGTCAAGGTGTTCGTGGCGGTGAAGCGAAAGCTGCAACCGGGCGACAAGATGGCCGGTCGTCACGGCAACAAGGGTGTGATCTCCAAGGTGGTGCCGATGGAGGACATGCCGTTCCTCGCCGATGGTACTCCGGTCGATTTCTGTCTGAACCCGCTGGGTGTGCCGTCGCGCATGAACGTCGGTCAGATCCTGGAAACCCACATGGGCTGGGCCGCGCGTGGTCTGGGCATCCAGATCGACGATGCGATGCAGGAATACCGTCGCTCGGGCGATCTGACCCCTGTCCGCGAAGCGCTCAAGATCGCGTATGGTGACAACGTCTATGATGAAGGCTTTACCGGCATGGCCGAAGAAGACCTGATCGAGGCGGCGGGCAACGTGACCCGCGGTGTGCCAATCGCGACGCCGGTGTTCGACGGGGCCAAGGAAGGTGACGTGAATGACGCGCTGGTGCGTGCCGGGTTCTCTGAATCCGGTCAGTCGATCCTGTTCGACGGTCGCACCGGTGAACAGTTCGCGCGTCCGGTGACCGTGGGCATCAAGTACCTGCTCAAGCTGCACCACCTTGTGGACGACAAGATCCACGCCCGTTCGACCGGTCCGTACAGCCTCGTCACACAGCAGCCGCTGGGTGGTAAGGCGCAGTTCGGTGGTCAGCGCTTTGGGGAGATGGAGGTCTGGGCTCTGGAAGCCTACGGCGCCGCCTACACCCTGCAGGAAATGCTGACGGTGAAGTCGGACGACGTTGCCGGCCGGACCAAGGTCTACGAGAGCATCGTCAAGGGCGAGGACAATTTCGAAGCCGGCGTGCCGGAATCGTTCAACGTTCTGGTCAAAGAGGTCCGCGGTCTGGGCCTCAACATGGAACTCCTGGATGCGGAGGAAGATGAGTGAACCCTCGGCTGGCATTAGCTTCAATGGTTCTTGCTCTCGGCGGCCTTTGTGCTTGCGCCGATGCCTCGGCTTTTGTTGAAGAATTGCCAGCCGGTGTTTCTGTAATCAGCTTCAACGCATCTGGCGCTGAGTTTAACTGCACGTCAGAAGCGTTTGACAATGGCAATTGCGCCAAAGCTACGGATGGATACTGCCCTAGCATTGGAAAAGTAATCGAGGACGGCATCGGCGTACTGCCTGACGAGAGTGTGGGTGCACATCTCGGCTGGGTAGGCGTCGGTTGCATGTCTCGGTGGAAGGACATCTCATGAACCAGGAACTGACAAACAACCCGTTCAACCCGCTGACGCCGCCCAAGGTCTTTGACGAGATCAAGGTGTCGCTGGCGTCGCCCGAACGCATCCTCTCGTGGTCGTTTGGCGAGATTAAGAAGCCCGAGACCATCAACTACCGCACGTTCAAGCCCGAGCGTGATGGCCTGTTCTGTGCGCGTATCTTTGGCCCGATCAAGGATTACGAATGCCTCTGCGGCAAGTACAAGCGCATGAAATATCGCGGCGTCGTCTGCGAGAAATGCGGCGTGGAAGTCACGCTGCAAAAAGTCCGCCGCGAGCGGATGGGCCACATCGAACTGGCGGCCCCGGTCGCGCACATCTGGTTCCTGAAATCGCTGCCGTCCCGCATCGGTCTGATGCTGGACATGACGCTGCGTGATCTGGAACGTGTGCTGTATTTCGAAAACTACGTGGTGACCGAGCCGGGTCTGACGGACCTCAGCTATGGCCAGATGCTGTCGGAAGAAGAGTACATGGACGCGCAGGACGCGTTCGGGATGGACGCCTTCACCGCGAACATCGGCGCCGAAGCCATCCGCGAGATGCTGTCCCAGATCGATCTGGAGGCAGAGGCCGAAACCCTGCGCGCCGATCTGAAAGAGGCGACAGGCGAACTGAAGCCCAAGAAGATCATCAAGCGTCTGAAAGTGGTCGAGAGTTTCCTCGAATCCGGCAACCGCCCCGAGTGGATGGTGCTGACCGTGATCCCCGTGATCCCGCCGGAACTGCGCCCGCTGGTGCCGCTGGATGGCGGCCGCTTCGCGACCTCCGACCTGAACGACCTGTACCGCCGGGTCATCAACCGGAACAACCGTCTGAAGCGTCTGATCGAGCTGCGAGCGCCTGACATCATCGTCCGCAACGAAAAGCGGATGCTGCAGGAATCCGTCGACGCCCTGTTCGACAACGGCCGCCGTGGCCGCGTCATCACCGGTGCCAACAAGCGCCCGCTGAAATCGCTGTCGGACATGCTGAAGGGCAAGCAGGGCCGCTTCCGTCAGAACCTTCTGGGCAAGCGCGTCGACTTCTCGGGCCGTTCGGTCATCGTGACCGGGCCGGAGTTGAAGCTGCATCAATGTGGCTTGCCCAAGAAGATGGCGCTGGAGCTGTTCAAACCGTTTATTTACAGCCGCTTGGAGGCCAAGGGGCTTTCGAGCACCGTCAAGCAAGCCAAGAAGCTGGTGGAAAAAGAGCGCCCCGAAGTGTGGGATATCCTCGACGAGGTGATCCGCGAACACCCGGTGATGCTGAACCGTGCGCCGACGCTGCACCGTCTGGGCATTCAGGCGTTCGAACCTGTGCTGATCGAAGGCAAGGCGATCCAGCTGCACCCGCTGGTGTGTTCGGCCTTCAATGCCGACTTTGACGGCGACCAGATGGCCGTGCACGTCCCGCTGAGCCTTGAGGCGCAGCTGGAAGCGCGCGTACTGATGATGTCGACAAACAACGTGCTGTCACCCGCCAACGGCGCGCCGATCATCGTGCCGTCGCAGGACATGATCCTCGGCCTTTACTACCTCACGCTGGAGCGCGAGGGGATGAAGGGCGAAGGCATGGTCTTTGGGTCGGTCGACGAGGTCCAGCACGCGCTGGACGCGGGCGAAGTGCACCTGCACGCCAAGATCACGGCCCGTGTGCCGCAGATCAACGAACACGGCGAAGAGATCGTGGTCCGCTATGAAACAACGCCGGGCCGTGCCCGGTTGGGCGCGCTCTTGCCGCTGAACGCCAAGGCGCCGTTTGATCTGGTCAACCGCTTGCTGCGCAAGAAAGAAGTGCAGCAGGTCATCGACACGGTCTACCGCTACTGCGGCCAGAAAGAGAGCGTGATCTTCTGTGACCAGATCATGTCCATTGGCTTCAAGGAAGCGTTCAAGGCAGGCATTTCGTTCGGCAAGGACGACATGCTGATCCCCGATTCCAAGTGGTCGATCGTCGACGAGACGCGCGAGCAGGTGAAGGACTTTGAACAGCAGTACATGGACGGCCTGATCACTCAGGGTGAAAAGTACAACAAGGTCGTCGACGCCTGGTCGAAGTGTAACGACAAGGTCACCGACGCCATGATGGGTTCGATCTCGGCGGATCGTCGCGATGACAGCGGCGCCGAAATGGAGCCGAACTCGGTCTACATGATGGCGCACTCCGGTGCGCGTGGTTCTGTCACCCAGATGAAGCAGCTGGGCGGGATGCGCGGCCTGATGGCCAAGCCGAACGGCGACATCATCGAGACACCGATCATCTCGAACTTCAAGGAAGGTCTGACCGTTCTTGAATACTTCAACTCGACCCACGGCGCCCGTAAGGGTCTGTCTGACACCGCTCTGAAAACGGCGAACTCGGGCTACCTGACCCGCCGTCTGGTGGACGTCGCACAGGACTGCATCGTGCGCGACATCGACTGCGGCACCGAGAACGCGATTACCGCGGAAGCTGCTGTAAACGATGGGGAAGTCGTGGCGTCTCTGGCCGAGCGCGTGCTGGGCCGCGTGGCCGCGGACGACATCCTGCGCCCCGGCACGGACGAGGTTCTGGTGGCCAAGGGCACGCTGATCGACGAACGCATGTCGGACGCGATTGACGAGGCGGGCGTGCAATCCTGCCGCATCCGGTCGCCGCTGACCTGTGAAAGCGAAGAGGGCGTTTGTGCCATGTGTTACGGGCGCGATCTGGCGCGCGGCACCATGGTCAACACCGGTGAAGCTGTCGGCATCATCGCCGCGCAGTCGATCGGTGAGCCGGGCACGCAGCTGACCATGCGGACCTTCCACATCGGTGGTGTGGCCCAAGGTGGTCAGCAGTCGTTCCTTGAGGCGAGCCAGGAAGGCAAGATCGTCTTTGAGAACGCGCAGACGCTGACCAACACGTCAGGTCAGGTTCTGGTCATGGGCCGGAACATGAAAATGGCCATCGTGGACGAGAACGGCGAAGAGCGCGCGAGCCACAAGCTGGGCTATGGCACGACGCTGTTTGTCGAGGAAGGTCAATCGGTTAAGCGGGGTGACAAGCTCTTTGAGTGGGACCCTTACACGCTGCCGATCATCGCCGAGAAGGCCGGGACCGCGAAATACGTGGATCTGGTCAGCGGTCTGGCCGTGCGCGAGGAAACCGACGATGCGACCGGCATGACCCAGAAGATCGTGGTCGACTGGCGGACAGCACCCAAGGGCAACGACCTCAAGCCCGAGATCATCCTTGTGGGTGGTGACGGTGAGCCGGTGCGCAATGACGCTGGCAATCCAATCACTTACGCCATGTCGGTGGATGCGATCCTGTCGGTCGAGGACGGTCAGGAGATCCAGGCCGGTGACGTTGTCGCGCGGATCCCGCGTGAAGGTGCCAAGACCAAGGACATCACCGGTGGTCTGCCGCGTGTGGCCGAACTGTTCGAGGCGCGACGTCCCAAGGATCACGCCATCATCGCCGAGATCGACGGTTATGTAAGGTTCGGAAAAGACTACAAGAACAAGCGCCGCATTGCGATTGAGCCCAGCGACGAGACCATGGAAAAGGTCGAGTACATGGTGCCCAAGGGCAAGCACATCCCGGTGGCCGAGGGCGATTTCGTCCAGAAGGGTGACAACATCATGGACGGCAACCCCGCCCCCCATGACATCCTTGCCATCATGGGTGTGGAGGCGCTGGCCGACTACATGATCAACGAGGTGCAGGAGGTCTACCGACTGCAGGGCGTGAAGATCAACGACAAGCATATCGAAGTGATCGTGCGTCAGATGCTCCAGAAGTGGGAGATCGAGGACTCGGGCGACACCACGCTGCTCAAGGGCGAGCACGTGGACAAGCAGGAGTTCGACGCGGCCAATGAAAAGGCGCTGTCCAAGGGCGGTCGCCCGGCACAGGGTGGGCCAATTCTGCTCGGGATTACAAAGGCTTCGTTGCAGACACGGTCGTTCATTTCGGCGGCGTCCTTCCAGGAGACAACCCGCGTTCTGACCGAGGCATCGGTGCAGGGCAAGAAGGACAAGCTGGTCGGCCTGAAGGAGAACGTGATCGTCGGGCGCCTGATCCCTGCGGGCACCGGTGGTGCGACGCAAGCCGTGCGCAAGATCGCATCGGATCGCGACAATGTCGTGATCGAGGCGCGCCGGGAGGAGGCCGAGAAGGCCGCCGCCCTGGCCGCTCCGGCGATGGACGACGTGGTGGGTGGCGACGTGTTCGACACGATCATCGATCCGACCGAGGAGAGCCGCGAGTAAGCGGACCTTCATCCCAGAACAGGACCCCCGGCGGAAACGCCGGGGGTTTTTTGTTAATGGACCGTGCGGTGGGGTTTTGCGTGGGTTTTGATGAATTCGCCCGGTGTTTTGTACAAAACGGGGCGTGCTCATCGGGCCCTTTTCGGGCCTCTTCGCGGGTTTTGATGAAAACGGGGGGTGTTTTGTACAAAACGCAGCTCTGGCGCGCGGTCACGTATTGTTAACTTTTGCTCTGCATTAACCTTTGGCGGGGCGCGTTAAGGACCCGTTAGGAAATCGCCTTTGTTTTGCGCCGCGATGTCGTCTTGACGCTGCCGCAATCCTGACGGTTTGGCAGTCTACTCCGGCGTGCGTTTTTGTGTGAGGAGGCCCAAGCCGTGACAAAAGAACTGACAACCCGCGTGACGGACGTTTTGATGCGCATGGTGAGCGGTGGCCTTGAGACGGAGAAAATGCAGACCGAATTGCGCGCGTTGGGCGAGATCATGGACGACGCCGAGGCGCAAGGCAGCGACGGCGCGACGCTGGCCGCGCTGCGCGCGCAGGTGGGCACGTTTGTCGAGCTGCTGCAATCGCCCGACGCCATGGCGTCGTATGCCGGGGCACAGATGGAGGCGATGACGCCGTATCCCGACATTTGCGACGCCATCGAGGATGGCGATCTGGACGCGATCCGCGAGGAACTGAAGACATGGGACATCAACGCGCGATTTGGAGAATATGACAGCACGGTGCTGTATCACGCGATGTCGGCCTGCGGGGATCTGTTTAGCCTCGAGGTGGTGAATTTCCTGCTGGATGAGGGTGCGGACCCGCGGTTGGGACTGGCAGAGTGCAACGCATTGCATGGCCTTGGCTTCGGCCGTCAGGGTGGGGTCGCGCCTGAGGATCTGGCGCAGGTGATCCGCCGCTGCGTTGACCTTGGGGCGGATATTGATCAGCAGACCGAACAGATGGCTTGGACGCCGCTAATATGCGCTGCGTCAGAGTTCAACGAGGTCGCGACCGAGGCGTTGTTGATGGCGGGGGCCGATCCCACGATCCGGTCCGCCGGGGCGGGCGGTGTGTTTGGCGCGGGTCAGACGGCAGCGTATTTCGCGCACGGCAACGCCAAGACCGCGGCGGTGTTTGCGCGGTACGCGTTACCGGGCTGATCGCGCCGGGGTGGGCCGCGCGGCGTGTGGCGGGCCGGCCCTTCGGGGAGGATTTTTTGAAAACAGAGAAGGGGCGTGCGGCGGGGGATGTGCGTTGCTGCGGCTGTTGGCGTGGCGTTTGGGTGGGGCGACGCGGGCGATCTGGTGATCTTGCCGTGCGGCCTGTGGCGGGCCGGCCCTTCGGGGAGGATTTTTGGGAAACAGAGAAGGGGTGGGGCGTTCCCGGTGCGGTGTCGGTGGCCACGGGGCGGTTTGTCGCGTTGGGGACCGGGCGATGCGCGAAGGCAGCGCGTCCTGTGGCTTGCGCTGCTGGGCGGCGTGGGGCAAGGAGGCGGCATGGCGTCCCGTGACACGACTTTGGCTGCGACCGCGAACACCACCGGTGCGGTTCTGATGATGGCGTCGATGGCGGCCTATACCACCAATGATGTGCTCATCAAGTTGACCGGCGGGGCGGTGCCCTTGGGGCAGATGCTGTTTTTGCGCGGGCTGGTGTCGGTGGGGTTGATCCTGATTTTTGCCCGTTGGTTGGGGCGGATCCGCTTTGACGTGGCGCGGCGGGATTGGGGCCGGATCGGGCTGCGCTGTGTGGCGGAGGTGGGCGCGGCCTATTTCTTTATCACCGCCCTTTTGAACATGCCGATTGCCAATGCCACGGCGATCCTGCAGGCACTGCCGCTGACCGTGGCGGTGGGGGCGTGGCTGGTGCTGGGCGAGCCGTTGGGCTGGCGTCGGATGGTGGCGATTGGCATCGGGTTTGCGGGCATGTTGCTGATCGTGCAGCCCGGGGCCGAGGGGTTCACGATCTGGTCGCTTTATGCGCTGGCCACGGTGCTGTGTGTCACGGTGCGCGATCTGGCCACGCGCAGCCTGTCGCCGGGGGTGCCCACGATGACTGTCACGTTGTCGGCGGCGCTGGCGGTCACGGTGAGCTTTGGTGCGCTGTCGGTGACCGAGCCGTGGGTGGCGCTGACGCCAAGGCTGGGGCTGCTGATCGGCGGGGCGGCGGTGCTGATCATCGCGGCCTACTGGTTTTCGGTGCAGGTGATGCGCGTGGGCGAGATCGGGTTCGTGGCGCCGTTTCGCTATACGGGCCTCGTGTTTGCGCTGGCGCTGGGGTGGCTGGTCTTTGGCGACTGGCCCGATGCGCTGGTGCTGTGCGGTGCGGGGATCGTGGTGGCGATGGGGATCTTTACGCTGTATCGCGAGCGGGTGTCACGCACCTGAGAACGTGCGGCGCACGGCATCGGCGTCGATGGCAAAGCGGGTGCGGAAGATCTGTTCCTGATCGGGAGTGAGGGGGGCGACGGCGACAGGGCGGACCTGTTTCTGGCGGCTGTCATTGTAGCCGTTGTGCGAGCGCACGAACATGTCGGCATCCGGAAAGGTGACGCAGGGCATGAAGCGCGGGATGCGTTCGTGCATGAAGTTGTGGATCGTGGTGTCGGAGCCGCCCGCGATGTGCACGCCGAGAGCGGAGACGTAGAAGGCGCGGTAGGTTTTGGTGGCGCTGATGCCCGATGGGCCCAGTTCGGCCACGTAGCCCTTGTTCCAGTCGAAGCCGATGGCGGCGTGTTTGGCCACGAGCGGGGCTGTGTCGGTCACGGCCTGCCGCATCCTGGCGATGAAATCGACGGCGCAGGCGTCGTCGTCGTCGTGGCGGAACTGGATGCAGGGGGCATCCGGGTCGCGGCGGGCGGCGTTGAGCAGCATCTTGGACGCCTTGCGCGATTGCATGGGCGGCATGGCGATGATCTCGACCTGCGGGATGTCTGCGGTGAGGTCGTGCAGGCGGTCGCGGTGCGGTTTGGGAAAATCCTCGCCGATCTGGAGGATCAGGTCGAAATCGCCGTCGGTCTGGGCGCGCAGGCAGGGCAGGGCCATGGTTTCAAAGAGGCGAAACCGTTCTTCGAGCCGGTCGGGCGCCCATAGATAGGCCTGGCGGTCGGCGACGGTGTCGTGGCCGACCTGAAAGCCGCCGATGGCGGGGTAGGAAAAGCGGCAGAGGCCGATCACCTGCATGACGCTCTCCTAGTCGACGGCCCGGCGCTGGCGTTCGACGGCGACCTTGTCATAGCTTTTGCCCTTGCGCACCTCGTCAAAGTACACGATCTGCGTTGGCATCGGGCCGCCGTTTCTGCTGACGAAGGAGCGATAGATGCCATATTTGAAGTAGTATTCGCGGGGTGCGTAGTTCTGGTTGTAGGCGTGCGAAACGACGCGTTTTCCGTTCTTGTAGAGTTCGAGCGCACCCGTTGCGCTTTTCGTGTTCAGGCGGATGACAAAATCGGTCCAGCGTCCGCGCATCTCGGATATCGTGGCGATGTTGTAGTCCTTATTGTCATCGCGCACGTTGTCGAACGGCCCGGAGAGAACGTGGACGCGCAGGAAGTACCGGTTGCCCTGCATTTCCATCGCGAATACGCCCGGTATGGACTTGAACCCGCCTGCAAAGCCTGTCGGCCCGCCGCGCATCCTGACCTGTCCGACGGTCGTGCGCACCCGCGACGAGGCGCGGAAGTCCTCGGGCAGGTAGACCGAGAAGGCGATCCACTGGTCTGTGCCGGCGCGCCACGGTTTCTTGACGGTGAGTTCGGAGCGTTCGCGGTCGTTGTCGCAGTCGCTCCAGCCGCTGTCCCAACCGCAGTCACCGGCCCGCACCTCAAAGCGTTGCGATCGTTTGCCGGCCCGCGCGAAATCCTTGACCTTGGCGAACCCGTGTTTGGTGGTGTTCTTTGACATGCTGCGTTCGACGGGCAGGCGCTGTGCATCGGCGGGCGGGGCGAGCGTCAGCAGGGGCACCACGAGCAGGAGTGGCGCGAAAACCTTGAAAAATCGCATTGCAGTATTCCTTTGGGTCTTACACGAGACACTGTGTCCTGCCGACAAAACGGTGTCCACTCAAACCGGGCATTGGGGCCTGTTGACACTGTGATCGACTCCCCCTATACGCCCGCTATCTCGGACCGGGGGTCGCCCCGCCGCCGACATCAAAACCGAAGTGGACACGATCCGGCCTTTTCACTTGGCCCGATCCTCTGGAAACCCACCGCGTCGCCCCGGACGGGAGCGATCGTGGTTTTTGCGCTGTGATGGACGCATCTGTTGCGCAGGAGATTTTAACCGCGGGAACGCCCGCATCAGGTCACCGCAGGCGCGCCTGCACGACATTTGTTGAGAAGACGGGGAAAGAACCGCCCATGCCGACGATCCAGCAGCTGATCCGCAAGCCGCGGCAGCCGAAAGTGAAACGCTCCAAGTCACTCCACCTGGAGGGCAACCCGCAAAAGCGCGGTGTGTGCACACGCGTCTATACCACGACGCCGAAAAAGCCGAACTCGGCCATGCGGAAGGTTGCCAAGGTGCGCCTGACCAATGGTTTCGAGGTGATCAGCTACATCCCCGGTGAGAGCCACAACCTTCAGGAACACTCAGTGGTTCTGATCCGTGGCGGCCGTGTGAAGGACCTTCCCGGTGTGCGCTATCACATCCTGCGCGGTGTTCTGGACACCCAGGGCGTCAAGGATCGTAAGCAACGTCGCTCGAAATACGGCGCCAAGCGCCCGAAGTGATGCCGGTGGCATCATCCCGGGCTTGACCCGGGATCTCGTAACACTGAGGCCCCGGATCAGGTCCGGGGCGCGATGAGAAAAAACGTAAAGGAAGGCTCAGGATGTCCCGTCGTCACGCCGCCGAAAAACGCGAAGTTCTGCCTGACGCCAAATATGGCGACAAGGTGCTGACCAAGTTCATGAACAACATGATGCTGGACGGCAAGAAATCGACCGCCGAGCGCATTGTCTACAACGCGCTGGACCGCGTCGAAGCAAAGATCAAGCGCGCCCCCGTGGAAGTGTTCCACGAAGCGCTGGACAACATCAAACCCGCCGTTGAGGTGCGTTCGCGCCGCGTGGGTGGTG
>JBCBAV010000041.1:0-25247 GCA_038532285.1 Pseudomonadota bacterium | reverse complement strand
TGCCTCGGGCACTGTCACCCCCAGCAGGCCATTTGAGCCCATTTCACGAAAAATTTCGGGATCGGTTTGTTCATTCAGATAGGCATCTTCGATCCGAGGCAGCAGCTTGTCAGCGGCAAACGCGCGCGCGGCGTCGCGGATCATCCGTTCTTCCTCGGTCAACTGATCTTCGAGAAGAAACGGATCGTCCCACGAAAACGGAAGCCCCTTGTGATCGGTGGTCGCCATGAATTGCCCTCGCCATTTATGTCATGTCTGAAATAGCAGTGACGCGCGGCCTATCACAGAGCAAAAGTGCCGCGGGCGGCAGTGGCTAAGTGGGGCGTTTCGGCGCGGGCCCGCGATATGCAACCAGCAACTCGTCGGGCACTTCGCTTCCGTCCTTGAGAAACGGCAAGATACCTTTGCGCAATGAATTTCCGCGCTTGGAACGGATTTCTTCGTCCGACACCGTCACGCGTTGGTTGCAGCGACGGCCCCACTCAGCGAGATAGCCATAGAGCCGCGCCAGTGTATCGTCGTGTCCGGGTGCCTTGGCCAGGTCGTGAAACTCATCTGGATCGTTGGACAGATCAAATAGCATCGGCCGCAGCCCGCCCTCGGCATGAATGAGTTTCAAATGACCGTCGAACACCATGAAAAGACGGCACTCCTTGGGTTCGAGATTTAATCGAACCGCCTGATTGGTAGCCGAATAATCAAACTCTGAAATTACGTACTTGCGCCAATCAGGCGTCATCCCATGAAGCCAAGGGATCAATGATCGGCCTTCGACAATGTGATCTGGCGGGGTGCCGCCTGCGGTTTCGATGAATGTGGGCACCAAATCAATCGCTTCGACCAATGCGTCGCAAACCGTACCGCGTGTGCCGTCAGCCGCATCGCGCGGGTCATAAACAATCATCGGCACCTTGACCGACGAGTCATGGAACAGGTCCTTTTCCCCCAACCAATGATCGCCAAGGTAGTCACCGTGGTCGGACGTCAGCACGATCATCGTTTGATCCATCTGGCCTGATGCTTCCAGATGATCAAGCAACACGCCCAATTGGTCGTCACACTGTTTGATCAGGCCCATGTAAGCTGGGATAACTTTGTTGCGCACCTCGTCGCTTTGAAATGCCCGCGCGATGCGGTTTTCCATGTAGGCACCAAAGACCGGTTGCGGGTCTTCACGCTCAACGTCGTGGCGGATCGCGGCAGGCACGTGGTTGGCGCCAAACATGTCGTGATAGGGTGCGGGCACGATGTATGGCCAGTGCGGCTTGATATAGCTGACATGCGCACACCACGGACCTACTGCCTGATCGATGAAATCGATCGTGCGCCGCGTCAACCATGGCGTTTCGCTGTGCCGTTCGTGGATATTGGCCGCCTTGTCGGCATTGTCGAACAGCCAACCTGTTGCCATCGCCCCGTCGTCATCGACACCGGCATTGGCAAAGCTCGCCCACGGATTGTCGGCCTGATACCCCTGTTGCTTCAGGTATTCGTTGTAAGGCGATCTTTTTTCGTCATAAAATCCATCTGGGCCTTGCGCCCACAGCCCATCATCCCGGATCCACACGTCAAACCCTGCTTCCGCCTGCCGCGCGCCGATCTCGCTGTCGGGGCTCAGACCAAGACGCGCCATGCCTGCCGCGTCCGCCTTCATATGTGTCTTGCCGATCAGCCAACAGTCCATACCCGCCGCACGCAAGTGGTCTCCCAGTGTCATCTCACCAACCCGAAGCGGGAAATTGTTCCACGCGGCACCATGGGATGCCACGTACCGTCCGGTGTAAAACGACATGCGACTGGCCCCACAGATCGGTGATTGCACATACGCATTCGTGAACCGCATCCCCTTGGCAGCGACCCGGTCGAAATTCGGCGTGTGCAGATGCGGATGACCGGTGCAGCTGAGGTAATCAAATCGAAGCTGATCATACATGATGAAGAGAATGTTCATGGCCTGCCCTCTGCCCCCAAGGTAGACTTATGTCAGACCGATTTGGCGCAGACCAGCCAACAGATCAGGATGGATATCTTGAAGCGTCATCCGCATCAGAAGCGCTGCAACACATTTATATACAAGCCCCTGGAGCAACCGCTGTGCAGCGCCCCAAATTGGCACGTGTTGATCGAGGTCACAAATGATCCAATCGCTGCATTCTGCCGAACGGTTCAGGACATCGCGCTTTGACCCTGTGAGTTTCGGCTTCTGACGTTTGCGAAACGCAGGTTGAACAGCAACTTGCACGCTGCGCAAAGGACGAGCTGTGAAGGCTGAAATGTAAAGCACTGGGAAAACAGCGCAATTCTTCTGTACGTTACGCGGTTGGCCCCTCAGGGATTGGCGTAAACGGTATATCATCACGCGATGCAGTTGGCCGGGCTCGCATCCTGCTGGATCAGATCCTTGTAAGCCGACCGAAGGCGCAACAGCACTGGTCCGGCCTTTCCTGTGCCGATCTGACGACCGTCGACCTCAAGAACAGGGGTTTGCGCGCCAAATGTACCGGTCAAGAACGCTTCGTCCGCGCTGTACGTGTCAACCAGCGAATAGTTTCGCTCGAACACCGGGATCTCAAGCGCGCGGCACAGGTCTATGACCTTTTGCCGGGTGATTCCATTCATGCAGTAGTCACCCGTCGATGTCCAAACAGCCCCCTTCTTCACAATGAAGAAATTGCAGGCGTTTGTCGTATTCACAAAGCCGAAAGGGTCAAGCATCAGTGCTTCGTCCGCCCGGGCCCGCACCGCATGGTTCAGCGCGATGATGCAGTTCAGCTTGGAATGCGAATTGAGCTTTGCATCCTGCGTCAGCGGCAGGCCGCGGTGGTGCGGCACCGTGTGCAGGCGGATGCCCCGGGTGAGCACACTGTCATCCGGGACCGAATGTTCCGCGATGATGACGATGGTCGACCCCCAAAGGCTCAGATGCGGATGTTGGAACGGTTTGGCCTTGCGCCCCCGGGTGACCATCAGCCGGATGTGCGCATCCGTCGTGATGTCATTGGCCGCGAGCGTTTCGCGGACCGCCTGTTTCAAACCGCCCCGGTCCAGACCGATGTCGATCTCGGTATAGGCGGCCGCTTCGAACAGGCGGTCGAGGTGGTCGTCGAGAAACGGGATGTGGCCATCATGCACCCGCACCCCTTCCCAGATGCCATCGCCCAGCATGAACCCGCTGTCATAGACCGACACCATCGCCTCGGCCTTGGGCACGATCTGGCCGTCGACGTAGATGTGAATGTGGTCGTTGCGGTCGTCAGCAGCGGCATTGTGCGTCGAAACGTGGTCAGGGGTCATCGCCGCATCTGGCGGGCTGGGGCGGGCGGCGTCAAGATGGCTTTGCCATTCCGGCGCCCGCTTGTCAGGGTGCGGCCATGATCGAGATTGCCAATGATATCCTTGTTGCGCGTTTCGCGCCGCTGGGCGCGCGCCTCTGCCATGTGGGTTTTCGGGACGGGCCGAACCTGATCCTTGACGCCGATCCAGAGGCATATCCCGAATGGGCTGCGTGTTACGGTGGCGTCATCGTGGGACCCGTTGCCAACCGCGTTGCAGGCGCGCAGATACGTATCGACGATAAGCATTTTCCAATGGACGCGAACGAGGGCGCAACCTGTCTGCATTCCGGCGCAAACGGCCTGCACACGCGTATCTGGCAGATGACGGTTAAAAAGGCCGCCGCGGTCACGTTTGCAGTGTTCCTGCCAGAAGGTGCCTGCGGTCTGCCCGGGCGACGCGAGATCACCGCAGAATTCACGCTGACAGGCAACGCTCTGATGCTAAGCCTCAGCGCAACCTCCGATCAGGTCACGCCAATGGCGGTCGCGCATCATCCCTATTGGTCGCTGGGTGGGCCACATGTGTTGCAAAGCCAAGCAGACGCGTATCTGCCAGTGGATGACGTTTTGATCCCCACGGGCGAAATTGCGCGCGTTTCAGGTACACCGTTAGATTTCACCAGCCCGCGCGTCCTGCCGGATCACATCGATCACAACCTTTGCTGGGGCCGCAAACGCAACAGCGCTGCTGCTATGGCCACGTTGACTGGCGATAACGCGGTGCTGCAAATCACGTCCAACCAACCGGGTCTGCAGGTCTATTCCGGCGCTGGGTTACCTACACTGCCCGGGATCGCGCCCTTCGCCGGTTGCGCTCTTGAGCCTCAGATCTGGCCGAACGCGATCAACACGGCACATTTCCCCGATGCTCTTTTGCAACCGGGCGCGACGTATCGCTACCAGGTGGGCTACCGTTTCCTGACTGCCTAAATATTGCCACATTTTCGGCGTTGCGTCGGCAAGGTGTTGTGCTGGGCTGAGTCCGTCGCAGTCCGGCGGCAAGCCAAGCAAACAGGAGGCCAAACCGTGCCCCAAGATGCAAAACAAGCACCGACGAAACCAAAGCCAGCGCCCAAACCGCGCCCCACACCCGTTTTCACCGACTACGCCAGTATCTGAAAATCGGCTGCATTTTAGCGTTTCTAAGACAGCGCAGCGCGCCTAGACTGGGCGCATGGGAACGCCTGTTTCGACCATACGCAATCTCGGCCCGGCCATGGATGCCGCCTGTGCCAAGGCGGGCATACCGGATGCCGAAACCCTGCGCGAACTGGGGCCTGACGCGGCCTACGAGCAACTGTTGCGTCACGGCACGCGCCCGCATTTCATCGGTTACTACGTTCTTGTGATGGGGCTGCAGGGCCGCCCCTGGAACGATTGCAAGGTCGACGAGAAAAAGGCGCTGCGTGCCCGGTTCGACGCGATCAAGGCCCGCGCCAAGTCCGACACCGACAGTGCATTCGAAAGGATGATGAACGCGATCGGTGTGATCAACCGGCCCTAACGCGTCATGCGGTAGACGGCGCCCTGCCCGACCGAGATGAACAGGATGCTGCCATCGGGCGCTTCGACGATGTCGCGCACGCGCAGGGTTTCATCGCCCTCGATCCGTTCGACCTCGCGCACGGTCGCGCCAGTTTCGATCCGCGAGATGTAGTTGAACTTGAGCGATCCCACGAACATGTCGCCGCGCCATTCGGAGAACATGTCGCCCTGATAGACCATCAGACCCGAGGGCGCGATGGACGGGTCCCAGTACATCGCAGGCTGCTCCATCCCCGGCTTCGACGTGCCCTCACCGATGCGCGCGCCGGAATAGTGCACGCCGTAGGAAATCACCGGCCAGCCGAAATTGGCGCCTTTCTGGACGCGGTTGACCTCGTCCCCGCCGCGTGCGCCATGTTCGGCGGTCCACAATTGGCCGCGCGCATCGAGGCCTGCGCCCTGTGGGTTGCGGTGGCCATAGGACCAGATCTGCGGCTGCACGCCCTCGACCCCGACAAAGGGATTGTCGCCCGGCACGGTCCCGTCGCGGTTGACGCGGATCACCGACCCGTTGTGGTTACTGCGGTCTTGCGCCGAGGGGCGGTCGCCGCGGTCACCGGTGGTGACAAAGAGCGTGCCGTCACGCGCCTCGACCACGCGGCTGCCATAGTGGCGCCCGCCGGATGACCCGCGCGCCGACACGAACAGATCGCGCAGGTTCTCCAGCCGGGTGCCATCGGCGTTGAGTTCCGCAGCGGCGAGGGTCGTGCCCGCCCCGCCGCGCTGCGGTTTCGAATAGGTCAGGAACAGTTTGCGTGTCTGCGCAAAGTCGCGCGCCAGTGTGATGTCGAGCAAACCGCCCTGCCCCCGGTCTGCCACGCGCGGCGCGCCGTCAACCCGGCTGGTGCGCCCATCCGACACCCGCAAGAGCACGCCGCTGCGTTCGGTGATCAAGAGCGATCCGTCGGGCAGTTCCGCCACGCCCCACGGTTCATCAAGGCCCGTGACAACCGCGGTGGTCGTGACCGACCCCGCTTGGGTGTTCAGGGCGGCGGCCGGCACTGGCAGAGCGGCCAAAACCAGCATTGCGAGCATCTTCATGGGTGTCTCCTCGTGTTCCTTTCAAAGATTGGCGCAAATTCCCCAAGGGCAACCCACAAAACCGTGTTTTGCGTGGCGCTAGCCTCTTTCCTTTTGCTGTTCCGAGCCCTACCCTCCCGCCATCAAAAAATACGGGGAGAGAACCGATATGAAAAAACTTCTGATGGCTTCGGCCGCGACAGCGCTGGTTGCTTCGGGTGCGATGGCGGACGGGCATTCGCCGGTCAAGATTGGCGTGATCCTGGGCTTTACCGGGCCAATTGAATCGCTGACACCGTCGATGGCCGATGGCGCCGAACTGGCGATGAAAGAGGTGACCGACAGCGGCTTGCTGCTGGGTGGCGCTGCGGTTGAAGCGGTGCGCGCCGACAGCACCTGCATCGACGCGGGTGCCGCCACGGCGGCTGCCGAGCGTCTCGTGACGGCGGACGGCGTTGACGCGATCATGGGCGCGGATTGCTCGGGCGTGACCGGTGCAATCCTGAACAACGTGGCCGTGGCCAACGGTGTGGTGATGATTTCACCCTCGGCCACGTCGCCGGGCCTGTCGCACAATGACAACGAAGACAACGGCCTGTTCTTCCGCACCGCACCGTCGGATGCGCGTCAGGGCGTGGTGATGACCGAAGTGCTGATGGAAGAAGGCATCAAGTCGGTCGCCGTGACCTACACCAACAACGACTATGGCAAGGGTCTGGCCGACAGCTTCCAGGCCGCTTTTGAGGCCGCCGGTGGCACCGTGACCATCAACGCCGCCCACGAGGACGGCAAAGCTGACTACTCGGCCGAAGTTGGCGCTTTGGCCGCGGCTGGCGGTGACCGCCTGGTGGTTGCAGGTTACGTTGACCAGGGTGGCTCGGGCATCGTGCGCGCAGCCCTCGACACCGGCGCGTTCGACACGTTCCACTTTCCCGACGGGATGATCGGCGCCAAGCTCGAAGAAAACTTTGGCGATGAGATCGACGGCTCGACCGGCCAGCACCCCGGCACCGACAGCGAAGGTGCCGCGATGTTCACCGACCTTGTGGCCGGTGCATTTGACGCCACCTCGCCCTTCACGCCCGAGAGCTATGATGCAGCAGCACTCATCATGCTGGCGATGCAGGCCGCAGGATCGAAGTCGGCGGACGACTTCAAGGGCAAGGTCATGGACGTGGCCAACGCGCCCGGCGAACAGATCTTCCCTGGTGAGCTGGCCAAGGGTCTGCAGATCCTCGCCGATGGTGGCGAGATCGACTATGTCGGTGCAACGGCTGTCGAACTGATCGGACCCGGCGAAAGCGCTGGCAACTACCGTCAGATCGTCGTTGACGGCGGCGCGATCACCACGGCCAAGTACCGCTGATTGCAGCCACATGATCAAAAGCAGCCCGAGGGACTCCTCGGGCTGTTTCAATATCTTGAAGACCGTTTTTAAAGCGGCACGGGGACATCGATGATCGTCGTAGACGCCATTCACAAACATTTCGGTGGCTTTCACGCGGTGGACGGGGCGACCCTGACCATCGACGAAGGGTCGATCACCGGGCTGATCGGACCGAACGGCGCGGGAAAAACCACACTTTTCAACGTGATCGCAGGCGTTCTTGAACCAACATCGGGGCGCGTGAGCATGCAAGGCGAGGACATCACCGGCCTGCCGCCGCACACGCTGTTCCACAAGGGGCTGCTGCGGACCTTCCAGATCGCCCACGAATTTTCGTCAATGTCATGTCGCGAGAACCTGATGATGGTGCCGGGTGCACAACACGGCGAAACCCTGTGGAACACGTGGTTCGGGCGCAAACGCATTGCGGACGAGGAACGCGCCTTGCGTGCAAAAGCCGACGAGGTGCTGGAGTTTCTGACCATTGATCATCTGGCCGACCACAAGGCCGGTCAGGTATCGGGCGGGCAGAAGAAGCTGCTGGAACTGGGCCGCACAATGATGGTCGACGCCAAGATCGTCTTCCTCGACGAGGTTGGCGCGGGTGTGAACCGGACCCTGCTGGGCACGATCGGAGACGCGATCCTGCGGCTGAATGCCGAGCGGAACTACACCTTTGTCGTGATCGAGCACGACATGGATTTCATCGGCAAGATCTGCGGCCCCGTCATCTGCATGGCAGAGGGCAAGGTGCTGGCCGAAGGTACGTTGGACGAGATCAAGGCCAACGAGCAGGTGATTGAGGCGTATCTTGGCACCGGGCTCAAAAACAAAGACAAGGTGGGCGCATGATCCTGTTTCGAATTGGCTGCGCCAATCCGACCAATGCGGGGCGCTGCCCCTCGCGCTCCCCGAGGTATTTTGGGCCAGAAGAAACAGAGCGGGCGGGCATGAGCGATAATCCCTACCAAGACGATCGCGGCAACAAGGACCGGTCTGTCACCAACACCGGCGGTGGAACGTTGACCGCGTCCCCCGGCACCAAGGCGGCGATGAACACGGCCGAGGCGTTCCTGATCGGTGACACCATGACCGGCGGCTATGGCAGTGGCCCGGACATCCTGCACGACTGTACCGTGGCAGTGAACCCGGGCGAGATTGCCGTGATCGTGGGCCCCAACGGTGCGGGCAAGTCCACGGCGATGAAGGCGGTGTTCGGCATGCTGGATGTGCGGCGCGGGTCTGTGCGGCTCGATGGTGAGGATATTACCGACCAGTCACCGCAGGACCGCGTCGCGCGCGGCATGGGGTTTGTGCCGCAGACCTCGAACATCTTTACGTCGATGACGGTCGAGGAAAACCTCGAAATGGGGGCATTTATCCGCGAAGACGACTTTTCCGGTACGATGGCGCAGGTTTATGACCTGTTTCCGATCCTCAAGGAAAAGCGTCGTCAGCCTGCGGGTGAGCTTTCAGGTGGGCAGCGCCAGCAGGTGGCCGTGGGCCGCGCGCTGATGACCCAGCCCAAAGTTCTGATGCTGGACGAGCCAACGGCGGGCGTGTCGCCCATCGTGATGGACGAGCTGTTTGACCGCATCATCGAGGTGGCGCGCACCGGCATTCCGATCCTGATGGTCGAACAGAACGCGCGGCAAGCGCTGGAGATTGCCGACAAAGGCTATGTCCTGGTGCAGGGCCGCAACGCGTATACGGGGACGGGCAAGGAATTGCTCGCAGACCCCGAGGTGCGCAAGAGTTTCCTGGGGGGCTAAGTCATGGACCTTCTCAACGCATTCATCGTGCTGACGAATTTCGTTCTGATCCCGGCGATTTCCTATGGCGCGCAGCTGGCCCTTGGCGCCCTTGGCGTGACCCTTATCTACGGCATCCTGCGGTTTTCGAACTTTGCGCATGGGGACACGATGGCCTTCGGGACAATGGCCGTGATCCTGATCACCTGGGCGTTTCAGGCGATGGGCATCAGCGCGGGGCCGTTGCCTACGGCGCTGCTCGCCCTGCCCTTTGGCATTCTGATCTGTGCAGGGTTGCTGCTGTTTACGGACCGGTCGGTCTATCGCTTCTATCGCGGGCAAAAGGCCAAACCGATCATCTTTGTCATGGTCAGCCTCGGCGTGATGTTCATCATGAACGGGCTTGTCCGTTTCATCATCGGGCCGAATGATCAGCGGTTTGCCGATGGCGAGCGGTTCATCATATCGGTACGGGACTTCAAGGCGATGACCGGGCTCAGCGAAGGGTTGGCGATCCGCACGACCCAAGGTTTGACGGTTGTGACAGCAGTGATCGTCGTAGTCGCTTTGTTCTATTTCCTTAACCGCACGCGCACGGGCAAATCGATGCGCGCCTATTCGGATAACGAGGATCTGGCGCTGCTGTCGGGCATTAACCCAGAGAGGGTGGTGATGGTGACGTGGATCATCGTAGCGGCCCTGGCGACTGTCGCGGGCACGCTTTATGGCCTCGACAAGACGTTCAAGCCATTCACGTATTTCCAGCTGCTTTTGCCCATTTTTGCGTCGGCCATCGTGGGTGGACTGGGCAGCCCGCTGGGTGCCATCGCAGGCGGGTTCACCATCGCGTTTTCCGAGGTGATGATTACCTATGCGTGGAAAAAGGTCGCGACCTATGCGCTGCCCGACGCGCTGGCGCCTGACGGGCTCGCGCAGCTTTTGTCCACCGACTACAAATTCGCGGTCAGCTTTGTGATCCTGCTGATCGTGCTTCTGTTCAAGCCCACGGGCCTTTTTGCGGGGAAATCGGTATGAGCGATATGACCGGCACCGGACAATTAACGGCAGCGGCCAGCTATGACCGCATGCGCAATGCGCTGTATTTCCTCGGGATTGCGGCGCTGATCATCGGAACTGGCGTGATCCAAAGCTGGGACAGCGCGATGTTCGTGCTGAACTTTGGCCTGATCTCGGCGGTGATGGCACTGGGGGTGAACCTGCAATGGGGCCTCGCGGGGCTGTTTAACGTGGGCATCATGGGCTTCGTGGCGCTGGGCGGTCTGGCGACCGTGCTGGTGTCGATGCCACCGGTGCCCGAGGCGTGGCGCGCTGGTGGACCGGGCGTAGTCATTGCACTGCTGCTGGGTGCGGCGACGATTGTCGCGGCGGTGTTCATCTACCAGCGGCTGCCCAAGGGGTGGGTGCGCGGCGTTGCGATGACCGTGATCCTGATCGCGGGTTTTTTCATTTATCGCGGTGTTTTTGACCCCGCTGTCGGCCGGGTCGAGGCGGTCAACCCGGCGCTTGAGGGGTATCTGGGCGGCCTTGGTCTGCCGGTGATTTTGGCGTGGCCCTTCGGGGGCCTGTTGGCGGCAGGGGCCGCATGGGTGATTGGCAAGACGGCGCTGGGCCTGCGGTCGGACTACCTCGCGATTGCCACGCTTGGAATTGCCGAGATCGTCGTGGCGGTTCTGAAGAACGAAGACTGGCTGGCCCGCGGGGTCAAGCTGGTCTATGGCATCCCTTCGCCTTCGCCCGATCCGGTCACGCTGCAGGAAAACGCGATATTCGTCGAACGGGCGGCAGGTCTGGGCATTGATCCGGTCCAGGCCTCCACCCTGTGGAACAAGCTGATTTATGCAGGCCTCTTTTCGGTGGTGTTGATCGTGCTGCTGATCATGGCGCAACAGGCGCTGAAATCGCCTTGGGGCCGGATGATGCGCGCCATTCGCGACAACGAGGTTGCGGCCGAAGCCATGGGCAAGGACGTAACGGCGCGGCACTTGCAGGTGTTTGTACTGGGTTCAGCGATTTGCGGAATGGCCGGAGCGATGGCAACGACGCTGGACGGCCTGCTGGCACCCGCATCTTACCAGCCGTTGCGCTGGACGTTCCTAATCTGGGTGATGGTGGTTGTCGGAGGCTCCGGCAGCAACCTTGGCGCTGTTCTGGGTGGTTTCCTGATCTGGTGGCTTTGGGTGATGGTCGAGCCCATTGGTTATGGCCTGATGGAATTTGTTACGGCAGGCATGTCCGAAGGCTACTGGCTGCGCGAACATCTGCTGGATTCAGCGGCACATATGCGGCTTTTGACCATGGGCTTGGTGTTGCTTCTGGTGCTGCGGTTCAGTCCGCGCGGACTGATCCCGGAGCGCTAGATGCGCCGCGTTTTGCGGCATCCTGTGACGATCTGGCTAAGCCTCGGGGTCCTGATGCTGGCGGTAATGGGTTTTGCTGTGCCATCGGCGCAGCGCGGGGTCGCAGCCTTTCTCGGCGATACTGTGGCGCGTGGTCGATTGACGGGCGGGCTTGCCGCTGAATTCGGCATCTACCTTCACATGATGGCTGGGGCGATCATTACCTGCCTTGCTGTCGTTCAATGGGCCGGACCGCTGCGCAGGCATGCACCGCGCTTGCACCGGGCAAGCGGGCGACTGTTGGCACCGCTGGCTTTGATCACGGCGACAGGCGGGCTGGTCTACATCATGGTGGAAGGCACCATTGGCGGGGCGCTCATGGACGTGGGATTTGGCCTTTATGGTGGACTAATGGTCATAGCTGCATTGCAGACCAGGCGTTTTGCAATTGCGCGCGATCTCACCAGGCACCGCGCGTGGGGGCTGCGCCTGATTGTGCTGTGCCTTGGGTCTTGGCTCTACCGGGTGCACTATGGACTGTGGTTCGCGGGCACGTGCAGCATCGGGCCCGACCTGTGTGGCGCAGGCGTGCAGCCCGATTTTCGCGGGCTCTTTGATCAGATCACGATATTTGCGTTCTATCTGCCCTATCTGGGACTCGTTGAATGGCACCTGCGACGGGGCAGACCCACGCGATCAGCGCCCCTTGAAAAGCCCGCCCAATAGCCCGCGCACAATCCGCCGCCCGGTGGTGCCCGTCAGTTCCTTGACCACCATCTTGGTCATCGCGTCGCCAAAGCTGGGGGCCGCGCGGCGCGACCGCGCCGAAGAACGCGACACACGGGCACCGGAAAACCGGCGGGCGGCGTTGAACTCGCGCATGGCGGGGGTCATCTCCTCGGCTTCTTCTTCGGCTTTTGCAGCGTCTTCGGCCGCTTTGTCTGCGCGGGCCTTGAGGATTTCGAACGCAGATTTGCGATCAAGGGTAGCGTCGTATTTGCCTGCCATGTCGGAGGCAGCGAGAAACGCTGTGCGCTCGGCCTTGGTGATCGGGCCCAACTGAGACGACGGCGGGCGGATCAGGGTGCGCTCGACAATGCCCGGCACGCCCTTCTTCATCAGCATCGAGGTCACAGCCTCGCCTACGCCGACCTCGCGGATTGCCTCTTCGGTCTCGAACCGGGGGTTTTCGCGGTACGTCTCCGCTGCCATCCGAAGTTCCTTGCGATCTTTGGCAGTAAAGGCGCGCAGGGCGTGCTGTATCCGATTGCCAAGCTGGCCCAGGATATCCTCGGGCACGTCTGCCGGGTTTTGCGTGATGAAATAAACGCCGACCCCTTTGGACCGGATCAGGCGTGCGACCTGTTCAACTTTGTCGACCAGCGCCTTGGGCGCGTCTTCGAACAGCAGGTGCGCCTCGTCAAAAAAGAAAACCAGTTTCGGTTTGTCGGGATCGCCGACCTCGGGCAGTTCCTCAAAAAGTTCGCTGAGCAACCACAGCAGGAACGTCGCATACAGCCCCGGCGCACCCATCAGTTTGTCCGCGGCGAGGATGTTGATTTGCCCCTTGCCACCTGCATCGCAACGCATCAGGTCAGACAGTTCCAGAGCCGGTTCACCAAACAGCCGTGCGCCGCCCTGATTTTCCAGCACCAGCAGGCGCCTCTGGATCGCGCCGATGCTTTGCGCCGACACGTTGCCGTAGCGCAACGAGAGGGATTTGGCGTTTTCGCCGATCCAGACCAGCAGGCTTTGCAGGTCCTTGAGATCAAGCAGCGGCAGGCCTTCTTCATCGGCAAGGCGGAACGCGATGTTCAGAATACCCTCCTGGGCCTCGGTAAGCTCGAGGAGGCGCGCAAGCAGCAGCGGCCCCATCTCGGACACCGTGGTGCGCACCGGATGGCCTTGATCCCCAAACAGATCCCAAAAGGTCACCGGACAGGCGTGATAGGTGTAATCGTCAAAGCCGATTGTCCCGGCGCGATCCATGAAAGGCTGATGCAGTTTGTGATCAGGCGTTCCCGATTTCGCCAAACCAGACAGATCACCTTTCACATCCGACAGAAAAACCGGGACCCCAGCGTTGGAAAACCCTTCGGCCAGGATTTGCAGCGTGACCGTTTTTCCCGTGCCAGTAGCCCCCGCAATCAACCCATGCCGATTGGCATACTTTAAGGTCAGGCCCTGTTTTTCCGCATAGTCTACACCGCCGCCACCAATAAATATCGTGTTGTCCATCAGGTTTTATTCTTTCGCGCCGCTTCGTTCGTCCATGACCATACAAAGTTAACCTTTTGGCACCATACTGTTTTTGTTCCCGCCTAAATGTCCTCCTGGCGTGGAACACTTCCTCCCTGTCAGACTGGGCCGCGCCATCGTGCGCGGCCTTTTTTTTGCTGGCCGGCCTACGTCTTGAGGTTGAATTTCAGATATTTACCGCAAACTGGCATTTGCTGTTGACCAGCGACTCACGCTTTCGTAACGTTTCGTCACAAATTGTCGGCCAGTCCGACGGGGAGAGAGAAAATGTGGAAAAAGGGGACTTTATGTCCCCTTTTTTCATGTCACATGGCTGTGTTGCAAAAACGCGTTCCAAAATGCTCGTCTTTCGCGCTGACAATCCCGTTGCAGCGTGGTAGCGAAGCGCAAAGCAAAACACATACAGGAAAATCCATGCGTACGTCACTGTTTGCGATCATGCTCGCGATTGGTCTGCCTGCTGTTGGCTGGACCCAGTCCACGGAAACCGAAACCACCGCAGAAGACACCACGCCCTCCGCTTCCGTCGAGGATCAATTGTCGTTGGGTGAGCCAGCCAATGCCGAGCCCCAGATTGGCCAAAGCTATGTCGGCGAGACGATCGGTGATTGGGATATGCGGTGTATTCGCACCGAACAGGAAACCGACCCGTGCCAGATGTACCAGTTGATGTCCGACGCAGAAGGCACGCCAGTCGCCGAAATTTCGATTTTCCGTCTGCCCGAGGGGGGCCGTGCTGTGGCAGGTGCGACAATTATTGTCCCACTTGAAACATCGCTGCCGCAACAACTGACCATGTCAGTGGATGGTGGGCAGGCGCGTCGCTACCCGTACGCGTTCTGCAACCAGATCGGCTGCTATGCGCGCGTTGGTTTGACAGCACCGGAAATCGATGCGTTCAAGCGTGGGAATTCAGCGTCGCTGACACTTGTGCCCGCGTTGGCCCCGGACCAAACCGTCGCGCTGACCATGTCGCTGTCAGGTTTCACCGCGTCCTTTGATAAAACGGCAGTGGTGCAGCAGTAACCTTGGTCCTCGCGCACATCGGTGCGCGGGGACAAACCGGCAGGCGAAACACATGGCACCGCGCAAGATTATCATTGATACCGATCCCGGCCAGGATGACGCGGTTGCAATTCTGCTTGCATTGGCAAGCCCGGATGAACTGGACGTGCTGGGGATCACGGCGGTTGCTGGCAATGTGCCGCTCGAACTCACCGCACGCAACGCACGGATTGTCTGCGAACTGGCCGGGCGCACTGACATTCCGATTTATGCAGGATGCGACCGTCCGCTGGGTCGCGATCTGGTGACTGCGGAACATGTCCACGGCAAGACCGGTCTTGATGGCCCCAAACTGCCGGATCCTTCCATGCCTCTGGCCAAGGGGCACGCTGTTGACTTCATCATAGAAACCCTGCGCAACGAAACCCCGGGCACCGTCACCCTGTGCCCGCTTGGCCCGCTGACAAATATTGCTTCGGCTCTTGAGCAAGCCCCCGATATCGCCGATCGCATCGCACAGATCGTGTTGATGGGTGGCGCCTATTTCGAGGTGGGCAACATCACACCAACAGCCGAGTTCAACATTTACGTCGACCCCCAAGCATCTGATATCGTATTCAAATCCGGAATTGACATCGTGGTGATACCACTGGATGTCACGCACAAAGCGCTCGTCACAAAACAGCGCAACGATGCGTTCCGTGATCTTGGGACCCGTGTTGGCATTGCCGTGGCAGAGATGACCGATTTCTTCGAACGCTTCGACAAGGAGAAATACGGCTCTGTCGGCGCCCCCCTGCATGATCCTTGCGTGACGGCCTTTCTGTTGCAACCAGGTCTGTTTTCGGGGCGGCACATCAATGTCGAGATCGAAACGACTTCGGAGCTTACGATGGGCATGACCGTGGCGGATTGGTGGCGTGTCACCGACCGCGCGCCCAATGCATTGTTCATCAGTGACATTGATGCCGACGGGTTCTTTGATCTGTTGACCGAACGGCTGGCACAACTGTGAGCGCGACGCTGACCCTTGCGACGCTGGAACATTCGGAAAAAGTTCTGCCACTTGTGGCCGCTTTTCATGCCGAAGAGGGCCTGAGCAAGTCCGATGAGGCGCGGGAGGCCGCAGTTCTCCCCTTGCTCGAAGGGACGCCGCACGGGGCGCTGTACCTGATCGGTCCGCTGCGCGCGCCAGTCGGTTATGTTGCCTTGGGCTTTGGCTGGTCGATCGAGTTTGGCGGCATCGACGGCTTCCTTGACGAGCTCTACATTCGCCCGCCGGTCCGTGGCCGGGGGCTGGCCAGCGAAGTTTTGCAGGCATTGCCCGCGGCGTTGGCCTCTGCGGGTGTTACCGCGCTGCATCTCGAAGTCGGCCACGACAACAGCACCGCAAAAAGCCTCTATGAACGGGCGGGCTTCGTGAGCCGCGCGCCGTACCAGTTGATGACACGCAGGCTGTCAGCACCTATGTCAGGCACATGAGCCTGCACATCCCCTTCGACAACAGCTATGCGACCTTGCCCGAAGGGTTCTATACGCGTCTCGACCCGACGCCGGTCCGGGCTGCGGACATGCTGGCGTGGAATCACGACCTGGCGTCAGAACTGGGGATAAAGGGCACAGACAGCTCGGTTTTCGCGGGCAACTCCGTCCCCGAAGGCGCAGCACCGCTGGCCCAGCTTTACGCCGGACACCAGTTCGGCAGCTATAACCCACAGCTGGGCGACGGGCGGGCAATTCTGCTGGGTGAGGTGATCGACCGCAACGGTATGCGTCGCGACATCCAACTCAAGGGGTCGGGCCCGACCCCCTATTCGCGCATGGGCGACGGGCGTGCGTGGCTGGGCCCGGTTCTGCGCGAATATGTGATCAGCGAAGCAATGCATGCCCTTGGCATTCCCACGACACGCGCGCTGGCTGCGGTCGCCACCGGCGAGGCGGTCTTGCGCGAGACCGGCCCCCTGCCCGGCGCGATCATCACCCGCGTGGCGCAAAGCCATCTTCGCGTCGGTACCTTTCAGGTTTTTGCCCACCGTGGCCAAATCGATGAATTGCGCACGCTCACCGACTATGCGATTGCGCGGCATTACCCGGACGCCGACGGACCGCTCGGTCTGCTTGCTGATGTTTGCGCCGCGCAGGCCGAATTGATCGCCGCATGGATGAGCGTCGGGTTCATTCATGGCGTGATGAACACCGACAATTGCACGATTTCGGGTGAGACGATCGATTACGGCCCATGCGCCTTCATGGACGCCTACCACGAGGCACGGGTGTTTTCTTCGATAGACCGCGGTGGGCGCTACGCCTATGGCAATCAGCCCGGTATCGCTGTGTGGAACATGGCGCAACTGGCCACATCACTGATCCAGCTGTCTGCCGATCCCGAGGCTGCCGTCGAAGAGGCGACTGCCATCGTACATGCCATGCCGGGACAATTGCAGGCAGCTTGGCTGCGGCGCTTCGGGGCCAAGATCGGGCTGCCAGATCCAACGCCGGACGACCTGCCTTTGATCGAGGACCTGCTTGCATTGATGCAGGCGCAGGGGGCGGATTTTACCACCACATTCGCCGCACTTGGCAGCGCCACGGCGCGTGATCAGTTCACCGACCGCAATGCTTTTGACACGTGGCACGCCCGTTGGTCCGAGCGCGTCGGCCCGGACGCTCACGACATCATGGCGCACTCCAATCCTCAGATCATTCCGCGCAATCATCGCATTGAAGAAATGATCGCAGCGGCCGTCGGGGGCGACATGCAGCCGTTTGAACGCATGATGACAGCGCTGACGCATCCCTATGATCCTGCATCGGAGTTTGATGACCTGCGGCGCCCGCCAACCCAAGATGAAATCGTGCCCGCGACTTTCTGTGGTACCTAGCGACGGTTGATCAGCACCAGTCCAACTGCAACCAGCGCCAGTGCCAGCCAGACACGGAACCCGATCTCTTCGCCCAGCAGTATCCACGCCAGAACCACCGCGAGTACCGGAGAAAGAAAGCTGAAGGACGCCACGCCCGAGGCGGGATAGATCTTCATCAGCCAGAACCAGAACAAAAAGCCGAAACTGGCGATGAAAACCATCTGGTAGCCAAGGCCGATCAGGTGGACCGCCGCGAGTTCGCGCACCATCGGACCAAACAATGGCGCGAAGGCGAGCAGAATGGGCGCCGAGATGATCAACTGCCAGATCAGCTGTTGTTCGGCGCGCGCTTCGCTCAGCGCAGTGATGCGCACGCACAATGCGATGCCCGCCCAGCAGAAAGCGGCGCAAAGAGCAAAAATATCGCCCAAGAGTTGCCCTTCGGAGGCGGTACCGTCAGCCAATGCCAGCACCACACCGCCCATGGCCAAAAACAATCCTGCAATGCGGATCGGCGTCAGCCTTTCTCCGGGAAGCAAGACATGAGCGGCAAGAGCCAGCCAAACCGGCATCGAGTAAAACACGATAGAGGTGCGCGCCACTGTTGTCAGATCGAGCGCAGTGAACAAGCACATGAACTCAATTGCAAAGAGCACGCCCGCCAAAGCGCCCCCGAACCGTGCCGCAGGTGGCAATCCAACGGGTATTTGACGCGCAAACATCCATACCCAGAGCAGCACCACCGCTCCTGCAGAACGCAGCCCCGCCTGAAATACCGGGTCAAGCCCGTCATTGGTGACCTTGATCACCACCTGATTGAACGCGAGGTTCAGCGAAAACAGGCTTAGCGCGACAGCGCCAAATAGGTCGATCCCGGATTTGCGTTCCATGACGCGGACTTGGCCGTTACCCGCGGTCCGATGTCAATGACCGGCCAGCTAGATCGCCCGCAGGGCCAGCACCGCGTTCATGCCGCCAAAGGCAAAAGCGTTGCTGATCGCCACGTTGACGTCTGCTTCGCGCGCCTCGTTCGGAACCACGTCGAGGGCGCATTCGGGGTCCGGTTCCTCGTAGCCGATGGTGGGCGCGATGATGCCGTCGCGCACGGCCATGATACACGCCAGCAATTCGACCGCGCCAGTTCCGCCGATCAGGTGGCCATGCATGGATTTGGTGGATGAAATCATCAGACGGTCAGCGTGCGGGCCGAACACGTCTGCGACGGCGGCGCATTCGGTCTTGTCATTGGCCGCGGTGCCGGTGCCGTGCGCATTGATATAGCTGACATCCGAGGCGTTTATACCCGCATCCTCAAGTGCGCCGCGCATCGCACGCGACGCGCCATTCTTGGATGGCATAACAATGTCCGCCGCGTCGGATGACATCGCGTAGCCGATCACTTCGCACAGGATGTCTGCCCTGCGAGCGCGGGCGTGTTCGTAGTCCTCGAACACAAAGATGCCCGCCCCTTCGCCCTGCACCATGCCGTTGCGGTTGGCCGAAAACGGGCGGCAGGCGTCCTTGGACATCACGCGCAGCCCTTCCCACGCCTTGACCCCACCAAAACACAACATCGATTCCGACCCGCCGGTAATCATCGCAGGCGCCATACCCGACCGAACCATGGAAAAGGCTTGCGCCATGGCGTGGTTGGACGACGCACAGGCGGTGGAGACGGTAAATGACGGGCCTTTGAGGTTATGCTCCATGCTGACATGGCTGGCGGCCGCGTTGTTCATCAACTTGGGCACCACAAACGGGTGCACCCGGTTCTTGCCCTCTTCGTAGACCGAACGGTAGTTGGCGTCCCACGTGCTGACCCCGCCCCCTGCGGTGCCGAGGATCACGCCCGACTTTGCAGAAGTTGACCCCTCAAACACCAGCCCGGACTGGCTGATTGCCTCCTTGGCTGCGGCCAGCGTGTACTGGGTGAACCGGTCATACAGGCTCATCTGCTGGCGGTTGTAGCGCCCTTCCGCTTCGAACCCGCGCACCTGGCCGCCGATCTTGATCGACAGGCGGTCAACGTCCTGAAACTCAAGATCACCGATACCACAGCGGCCTTCGCGCATTGCCTCGAGCGTGGCAGGCACGTCGTGACCAAGCGCGTTGACCGTTCCCGCGCCAGTGATAACGACGCGATGCATCAGCCCTTTTGCTCTGCGATGAGGGTTTCGATGCCGCGGGTGATGGTTTCGACGCTTGAGATGTCGAAATCGCTCGCCGTCGGCTCATTGGCGTTAAAGGGGATCTGAATGTCGAATTCTTCTTCGATGGCAAAGATGCTTTCGACAAGGCCGAGACTGTCGATGCCGAGGCTTTCCAACGTGCTGTCCGGGGTCACATCCGATGGCTCCAGCACCGCCTGTTCGGCGATGATTTCGATCACCTTATCCTTGATGCTCATGCCCAGACCCCTTCTCGCCATTCGGCCCCGGCTTAGTCGCTGGAGCCGCTCTTGAAAACCGATTTTTTCAAGGCTGACACGTCGTCAAGCAGGCGCGGCAAGCGGCGGATGTTCTTGTAGGAACTGAGGTTCGATTTCATTTCCGTGGCAGGATAGCCCAGCATAACCTTGGCTTCGCGCACCGACGACATCACCTTGGACGCAGCACCCAGGACCACGCGATCCGCGATGGTCAGGTTGTCCGAGATTCCGCATTGGCCAGCAAAGACGCAGAAATTCCCGATCACCGCGCTGCCCGCGATGCCGACCTGTCCGCAGATCAGGTTATCCTCGCCGATAATGACGTTGTGGGCGATGTGGCACAGGTTGTCGATCTTGGTGCGGTGGCCAATTTGCGTGGGCCGTATGGTGCCGCTGTCGATACCCGTGTTGATCCCGATCTCGACATCATCGCCGATCACTACAGCGCCGAGCGAGGCGATGCGGGCCCAGGCCTGCGCCTGCGTGTCGCTTTGATCGCCAAGTGTTTCGCGCACCTCTTCGACACCGCTTTTTTCCGGGGTGACATAGGAAAAACCATCCCCGCCGATGCGCACGCCCGGCTGCGCGATAAACCGTGCGCCGATGCGGACGCGGGCGCCGATGCTGACCTGCTCGCGCAGAAAGGAGTCTCGCCCAATCTCAGCCCGCCAGCCGATAAAGGACTGCGCGCCGATGACAGAGTTGTCACCGATCATAGCCTCGGGGCCGATCACGGCATTGGCCCCGACCGTGACACTGTCACCGAGCGTGGCCGTCGGATCAACCACGGCGCTGGGGTGAATGCCGGTCCCGAAATTGTGGCCGGGATCCATCATTTGCGTCAGTCCCGACATCGCAAAGCGGGGCCGCGCGGGCAGGATGGCGCCGGACAGGCCCATCGACTGCCAATCCGCGCCGTCCCACAAAAGCGCGGCCTTGGCGGACCCCTGCGCGAGGCTGTCTGCGTATTTGGGCGTGCTGGCCAGCGCCAGGTCGGTGGCAGTGGCGCGCGCGGGCTCTTCAAGCCCCGTGATCACGACGCTTTCATCACCAACCACCGTCGCGCCGATGGCGGCGGCGATTTCACCCAAGCTGTAGCGCATCTGCTGCTCCTTACCGTCGGAGCAGGATTTACCCCTGAACGGCGCGCAGGGCCACCCCGGCATTTGACAGCGCGCGCCATACTTTGGCGTCACGGCCATAGATATCGCGGCGGTACTGGGTGTGTCCCTTTGGGGTGGTGAAGGCGGTGCGATAGATGATGTGCACCGGCACCGGGTTTTTCAGGTTCACCCGCGACTCGCGACCGGTGCGCAGAACACTTTGGAAGTAGGCTTCCGGATTTCTCTCCTGTTTGGCCAGAAGCGTGTAGGCAAAGTCGAACGGATCCGCCAAGCGCACACACCCGTGGCTGTAGGCGCGCACTTCGCGACCAAACAGGTTTTTGGCCGGCGTGTCGTGCAGGTAGATGTTGTACTTGTTGGGGAACATGAACTTCACCAGCCCCAGTGCGTTGCCCTTGGACGGCGGCTGGCGCATGGCAAAGGGAAAGTTTTTGCCGGTATATGCTGCAAAATTGATGTTCCCCCGACTGACCTTGCGCCCCCGGCTATCAGTGATTTCAAGATGCCGAACGGCATTGGCGTTGCGCTTGAGCGCAGGCAGGTATTCCTTGGCGATGATCGAGCGTGGAACGTACCAGCTGGGGTTGATCACCATGAACTCCATGACGTCCGAGAATTCAGGCGTCGGGCGATCATCGCTCTTGGCACCTACAACGGACCGGGTCTCGAAGGTCAGCTTTCCGTTATCCATGACCTTGGCCGTAAAGTCAGGGATATTGACCAGAATGTGACGCTTGCCGCGTGCCTTGTTCATCCAACGCTCGCGCTCCATCGCGACGATAATGGACTGCAGGCGCGCGCTGACGTCCTTGTTGATCTCGGCCAAGGTTCCAGCACCTGCGACACCGTCCGGCGCCAAACCGTGCGCCACCTGAAAACGCTGCACAGCTGCTTGTACGTTTGCGTCATAGGTCTGCGTATTGCTTCGCTTGAGAAAGCCCATCGCCGCCAGACGATTACGCAGAGCCACAACAGATGCATCCGACGCACCGGGTTCCAGGGCCTTGCCCGGCACCGTCGGTCCCCAGCCGCCCTTGGCCAAGAGGCGTTCGAGGCGCAGCTTCTCTTTCATCAACGCCTTGTACTCAGTGGTCTTTGGCGCGAGCGCCTTGAAAAACCCATTGGGCGAAGATTTGACGAAGTTCACCAGATACGACGTACGGTCGCGGTATGGCACCTGCCGAACGATGGCGCTGTCGACCCGCGACGGAATGAGAACACCGGTTTGCAGATCGCGCGCATATTTCAAAAACGTTTTGCTCAGAGCGACCTCGACCTGCCCGCGAGCCCGAGGGTCCTTGGCAGATTGCATTTGGGCCTTCAGACCCGCCGCATCATAACGCGCCGCCGGCAGACCGTGATGCCCAGCTGTCTCTATCGCCTTGAACAGGGCGACACGACGTTGGCGCTCTTTGTTCGACTTGCCAGTCCAAATGCTGTCGTAGCCATTGGCCCTGTAGAATGCCGCTACATCGCCGTCGCGCGCCGCTGCCTCGGCCACTGCCTGCTTGAACGCAGTAACCTGCGCGAAAACCGGCGCTGCACAAAACAATCCGATGGCAAGCACCAGCAGCAATAACGGGTTGCGGCGTGTGATGGCGGTCATGTGGGTCCTCGTGAAATGGATAAGTTCAATCACGCGGAACTATCCGCTTTGTGCACAAACAGTGTCCATTCACAAACCGCTGATAAGGTTACTGGCCGGGCGCCTGGTGCACTTATGCATCGGCTCCAAACAAAAAGTTCTCGTTTTGCACGATACGAGCAAAGTTTCGCCAAACATGGTTGCGAGCCTAAAAATCCGGATTCAGCGCTTGGTAAATGATTCGCGTTATGCCATAAGCATGTTGCATCTGGGGATGAGGTTAAGACTCCCGTGTAACATCACGGGTAAACAGGCGTACGGGACGGCGCAGCGTAATGACGGATAAAATCTCTTCGGGCTGGACCCGCCGGGCACTGCTTGGCGCATTTGCAGCAACGACCGTTGCAGCGGCACCAACCTATTCAAAAGCAGCTGGATTTCTTCGCGGTTCCGGCGACATTCGCAGGGTCCAATTGTATTCCGGGCGCACCGGTGAGCGGATCGATATGATCTACTGGCTCGAGGGGAAATACATCAAAGACTCCGTCAAGGAGATCAATCACTTCATGCGCGATTGGCGGACTGGTCAGGTCAAATCGATCGATCTGCGCACCATCGATATCATGGCTGCCGCGCACAATCTGCTCGACGTGAACGAACCTTATATGTTGTTGTCGGGATACCGCAGCCCGCAGACCAATGCCATGTTGCGCGCGCGCGGTCGCGGCGTGGCCAAGCGGTCGCTGCACATGGAGGGCAAAGCCGCCGACCTGCGCCTGTCCTCGCGCTCGGTGGCACAGGTGGCACGCGCCGCGCAGGCCTGCCGCGGTGGTGGTGTCGGCAAATATTCGCGGTCAAACTTTGTGCACATGGACTGCGGCCAGGTTCGAACCTGGGGACGTTGATTTTCGGATCTGACCGTTCAAAGAACGCAGCCGAAAGACAGCACCAACCCAAAGCACTTTCTCTTTTCACGGACATGAACATCTGATTGGGCTATGGCGGACCGTAGAGGATTCGAACCTCTGGCCTCTGCCTTCGGAGGGCAGCGCTCTATCCAGCTGAGCTAACGGTCCACACCGCCGCTATAGCGGGCAGGTCGGCGCGCTGCAATTGCAAAACGCCGCCGCGCATCAGGCGAAGAGATCATGCGCCAGTTCCAACGCACCGATCAACGTATCCACCTCTGCTTTGGTGTTGTACATCCCAAAGCTGGCGCGGCAGGTCGCGGTAAGTCCCATGTGATCCATCAATGGACCGGTGCAGTGCTGGCCCGCGCGCACGGCGACGCCCTTTTTGTCCAGTATGGTTGAAATGTCGTGCGCATGCGCCGCCCCATCAAGGGTAAATGAAAAGATCGCGCCCTTGTCCGCCGTGGTGCCTTGCACCTGCAGCCAGTTCAAACCGCCAAGCCGTTCCACAGCATAATCGCGCAACGTGTCCTCGTGCGCGGCAATCTCTGACATGCCGTGCCCCATCATGTAGTCAAGCGCCACGCCTAATCCGATCATTTGCACGATGCCGGGCGTACCCGCCTCGAACCGCATCGGACCATCTTGATAGGTCACGTGATCGCGGTGCACTTCCTTGATCATGTCGCCGCCGCCGATGAAAGGCTGCATTTCAGCCATGCGGTCGCGACGCACATAAATCGCGCCAGACCCCGAGGGACCATACAGCTTGTGTCCGGTGATGGCGTAAAAGTCGGCACCCAGATCTTTGACGTCGACGGGCATGTGCACGGCAGCCTGGCTGCCGTCGACAAGAACAGGCACGCCCAAGGCATGTGCCCCGGCACAGATCGTTTTCACGTCGACCTTGGTCCCCAGCACATTGGACATGTGTGTGATCGCGACCAGTTTCGTGCGCGGGGTGATCGCATCGATGACCTTTTGCGGATCCAGCGCGCCGGTGGCATCCACATCGACCCACGTCAGCTTCACACCCTGACGTTCGCACAGAAAATGCCACGGCACGATATTGGCATGATGCTCCATCACGCTCAGGACGATCTCGTCTCCAGCCTCCATTCGCGGCATCGCCCAGCCGTAGGCGACCATGTTGATCCCCTCAGTGGTGCCGGAGTTAAAGATGATCTCGTCCTCGTCCGCATTCAGGAACGCGGCGATCTTGCCCCGCACGGCCTCGTAATTCTCGGTCGCCAAATTGCTGAGGTAATGCAATCCGCGGTGCACATTCGCATATTCATGCGCATAGGCATTGCTGATCGCGTCGATCACCACCTGCGGCTTCTGCGCCGAGGCACCGTTGTCGAGATACACGAGTGGCTTGCCATTTACCTCGCGCGACAAGATCGGAAAATCAGCGCGGACTACATCAACGTCGTACATCAGGCACCTCCTGCCAATCCAAGCAGCGTAATCAAGAACATCAGCCCCACCAGAAGCCCTGCCACCACCGCCATGAGTATTCCGAACGCTTTGAGCAGCGAATTGATCCGCAGTGCGACAGAAATGAAGTTGAGTGTGAGCCAAAAGGCCAGAATGGACACCAGCAGGGCAACCAGAGCGGCAATGCCAGGCACAGCGAAACTGAGGACAAGCACACCCATCTGGGCCACGACGCG
>JBCBAV010000040.1:0-26248 GCA_038532285.1 Pseudomonadota bacterium | reverse complement strand
GGCGTTGTGCTGGCGCATGTGTTTTTCAACATGCCGCTGGCGACCCGTCTGATCCTGCAGGCTTGGCAAGCGATCCCGGCGGAGCAGTTTCGGCTCGTGGGTCAGCTGGGCCTCGGGCCGTGGACGGTGTTCCGCAGCCTTGAATGGCCGCTCTTGCGGCAGGTGGTGCCGGGCGCCTTCGCGTTGATCTTTGTAATTTGCCTGACCAGCTTTGCGGTCGCGCTGACGCTGGGCGGTGGCCCGCGGGCGACCACAATCGAATTGGCGATATACCAGGCATTCCGGTTTGATTTCGACCTTGGGCGTGCAGCCTTGCTGAGCCTATTGCAGATCTTGGTGGCGGGCAGTGCCGCACTGCTGGCGTTCTGGATTTTGCCGCCGCTGGCGGTGCAGCGCGGCATGGACCGCCCGGCACAGCGCTGGGATGGGCGCCGCGCGGGCACGCGTGCAGTCGACACGTTCTGGATCGCATTTGGCGCGGCTTTCCTGCTGCTGCCATTGCTTTCCGTCCTCCTCTCCGGCGTCGGCGCCTTGACGCAATTGCCCGCGAGCACATGGCGCGCGGCTATGGTGTCACTCGGGGTCGCTGGCCTGAGCACGGCGCTGCTTGTTGCCCTCGCACTGCCGTTGGCCGGGTGGCTGGCGCTGGGACGCAGCGGCGCACTGGAGGGGGTCAGCCTTTTGGGGCTTGTCGCCTCTCCGCTGATGATCGGCACCGGCTGGTTCCTGCTGATCAACCCGGTGATGGATCCGCGTCTGCTGGCGTTGCCGGTCACTGCGCTGGTCAACGCGCTCATGGCGCTGCCCTTTGCGGTGCGCATCCTGGTCCCGCCGCTGCGGCAAAGCCTGACCGACTATGGGCGGCTGAGCGTCGGGCTGGGCCTGCGCGGCTTTGCTGCGTGGCGCATCGTCTTGTTGCCGCGCGTGCGGCCCGCACTGGGGTTTGCGGCGGGCTTGGGCGCTGCGTTGTCCGTCGGGGACCTCGGCGTGGTCACGCTGTTTGCTGATCCCGACCTCGCCACGCTGCCCTTGCAGATGTACCGCATGATGGGCCGGTATCAGACCGAGGCGGCAGCCGGCGCTGCAGTCCTGCTGCTGGGCATGGCGCTGCTGCTGTTCTGGCTGTGTGATCAATGGGGGCGCTATGCTGAGCGTTAGCGATCTGCGCGTTAAGCTCGACAGCTTTGAGATGCGCGCCAGCTTTGACGTGCCGCAAGGACGCAAGGTTGCGGTGACCGGACCGTCCGGGGCGGGCAAGTCGACCCTGCTGGCTGCCCTCGGTGGATACGTGCCGTTGCTGGACGGGCGGATTTCAGTGAACGGCGCAGATGTCAGCCATGCCCCGCCTGACCAGCGCGGGCTCGCCATGCTGTTTCAGGACGTCAACCTGTTTCCCCATCTTACCGTGGCGCAGAATGTCGGTCTTGGCCTGCGTCCTAGTCTTTCTCTGCGCCCCGATGAACACGCGCGGGTCAAAGACAGCCTGTCCCGCGTCGGCCTTGACGGCCTTGGCACGCGCAAACCCGCCGCTCTGTCCGGTGGCCAGCAAAGCCGCGCGGCGTTGGCGCGGGTGCTGTTGCAGGCTGCACCGGTCCTGCTGCTTGACGAACCCTTTGCCGCCTTGGGCCCGGCCCTGCGTGCCGAGATGCTGGCGCTGACTGCCGAGGTGATTGCCCAGACCGGCGCAACGCTGATGATGGTCACCCACGCCCCGCAAGAAGTCGCGCAGCACGTGGATGACCTGATCTATGTGGAAAACGGGCAGGTCGAACCGCCGATGCCGGTGGACCAGACGCTGTCCGACCCACCTGCGGGATTGCGTGCCTACCTAGGCGACCCGGGGCAAGTCTGACCGCGCGCCGATGATGGCACGTGCGGCCTCTGCCGCTTCCCGCCCCTTGATGACAAAGTGATCGCGATAGATTGCGTGGTGGTGCGCCGTGTCCTGGAACTGGTGCGGTGTCAGCGACACTGACAGCACGGGCACCCCGGTATCCAGCCCCACGCGCATCAGCCCGTCGACCACAGTGCTGGCGACAAAGTCATGGCGGTAAATCCCGCCATCGACGACCAAAGCCGCACAGGCGACCGCGCCGTATTGCCCAGACCGCGCCAGCGTCTGCGCCATCAACGGCAATTCGAACGCGCCGGGGACGTCAAACACGTCGACCTGATCGCGCGGGATCAACTCGGTAAATCCATCCAGCGCGCGGTCGACGATGTCTGCATGCCAGCGGGCCTTGATGAATGCGAAACGGGTGTGTGTCATATCTATTTGCTCCTTTAGGTTCAGACACGTCACCCAAGGCGATTGCGCACGCACCCACGCACCCCGAACGGGCGGGCAGGCACAATGCGTTCTCTTTCATCCGGACTGTAACCGTCGGCTCAGGCGTCTCACCTGATCTGCTTGACCCCCAGCCGCATGGGATGGGGCGCTCGTGGGCTTGCGGGGCGATCCCGCATACCACCGGTGGGGAATTCCGCCCCGCCCTGAGAACGGCACCACCTTGCCAAGCGTGGGCGTTCACGGCAAGAGCGATACAGTCAGCCAAAGAGCACACCCGATGCACCCGAACCCGGTCTTTCACACCGAAACCGCGCAGCGCAATCTGGACTACGCGCGCGACCGCGCCTTTGGTGTGCTGGCCGTTGCAACCGACGGCGGGCCGCTTTTGGCACATGTGCCGTTTTTGCTCAGCGACGACGGGGCGATCGCGGAACTGCACCTTGTCCGCTCAAATCCGATCGTGCGCGCGCTGAAAACCCCACGCGCCGCCAAGATCGCGGTCAGCGGTCCTGATGGCTACATCTCGCCCGATTGGTATGGCGTCTCGGATCAGGTGCCCACCTGGAACTACATCGCGGTGCATCTGACCGGCACATTGCACCTGCGCCCGCACGCGGAAATGCGCGACATGCTTGATCGGCAATCGGCCCATTTCGAAAATCAACTGGTCCCGAAACCGCCCTGGAAAACGGACAAGATGACGCCCGAAGTGCTGGCCCGTATGATGCGCCAGATCGTGCCCTGCCGGTTCGAGGTGGCCGAAGTCGATGGCACCTGGAAGCTGAACCAGAACAAGGAGGACGCCGTGCGCCTCGCCGCCGCCAATCATGTTGAAGCGTTTGGTATCGGGACCGAGCTTGTGCTGCTCTCGACATTGATGCGGGGTGCAGGGCAGGGTGACTGATCCTCAGTCGAACAGGAGGTTTTGATGAAGCTGTATTTTTCGAGCGCGTCGCCGTTTGTGCGCAAGGTTGTGGTTTTGCTGCACGAATTGGACCAGATCGAAACAGTCGAACTGGTGAGCACAGCAACCACAGCGCTGGCATCCGATGTCGACCTGATCGCCGCGAATCCCTTGGCCAAGCTGCCGGCACTGGCGCGGACCGATGGCCCAACTCTTTACGACAGCCGGGTGATTACAACGTATTTGAACGACCTTTTTGGCGGCGCACTTTATCCTCAGGATGGGTCTCGTTGGGACGTGCTGACGCTGGAGGCGACGGGCGACGGGATCATGGAATCGGCGGTGTCGATGACGTATGAGGGTCGGCTTCGCCCACCACAAAAGCAGTCGGAGGAATGGGTCGAAGCGCAGTGGCAAAAGGTCTCGCGCGCCCTTGATGCGTTGGAAAACAGATGGTTGGCGAATTTGCAGGGGCCACTGGATATGGGGCAGATATCCGTCGGTTGCGCGCTGGGTTACCTTGATTTGCGCCATGATGCACGAAACTGGCGCGCAGATCGCGGCGCGTTGGCACAATGGTACGAAAGCTTTGCGGAAAGACCGTCGATGAAGTCAACGATTCCTGCGGTTTGATGCAATTATCGGTTTGGCAAGAAACCTGGGCCACGGTGCGACGAGGTGCGACAGTTTCCGCGCTAGACGCCGCTGTGGTGCAACGCTAGATAGCCTACCACACTGATCCGCGTTGCGGATCTTTTGATATTCATGCCCGTTGAAAGGCTCAAACACCGGAGAAGCATAACCCGTGTCCCACGTAGAAGACGATCACGAAGGCACTCGGCGCGATTTCCTTTACTATGCCACCGGTTTGACTGGCGCAGTGGGTGTCGGCGCGGCCGTGTGGCCTCTTGTCAACCAAATGAACCCCTCTGCGGATGTGCTGGCGCTTAGCTCGATCCGCGTTGACATCAGCGCCGTCGAACCCGGTACGCAGCTGACAGTGAAATGGCTGGGTAAGCCTGTGTTTATCCGCCGTCGCACCGAAGACGAAATTACTTCTGCGCGCGAAGTCGATCTGGCTGACCTGCCCGACGGTGTTGCGCGGAACGACAACATGGCCCAACAATTGGACGCTGCGGATGAAAATCGCGCACTGGACGAGTCGGGCGAATGGCTTGTGATGATGGGTGTATGCACCCACCTTGGTTGTGTGCCCTTAGGGGATGGCGCAGGGGACTTTGGCGGCTGGTTCTGCCCTTGCCACGGATCACACTATGACACGTCGGGGCGCATCCGAAAGGGGCCCGCACCGACAAACCTGCCGGTACCTGTTGCTGAATTCGTGGACGAAGCCACGATCAAGCTCGGTTAAGGGAGAGTAAAATGGCTGGAATTCCACACGATCACTATGAACCCAAGGCTGACTGGGAAAAGGGGCTGGCCAAGCGCCTGCCCATCGTCGGCCTGATGTATGACACCCTGATGATTCCGACACCCAAGAACCTGAATTGGATGTGGATCTGGGGGATTGTTCTGACTTTCTGTCTGGCGCTGCAGATTATCACCGGCATCGTGCTGGTAATGCACTACACGCCGCATGTCGATTTGGCCTTTGCGTCGGTCGAACACATCATGCGCAACGTGAACGGCGGCGCAATGCTGCGCTATATCCACATGAACGGCGCATCGTTGTTCTTTGTCGCGGTTTACGCGCACATTTTCCGCGGTCTCTACTACGGCTCGTACAAGGCGCCGCGCGAGATTACGTGGATCATCGGCATGCTGATCTACCTGCTTATGATGGGCACCGCCTTCATGGGTTACGTGTTGCCTTGGGGCCAAATGTCTTTCTGGGGTGCGACGGTCATCACCGGTCTGTTCGGTGCGATCCCGTTCGTGGGTGACGCGCTGCAGACCTGGCTGCTGGGCGGACCGGCAGTGGATAATGCGACGCTGACGCGCTTTTTCTCGCTGCACTATTTGCTGCCCTTCGTGATTGCCGGTCTCGTGATCCTGCACATCTGGGCCTTCCACACGACGGGCAACAACAACCCCACAGGTGTCGAAGTGCGCCGTACGTCCAAGGAAGATGCAGAGAAGGACACACTGCCCTTCTGGCCTTACTTCGTGATCAAAGATCTGTTCGCGCTGGGGGTCATTCTTGCGGTCTTCTTTGCGGTGGTCGGGTTTATGCCGAACTACCTTGGTCACCCTGACAACTACATCGAGGCCAACCCTCTGGCGACGCCCGCGCACATCGTTCCTGAATGGTACTTCCTGCCGTTCTACGCCATCTTGCGCGCCTTCGATGGTGAGGTTTGGGTCGTGATTGCGGCCAGCTTCCTGACCGGCGGTATCATCGACGCCAAGTTTTTTGGTGTGCTGGCCATGTTCGGTGCGATTGCCGTAATGGCGCTGGCCCCGTGGCTGGACACGTCTAGCGTGCGTTCGGGTCGTTATCGCCCGATGTTCAAGTGGTGGTTCTGGCTGTTGGTCGTCGACTTTTTCGTTCTGATGTGGGTTGGCGCCATGCCGGCCGAGGGTATCTATCCCTACATCGCTCTGATCGGATCGACGTACTGGTTTGCATACTTCCTCGTTATTCTGCCACTTTTGGGCGTGATCGAGAAGCCTGATGCACAGCCGGCGACGATCGAAGAAGACTTTGCTGCCAAATACGGTGGCGGTGACAGCGCCAGTGGCGCAGCCCCGTCCGCACAGCCTGCCGAATAAGGAGACGGCACTCATGTTCAAGACACTTGTCGCGAGCGCTGTAACTGCTCTGGCCCTGACCACCGGCGCGTTTGCCGCCGGTGGCGCCGGAGAAGTCACGGACATCGACTTTTCCTTTGATGGTCCGTTCGGGCGCTATGATCAAAATCAGCTGCAGCGCGGCCTCCAAGTCTACACGGAGATCTGCTCAGGTTGCCACGGGCTGCAATATGTCCCGATCCGCACGTTGAGCGATGAGGGTGGCCCCGGTCTGCCATCTGATCAAGTGCGCGCGTACGCGGACTTCTATGAAGTTTACGATGCTGAGCTGGATGATTGGCGCGCGGCCACGCCAAACGATCACTTCCCTGGTTCAAACCTGGAAAACGCGCCCGACCTCAGCCTGATGGCCAAGGCACGTGCTGGCTTCCATGGCCCGTACGGACTGGGCATAAACCAGTTCATGAAGGGTATGGGCGGCGCTGACTACATCGCATCCTTGCTCAAGGGTTACACCGGCGAAGAGAAAGAAGAAGCAGGCGTAATTCTATACGAGAACAAAGCCTATCCCGGTGGTTGGATTTCCATGGCGCCCCCGCTGTACGGCGAGGACGTGGAATATGCCGATGGCCACGCCAACGATATCGAAAGCATATCCAAGGATGTGGCAGCCTTCCTGATGTGGACGGCTGAACCCAAGATGATGGCCCGCAAGCAAGCCGGTTTTGTCGGGGTCGTGTTTCTGACTGTTTTGTCGGTGCTGTTGTATCTGACAAACAAGCAGCTTTGGGCTCCGGTCAAAGCGCGGTACAAAAAGAAGTAAATTGCTGCTTTGAGAGAACAAAAGCCCCGCTGTTGCGCGGGGCTTTTTTTATGCGGGTATTTGCCATTTAAGGTTACTCGGCTGCCATCTCGGACGACGCAGCACCGACCAGAAGCCCCGCTTCAGTTCCCAGAATAAGGGTTTCGACAATCGCGCCTTCGGCCTGTGGCAAATCAAATCGCACCTCGGCAAATTGCTCTGTACGGCCCATGTGCGGATTTTCCATCAAAACCTGATGTATCTTCCCGACCTGCGCATCGAGATGCCGGTCGACTTGCGTCTTGCCCAACGCCCGCAATTGCGCGGCACGCGCTTTGATCGTCTTGCCATTCACCTGAGGCATGCGCGCCGCAGGCGTTCCGGGGCGGGAAGAGTACGGAAAGACATGCAGCCAGGTCAGATCGCACGCGGTGACCAAATCCAGTACATTGTCAAATTGTGCGTCCGTCTCGGTGGGAAACCCCGCAATGATATCCGCGCCAAAGGTAAGATCCGGCCGCAGCGCCCGAGCTTCGGTCGCAAAGGCGATGGCGTCATCGCGCAGGTGCCGCCGTTTCATCCTTTTCAGGATCAGATCGTCACCATGCTGGAGCGACAGATGCAGGTGCGGCATCAAACGCTTTTCTGTTGCGATCGCCTGCATGAGCGCAGTGTCGACCTCGATGGAGTCAATCGAACTGATCCGCAGTCGCGGCAGATCGGGAACGAGGCGCAGGATCCGTGCGACCAAATCACCCAGCCGTGGTGCGCCAGGCAAATCAGCACCCCACGAGGTGAGATCAACACCAGTTAGCACCACTTCGTTGTACCCGCGATCGACCAGCCGCTTGATCTGATCCACCACGACACCGGCTGGCACCGACCGCGAATTGCCGCGACCATAGGGTATGATGCAAAAGGTGCAGCGGTGATCGCAGCCGTTTTGCACTTGCACATAGGCGCGGCTGCGCGTCCCGAACCCGTCGATCAAATGCCCGGCGGTTTCTGTCACCGACATGATGTCATCGACCTGAACCGGCTCTGTCTCATAGTCGCCAGCCAGCGCAGCCCACGTCTTTGACTGCATCTTTTCGGTGTTGCCGATGACCATGTCTACTTCGCCCATTCCGGCAAAGCTTTCGGGGTCGATTTGTGCCGCACATCCGGTGACGATCAACCTGGCATCCGGATTGGCGCGGCTTAGTCTGCGAATATCCTGCCGTGCCTTGCGGACGGCTTCGGCTGTGACGGCGCAGGTGTTCACGATCACCGTATTTTCCAGGCCGGAAGCCTCGGCAAGCTCTTGCATTGCTTTGGCCTCGTAGGCGTTCAGCCGACAACCGTGGTTTGAAAGAACTGGCGCACTCATAGGCTTGCCAAGAAGCTCGGAGTGAGTACCCCGTCAAACACGTGCGCCGTGGGACCTGCCATCCAGACGCCATCCTCGCGCCAGTCGATTTCGAGCGTACCACCGTCCAGATCCACGCGCACCGTGCGCCCGGTCAGACCGCGCCGGTGCGCAGCCACAGCCACAGCACAGGATGACGAGCCGGAGGCCAGGGTGACACCGGTGCCGCGTTCCCAGACCCGCATACGCAGGTGATCCGGTGCAACCAGCTGCGCAAATTGCACATTGGTGCGCTGCGGAAACAGAGGATGGTGTTCGATATCAGCGCCTCGGGCTGCAAGATCAATGTCGTCGACATCTTCAACGAAGAAAGTGCAATGCGGGTTGCCCATACCGGTTCCAACTGGATCTCCGTCAATGGGCAGATGCAGCGTATCCAGATCCCGGGACAGCGGAATTTTGTCCCACGATGTCGCAGGAGCGCCCATGTTCACCGCCACCACTCCGTCGGGCCGCAGCACTGCTGACAGCATGCCCCGGCCAGTGACATCGATATTCAACGATTGGACGCCGGTTCGCGACATCTCATGTGCCGCGATGCAGCGCGTCGCGTTCCCACATGCCCCGGAGGTTGATCCATCGGCATTGAAAAATGTCAGTGCGAGGTCCCGACCATGAGTAATAACGGCCAACTGATCAAAACCCACGCCGCGGTGTCGATCCGCCAAAGCCTGCGTCAACTCTGGTGTCATTTTCACGTCAACGCCACGCGCATCCACGACGACAAAGTCGTTCCCCAATCCGTGCATCTTCATGAACGGCAAGTTCTGAGCGCTGATCCTGGCCATGGCGGGCATATAACGCTGCATTTTCAAGGAATCCAGCATGTCGCAGTAATTCCCAACAGAATCGCCTTGACCCCTTGCCGCTGCCTTTCTAGATACCCGGCTAGTGGGCCGTTAGCTCAGTTGGTAGAGCAACTGACTTTTAATCAGTGGGTCGCAGGTTCGAACCCTGCACGGCTCACCACTGTATCAAAATTCCCAATGGTTTCGTGCCAGCTGGTTCCGCTGCACCTTTGGACCTAGCACACCGGTTTGCAGAACAGCACCCCCCACCATGGGTTCGAGGCTGACGGGCGAAAATAGTCTTGCGGATGTGTTGCCCACACTACTGGGTCCGATAACGGTGGCGCGGACCTAATCTCCGGACGCAGAGTTTTCCGTATCGGTTGTCAGGGCCGGTTTGTTATCGCGCAGCCAGACGCTTGGGCTAGTACCCGTGACCCTGAGAAACTCCCGGTTAAAGTTCGACTTGGTGTTGAACCCAGAGGCGTACAGCGCTTCGGTCACGGATTTACCGTGCAAAAGCGCGCCTTGCGCCTCCCGAATGCGTGCATTGTTGACGTATCGCGAGACATTTTCGCCGGTTGCGAGGTTAATCGTCGATGAGAGTGATTTGGCGGGTACATGCAATTTGCGAGCCAACTGCGCGAGTGTGAGATCAGGGTCCAGATATGGTTGTTTCTGCTGCATGAATTGTTCAAGCCGTAACCACAGATCGGCATCAGGTTCTGCATCCTGTCTGGGGAATTCGGCTGTTTCGGCCCCATTGCTTCGAAGGTAAGAAGACAAGCTCAGCGAACCGATCAGCAGCAAGTTACCGACTGAGAAAATTGTGATGATCCAGGGCTGCACCTCGGGTCGATCAATAACGTATCCGATGATGATCATGACCTCGCTCAAGGCAGAGGCGATCAATGCGCCGCCAATGGCGAGCCAAATCCGGGCGGGTATATTGTCATGTGCAAGGACCGTCCGCGGTTGCGCATCGGCACCCCGCAACGCGTGCGCAAGGATCGCAATGCCATAGCATGTGAAAACGCCTGGAAGCAGGGCGTCCAGAAATTCCGGGGCGATCACAATTGCGGCGATCACAGTTATGGGAATCAGGACATGTAACAGGTCTGCTGGTTTGACGCTGCGGACAGCGTTGGTTTGAAACGCCAACCACGCAATAGGTGGGATAAAGGACGCGGTCACAGGCTGCACCCAACGCAGTCCCGGAAGCATGTAATGCTGTGCCATCGCGATGATGAGCGATTGCACCGCGCACACTGCCAACAGACCACCAAGTGCCGTTATGCGCGATTGTTCTTTCCACAGGTGCAGAAATGCGAAACCCAACACAAGAGCAACGAAAACAGGGATCGGAACGGATGGCATTTGTCGTCCAAAGCATTGAATTGAAAAAACTGTATAGTCCTAAAACCGGATCTGAACGACCTAAATCAGGATTTAGGACGCCTGACATTCCCAAGTGAGGCCACAACCGGTGCATTGAATTTGCAACGGAGTGAAACCAATGAAAAATGTGATGTCCGCGTGCGTGTTGACCATGATCGCGTCAGCCGCGTCAGCGCACGAAGCCGGCCTTAAGGTGGCCGAGGTGTACATGCCACATCATGAGACCGACGCGCGGGTGGCCATCTGGTATCCGAGTACCGGTAGCGATCAAGCTACGCTTTATGCGGAGAACCCGGTTTTCCGCGGTGTCAGCGCATTTCAAGGCGCGCCGATTGTACGGGGCTCTCACCCTGTTGTCTTGTTCAGTCACGGGATGGGCGGAACCGACCGTGCACATGCTTGGTTGGGAAAAGGCCTGGCTGAATTGGGCGCAGTCGCGATCATGGTCAATCACCCAAATTCCACTGCCGGCGACTTTGATATGTCTGCGGGCGTGCAGCACTGGACGCGTGCCCAGGACTTGTCGGTTGCGATGGATCAGGTCGCCAGTGATCCTGCATTTGCAGGCTTTTTCGACATGTCACGCGTTATGGCTGCGGGTTTTTCCTATGGCGGTTGGACCGCTCTTTCCTTGGGCGGAGCGACCGGCAATCGCGACGGGATGGTAGAGGCTTGCCGCACCTTCGAGGAAATGGCGGCCTGCGGATTGCTTTTATCCGATCAGGTCGGCATACAAACGCAGGATATCTCGGACTGGAATGCGAGCTATCGTGATGCGCGTGTTACGCAGGTGGTTGCGATTGATCCGGGGTTTGTGTGGGGTTTGGACGCGTCTGATGTTTTGAACCTCGTGACCGACACGACCCTCATCGGCTTTGGTGACCCGGACACACGGATGTTGGCCACCAATTTCGATCTCAGTGGTCTTGCTGCACTTCTACCGGACGCGCGGGTTGAGCAAATAGTGCCGTCTTTTCATTTCACGGCAATGCCGGTCTGTACGCCTTCGGGGCAGGAAATCCTGTTGGAAGAAAACGATGATCCGGTGTGCACCGATCCTGCGGGAACCGATCGCGCCGCCGTCCATGCTAAAATTGTCGAAATAATCGCAGAGCGCCTGGAGCTTTAGGCCAAGGCGCAGGGCTGTCTGATACGGTGCCGTTCTTTTCGAAAACACGACGGTACGAAAATCTCTGGTCTGCGGGTGGTGTCATGTCGCGCCCGCAGGCATGACGCCTTTGGACACCCATTGATCCAATTGCGCCAATGCGGCGTCGGCAAAGGCCACGTCGTTTATATGACAATCAAGAACAGTCGCGTCCACACGCCCATCGCAAGCGGCAATGCTCGCCGCAATGAACGCCGCTTGGCTTTCGGGATCGTGTGCGGGCTCGCCCGGTTTGTCCCATTCCTCAACACCGTGTTTCGGAAGAAAATACCGGGTTGGCCCTTTCGCCTGCGCGAGGCGATCCACGATGGCCCGTGCGATGTCGACCCGCTCACCAGTGTTGAAGGCGACGCTTTTTATCAATCGGTTATGTGGGTGAAATGCGCGGTCGGAAAACCGCTGCGGAACGTCCTGCCACCCCGCAAGATCAAGGATATCCGATGCACCTGGCGCTACCATTTGTGGTACACCGGCGCGTCCGGCACCTCTCAAACGATCTGTGCCCGCGCTTACCAGCGATCCGTGCAGCGCATTGACCAACTCTTGCAACGAGAAATCCATAACGCAGGCGAACGCGCCGTTCGCGGCCAATTGTTCAAAAGCCATGCCGCCCATTCCAGTGGTGTGAAATACGGCCACGTCATAACCGCGCGCGGTGAGAGCAGGATGCAGGTTTTCCATGTATTTCAGGCATGAGGAGCCGAGCGACGTCATCCCGATCAGTGGGCGGTCGAACTTCGGTTGTTCCACTGCCTGAGCGGCACCCAGCACCGCACCAGCGGCCTGGGACAATGACGATTTGCACAACGGGTTCAGGCCATACAGACCGCCCGCCCACAGGATGAACTGCACATCTGCCGCCATGCGGTCCGCTGCGATCAGAGGTGATCCCGCGACAGTCGAGACGATGAATTTCGGCACGCCGAGCGGCAGAGCCTGGGCGCAATCAAGCGCAAGATCAGTGCCCATTGTCCCACCCAGTGCAATCATACCGTCGATGCGCCCCGCCCTGTGAAGCCTGAGGGTCAACGCAGCTGCACCCGCGCTCATCCGTTCGAAAGCGGCACCTTCCGCGCGCAGGTCGATCAAGCTTTCGATTGTATCACCGACTTCCGCCGCGACTTGGTGTTTGGTGAAATCCACAGGTGTCGCGGTATCGCCCAACACGCTGACATCCATCGCAAGTACCAAGCCACCCCGAGACCTTATACGGTTGATCAGATAGCCGAGTTCGTCCTCCTTCGTATCGAAGGTCCCGATGACTAGGATGGTTTTGCTCATATCTGTCCCTTAGCGGTGATCGGCCTGCCCCGTGCATTTCACAGCAGATCGACAACAGGGTGCAAGCCCGCACACATGCAGCGCGTGACCTGCGGTGTCTTGATGTGCCAAGGTCGCGAAAGCCCATCAACCATGGATCGCACCATGATCGACCCCGCCCTTCTGAACAGTCTCGCGCAGGCATCTGTGCCGCCTGCACATCACGTCATCGACGGCCAGCACCGCGCTGCATCCGATGGCGGCGTGATGCAGGTAATCTCGCCCATCGACGGGCAGGTTTTGACAACGATATCGCGCGGCACGGTTGACGACGCCGGCGACGCGATTGCAGCTGCACGCAGCGCGTTTGACGACGGACGCTGGTCAGGGCTGGCACCCGCAGCGCGTAAAAAAACCATGCTGAAATGGGCGGATATGGTTGAAGCGCAGGCGGCAGAGCTTGCCGTGCTTGGCGTGCGGGATAACGGCACTGAAATTGCCATGGCGTTCAAGGCGGAACCGATGTCAGCCGCTGGAACGATCCGCTATTACGCCGAGGCAGCGGACAAGATTTTTGGCGAGATTGCTCCGACCGCGCCCGGTGCGCTGGGCCTCGTGCACAAGGAACCGGTAGGTGTGGTCGGCGCGATCGTGCCGTGGAATTTTCCGTTGATGATTGCCGCATGGAAACTGGGCCCAGCGTTGGCAGCGGGGTGCACGGTTGTTTTGAAACCGGCAGAGACCGCTTCGTTGACGTTGGTACGCTTGGCCGAGTTGGCGCTCGAAGCAGGCGTGCCACCGGGTGTCTTTAACGTGGTCACCGGCGCGGGTGAAGTGGTTGGCGCTGCGATTGCCGAGAGCAATGATGTCGACGTCGTGGTCTTTACCGGTTCCGGCGCAACGGGTCGTCGGCTCTTGGAGGCATCCGCGCGTTCGAATCTGAAACGCGTCTACCTCGAACTTGGGGGAAAATCGCCCAACGTCGTTTTTGCCGATGCGCCTGATTTGGAAGAGGCTGCAAAGGTATCTGCGCAAGGCATATTTCGCAATTCCGGGCAGGTGTGCGTTGCCGGTTCGCGGCTGCTGGTCGAACGCAAAGTTCATGATGCGTTTGTCGACAAGCTACAGGCACATGCCCAAGCAATGAAGGTCGGCAATCCGTTGGACCCCGCCACAGCGGCAGGCGCGATCAACTCCGAAAAGCACCTTGCGCAGGTGCTTGGCCACATCGACAGCGCGCGTGGCGCAGGGTGCCAAATCGTGACCGGCGGGCATCGTATACTCGGTGAGACGGGCGGATTTTACATTGCGCCAACCATTGTCACCGGCGTGGAGTCGGATGATGCAATTGCGCGGCAAGAAATTTTTGGCCCCGTTCTCGCCGTTCAAGCTTTTGATGACGAAGACGAAGCAGTGGCCATGGCCAACGATACGGATTACGGCCTTGCCGCGGCGGTCTGGACGGCGAACCTGTCGCGGGCGCACCGGATGGTGCGGCGCATCCGGGCAGGGGTGGTGCACGTGAACACCTATGGCGGCGCCGATGTCACCGTGCCCATGGGCGGGGTCAAACAGTCGGGCAACGGGCATGACAAGTCACTGCATGCCTTTGACAAATACCTCGATCTCAAGACCGCGTGGATCAAGCTTTAGCGTTGTCGAGCGCGTCCAATACGCTTTCCAGTTGATCAAGCAGCGCCTGAATTTTGTCCCGGCCCACGATCGTTTCTATTTCGGCGCTGATGGCGCTGCTTTCTGGCGTGACCTTCGTGATCAAAGCGCTGCCGTTTGCGGTTAGGCGCAGACTTGTGCGACGTCCGTCGCCCGCAGCACGCGCCGTCGTGATAAGGCCGCGTTCCTCAAGCCCTTTGGTCATTCGCGACAGCGACGGTGGCAGCAGGTTTGCGGCCTTGGCAAGCGCGCTCATGTCGAGGTCGGGGACCTCACGCAAGACGCGCAGGACGCGCCATTGCTGTTCGGTTACCCCGTGGCTTTGCAGCAACGGGCGAAACCGTTCCATTACTTTTTCGCGCACGCGCAAAAGCGCAATTGGCAGCGACCGGCCCGTGGCACTGAGACTAAGGCCATCCGTATAGTGTGAATTTGCCATTTTACGCCTCCTGAAGGCGAGAATGATTAACGTGTTAATTATTGACAACCCACGATCCGCTTCACACGTTGTGGGGCAGAGGGAGGATGGCATGCCGCATTTGACCATCGAGTATTCGTCGGCTGTAGAGCAGTATATCGATATTGCTGACCTATGTCGCGCGCTGCATGCTGTGATGGTGGAAATGCCTGTGTTCCCAACGGCGGGTATACGCGTCCGCACCTACGTCGCAGAACATGCAATCATTGCCGATGGGCATCCCGACAATGCCTTTGTTGCGTTGGGTTTGCGTGTGGGCGCAGGACGCACATCGGATTCGTTGCGGGCTGCGGGCGATGACCTGTTTGCGGCAGCGCAAAAGGTCCTTGCAGAACCTCTTTCGAAGCCGCATTTCGCACTGTCACTGGATATTCGGATCAGCGATCCATCGCTCAGTTGGAAAGACACGCCCATCCACACCCGCTTGTCGGCAAAGGAGACGTAATGACCGCCCTGCAGGACAACTTGGCCAAATTGGATGGCTACCTGGCCCGCTTTGGCGAAACTGGCATTCGTAACCGGATAGCAGGGCGTGATATGAACGGCAGTGGCAGCGTGTTTCAAACACTGTCGCCGGTCGATGAGTCTGTGATTTGTGATGTGGCCCGAGGCACCGCAACAGATATTGATGTTGCCGCCAAAGCCGCAAATGCCGCTTTCGACGATTGGCGTGATTTGCCGGCCAAGGAACGTCGCGCCACACTGATCCGCATTGCCGAGGGCGTCGAAGCCCGCGCCGAAGAGATCGCGCTTTGCGAATGCTGGGATACCGGTCAAGCGATCAAGTTCATGTCCAAGGCCGCATTGCGCGGCGCCGAGAACTTTCGCTATTTCGCCGACCAAGTGGTGCAGGCGCGGGATGGTCAGCATCTGAAATCGCCCACGCTGATGAATATCACCACCCGCGTGCCCATTGGCCCGGTCGGTGTGATCACGCCGTGGAACACGCCGTTCATGCTCTCCACGTGGAAGATTGCGCCGGCGCTTGCTGCCGGTTGCACAGTGGTGCACAAACCGGCGGAGGCATCGCCGCTCACCGCGCGCTTGCTGGTCGAAATTGCCGAACAGGCGGGCCTGCCGCCCGGTGTGCTGAACACCGTGAACGGGTTTGGCGAAGAGGCGGGCAAAGCGCTGTGCGAACACCCCCTGATCCGTGCCATCGCCTTTGTCGGGGACAGTGCGACCGGCAAGCTGATCATGAAACAGGGCGCCGACACCCTGAAACGAAACCACCTCGAACTGGGTGGCAAGAACCCGGTGATCGTGTTCGACGATGCGGATATGGACCGCGCGCTCGATGCGGTGATCTTCATGATCTACTCGATCAACGGTGAACGGTGCACGTCATCGTCGCGCCTGTTGGTGCAGGACACGATCCGCGACACGTTCGAGACGCGGCTGATTGAACGGGTGAACCGGATCAAGGTGGGCCATCCGCTGGACCCCACGACGGAGGTCGGACCGCTGATCTCGGACGAACACTTTGCCAAGGTAACCGGCTATTTCGACATCGCCCGCGCCGATGGTGCGACGATCGCCGCCGGGGGCGAACGGGTGGGCGACGCGGGATATTTCGTGCGCCCGACGCTGTTCACCGGCGCCAGCAACGACATGCGCATCGCGCAGGAAGAGATCTTTGGCCCCGTGCTGACCTCGATCCCCTTTGCCACCGAGGAAGAGGCGCTCGCGCTGGCAAACGACACCGACTATGGCCTCACGGGATATCTCTGGACCAACGACCTCACCCGCGCCTTGCGGTTCACCGACCGGTTGGAGGCCGGGATGATCTGGGTGAATTCCGAAAACGTGCGCCACTTGCCGACGCCCTTTGGCGGAGTCAAAAACTCGGGCATCGGGCGCGATGGCGGCGACTGGTCGTTCGAGTTTTACATGGAACAGAAACACATCGGCTTTGCCACCGGCGCGCACAAGATCACCAAGCTGGGGATGTCCTGATGCCCGTGCCCGCGCCCAATCTCTACCCGCCGTTCAACACCATCCGGCTCAGTCACTTGTACCTGAACGTCACCAACCTCGCGGCATCGCGGGCGTTCTACACCGACATCCTTGGCCTGCAGGTCACCGATGAAACCGACAGCCACGTCTATCTGCGCGCGATGGAGGAACGCGGGCACCACTGCCTGGTGCTGCAGCAATCGAACGATCCGGGCACGGTAGACGCCATCGGGTTCAAGACCTTTGACGAAGACGACCTCGACCATGCGCAGGCGTATTTTTCCGCCAGGGGACGCCCGACCGAATGGGTGCGCCGCCCCTATCAGGGACGCACGCTGCTGACCGCTGACATTCTTGGAGTCCCGCTCGAATTCTACCACCAGATGGACCGCCTGCCGCCGATCCACCAGCACTACGCGCTCTATCGCGGGGTCAAACCACTGCGCATCGATCACTTCAACTGCTTTTCGACGGATGTGGACGCGTCCGTGGCGTTCTATTCCGACTTCGGCTTTCGCGTCACCGAATACACCGAGGATGAGGACAGCGGACGCCTTTGGGCGGCGTGGATGCATCGCAAAGGCGGGGTGCACGACATGGCGTTCACCAACGGCATCGGCCCGCGCCTGCATCACGTCGCGTTCTGGGTGCCGACACCGATGAACATCATCGACCTGCTGGACCTGATGGCGACCACGGGGCATGTGGACAACATCGAACGGGGGCCGGGGCGGCACGGGATATCCAACGCCTTTTTTCTCTATATCCTCGACCCCGACGGCCATCGGATCGAGATTTACTGTTCCGACTACCAGACCGTCGATCCCGACCTCGAACCGATCAAGTGGGATCTGAAGGACCCGCAGCGCCAGACTCTGTGGGGCGCGCCCGCGCCCGAAAGCTGGTTCAAGCACGGCTCGCCCTTCACCGGTATCGCGCCGCAAGAACCCAGCCTGAACGCTACCCCGATCATCGCGCCATGACACCCCGGTTCGCGACATATTTTGCCGACGGTGACAGCCACTATGGCGCGGTGGTCGAGGGCGGATATGTCGCGCTGGGGCCTGAGTTTCCGCAATGGCCCACCCTGTTGCATGCAATCTGCGCTGAGAGCGGGCTTGCTGCACTGTCGCGGGCGGCTGATGGCCGGGCCGCAACGCACACCAATGGCTACCCGCTTATGGTGTTGCCCAATGCGCACCGGATCTTGTGCGTGGGCGTGAACTTTCCTGACCGCAATGCCGAATACAAAGACGGCTCCGCGCAGCCCAAGCACATGTCCCTGTTTCCCCGGTTCGCCAGCGGCTTTACGGGACACGGCCTGCCGCTGATCCGTCCGCCGGAAAGCCATCAACTGGATTACGAGGGCGAGGTGGCCATAGTCATCGGCAAGGGGGGACGCCGCATTGCTGCGGCGGATGCCTATGACCACATAGCGGCGCTGACCATCTGCAACGAAGGCACCATCCGTGACTGGGTCCGCCATGCCAAATTCAACGTGACCCAAGGCAAGAATTGGGACCGATCCGGCGCGATGGGTCCATGGGTCGTGCCATTTGAAAACCCCAGCCAGTTGGAGGAAGCGCGGATTGTCACGCGCGTGAACGGCGAGGTGCGGCAGGATGATGTGCTGTCCCGCATGATGTTCCCGGTACCGGAACAGATCGCCTATATCTCGACCTTCATGACACTCAGGCCCGGCGACGTGATCGTGACCGGGACGCCCACCGGGGCGGGGGCGCGCTTTGATCCGCCGCGCTACTTGCAGCCGGGGGATGTGGTCGAGGTTGAGGTTAGCGGCATCGGAACGCTCCTTAACACGGTCGAGGACGAAGCCCCATGACACCCGACGATCACGCCCGCGCCGCCGCCGACCTGTTGCAGGCGGAACGGACCGGCGCACAGATCGGGCTTTTGTCCCTGCGCCATCCCGGGATCGGGATGGACGACGCCTATGCCATCCAGAACGCGATCTACCGGGCCAAGCTGGAGGTCGGGCGGCATGTGATCGGGTGGAAGATCGGGCTGACCTCAAAGGCGATGCAATACGCGCTGGGCATCGACATACCCGACAGCGGCATCCTGTTCGATGACATGCTGTTTGATGATGGTGCAATTGTTCCCAAAGGGCGGTTCATCCAGCCGCGAATCGAAGCCGAGATTGCCTTTGTCATGGGTGCACCACTGGGTGGGTCCGCGGTGACGCGCGACGACGTCTTGGCCGCAACAGACCATGTCGCGCCGTCCATCGAAATTCTCGACACCCGGATTGTCCGGGCCGATCCCGCAACGGGCCAAACCCGAAGCGTGTTCGACACCATAAGCGATAACGCCGCGAATGCCGGGGTGGTTCTGGGGCAGCAAAGGCACAAGGCCGACGCACATGATCTGCGCTGGACCGGCGCAATCGTGCATCGCAATGGCGCGGTTGAGGAGACAGGGCTTGGTGCTGGCGTTCTGAATGATCCGGTTGAAAGTGTGGTTTGGCTTGCCCGCCGCATGGCGCAATACGGCCAAAGCATCGAACCCGGTCAGATCGTCCTGTCCGGCAGTTTTATTCGCCCGGTCGAATGTCCGCCGGGTACCGAAATCCTCGCGGATTTTGGACCGTTCGGCCGAGTGTCGACCGCTTTCGCGGAATAGCGCAGTGCGACGTCTGGACCCGAACCGCATCATGCCGAACCATGCTTTTTGCGCGTGCGCTGCTTAGGCGCTACCGTAACGTTTTACGCCCTGCCACCATTTGGACGAGCCCATGACCACCAAGCCTTGCATCATCTGTGTCGCAATCACCGGGTCGGTGTCGCGGAAGGAACACAACCCGGCGGTTCCGATCACGATTGCGGAACAAATCGAAAGCACTCATGCCGCGTTTGAAGCGGGCGCAAGCATTTGTCATGCGCACGTCCGCAACGAAGACCAGACGCCGTCCAGTGACCCGGAAAAGTTCGCAGCACTGAAAGAGGGGCTGGAAAAACACTGCCCCGGCATGATCATCCAGTTTTCCACGGGCGGACGCTCGGGGGCGGGGCGCGCGCGGGGAGGTATGCTGCCCCTGCGCCCCGACATGGCGTCCCTGACGGTCGGATCAAACAACTTTCCCACCCGCGTTTACGAAAACCCGCCTGACCTTGTGGCGTGGCTCGCCGCCGAAATGAAGGCACATGACGTCAAGCCGGAAGTCGAGGCTTTTGACCTGAGCCATATATTGCAGGCCGCGCGCATGCATTCTGACGGTGAGATTGTCGACACTCCTTATGTGCAGTTCGTGATGGGCGTGAAAAACGCCATGCCGGTCGACCGCCCTGTTTTCGATTTTTATGTGCAGACAGTGGACCGGCTGTTTCCCGGAGCGGCATGGTGTGCCGCGGGTATCGGCAAGGACCAGATCACGTTGAACGAATGGGCGGTTGCGGCGGGTGGTCACGCGCGGACAGGGCTTGAGGATAATGTCCGTTTGGATCGAAACACTTTGGCGCCGTCGAATGCAGCACTTGTGGAGCGCGTGGCCGAAATTTGCGACCGCCACGATCGCCCGGTGGCGACATCACACCAGGCGCGCGACATCCTTGGCCTGCGGGCTTGAATTCGGTGGCCGCGACGCGCGCTTTGCCTATATCGATATGCAACAAGAGGGGAGCCCGACCATGACCGCACCACGCGCCAATCTGCTCAATGCGCTGACGTTGATCCTCTGTGGCTTATGGGGCTATTGGGCGGGCGATTTCAAATCGCTCACAGCGCTGATCCCCGCGGCTTTTGGCGCCGCGCTTTTGGCCTGTCACAGCGGTGTAAAGGCCGAAAACAAGCTGGTCGCGCATATTGCGGTGCTGCTGACACTTGTGATCCTGATTGCGCTTTACATGCCGCTGTCGTCGGCATTGGGGTCCGGTGACGGTGCGCGCATCCTGCGGTCGCTTCTGATGGTGACCACCGGGCTGCTCGCGCTGGTGTTTTTCATCAAGAGCTTTGTCGACGCCCGCCGCGCGCGCGGCTAGGTCCGGCGCCGCTCGAACTCGGCCCAGGCGTCCAGCAGTTTGTCGATGTCGAAGTCAGGGTCCTTCGCGGGGCCAAGGATGATCTGTTCGTTGAGCACAACGGCGTCGATCGCGTCGCCGAGGTCCGGGATCACGTCTTCGGGGATCACCAGCGCGCCGTGGCGGTCGGCGTGGATCATCTCGCCCTGAGCCACGCGCAGGCCCATGACGGACACTTCGGTGCCGATCTCGACCACGTGGACAAAACCGTGGCTGACCCCGATGGAACCCGCCAGCACCGGAAAGCCCGGGTCCACGACATCAAGGTCGCGCATCACACCGTTGGTGACGGCCCCGGACAGGCCAAGGCCCTTGTGCACGGCCACGTTCACCTCGCCCCACCAGCCCGCGATGGCGTTGGGGTAATCCAGATCCTCGATCACCGCCACACGCGGGAACGGCCCAGTGGCCATCGCGCGGTAGTAATCCAGCCGCCGCGCCTTGATCACCTCGGGATCTTCGGTGGGCGGGGCGACGCCCGCAATGCGCGCTGTGGTGGCGCGGCCGACCATGGCCGGCGCGCCAGGGCGGCTGTGCTGCATGGTGCCACGGGTGAACCGGTTGAAACCGCGCGTGCCGTGCACGACCTCGATCGCGTTGCACACGGTGGGGGTGTCGACGCTGCGCAAGAGCGCCAGCAATTCGGGCGACAGGTCCGCTTGGGTCATCGCAGCCGCTCCCCCGAGCTTTGATCGAAGAGATAGAGGTGCTGGGGGTTGACGGTGATGCCCACGGTGTCGCCCTGGTTCTTGCGCAGGTGCCGGTCGCCGCGGGCAATCACGCGCTGGTTGCCCCAGCGAAAGGTGGTGAACGTCGCCTCGCCGGTGTTTTCAAAGGCGTAGACCTCCACGTCGATGTCGCCGCTCCCCGGGTCACCAACGCTCAGATCATCGGCGCGCACGCCAAGGACCGCGCCCGCCTGATCGGGTCGGTCGATATCGGCGACACTGACCCCGGTGCTGGTCTTGAAGCGGCCGGATTCAATTCCGCCTTCGATCAGGTTCATGGCGGGCGAGCCGATGAACCCGGCGACAAACAGGTTGGCGGGGTCGTTGTAGATCTCGTCAGGGGTGCCCAGTTGCTGGATCACGCCGTTTTTCATCACCGCGACCCGGTCGGCGAGCGTCATCGCCTCGATCTGGTCGTGGGTCACGTAGACGGTGGTGATTTTCAACTGGCGGCTCAGGTGTTTCAGCTCGGCCCGCATGGTCACGCGCAGTTTCGCGTCGAGGTTCGACAGCGGTTCGTCCATTAAAAAGACCTTGGGCGTGCGCACGATGGCCCGGGCGAGGGCGACGCGCTGGCGCTGGCCGCCCGACAGGGCCTTTGGCTTGCGGTCGAGGAAGTCGGTCAGTTCCACTTGTTCGGCAGCGCGCTGGACGCGCGGTGCGATTTCGACCTTGGGTGTGCCACGCACCCGCAGGGGGTAGGCGATGTTTTCAAACACCGACATGTGCGGGTAGAGGCCGTAGTTCTGGAACACCATGGCCACATCGCGGTCCTTGGGCAGGTCGTCATTGACTACACGGTCGCCGATCCAGACTTCGCCTTTGGTGGGTTCCTCGAGCCCTGCGATCATGCGCATGGTCGTGGTCTTGCCGCAGCCCGACGGGCCGAGCAGCACGAGGAATTCCTGATCCTCGATATGCAGCGACTGGTCGTCCACACCGATGAAATCGCCCCAGCGCTTGGTCAGGTTTTTGAGGATGACTTCAGCCATGGGTGTCTCCCGTCCCGGGCCACGACCCGGGACCTCTTGGTTGGCGGCACAGGAGGTCCCGGGTCACGCCCGGGACGCGATTGTCCCTGATCATCGCACCGCCCCCATGGTCATGCCCTGTACGAAGTATTTCCGGATCATCAGCGCCAGTACGAACATCGGGGCCATGATGATGATACCCGCCGCGGACAGCAGGTTCCACAGATCGCCCTCTTCGCCTTTGAACAGCGCAAGGCCGATGGGCAGCGTCACGGCGTCCTTGTTCGTGAGGATGAGCGCGAACAGAAATTCGTTCCACGCGATGATGAAACAGAAGATCGCGCTGGTCAGCAGGCCCGGCGCCGCCATCGGCAGCACGATGTTGCGGATCACCTGCAGGCGCGACGACCCGTCGACCATCGCGGCCTCTTCGGTGTCCATGGGAATACCGTCGATGAACCCTTTGATCATCCAGATGGCAAAAGGCATCACGATGGCGAGGTTCACAAGGATCAGACCTACGCGGGTATCAAGCAGGCCGATATCGCGGAACATCACGAAAAACGGCAGGATGATCACCACCGCGGGCACGAACTGCGTGGCGAGAATCGTGACCAGCATCGCGGTTTCGCCCACCAGCCGGAAACGGCTGAAGGAATAGGCCGCAAGCGTCGCCACCGGGATCGCGAACAGCACGGTGACAAAGGCCACGATGGTCGAATTCCACAGCTTTTCGCCCAGCCGGTAGGGATCATCGAACACGGTGCGGAAATTCTCGACCGTGGGGGAAAAGAACAGCTTGAGCTGATACACATCCACGTGGCTTTTGAACGCGGCCAGAAAGATCCAGAAGATCGGCACCAGCATCACGAAAATCGCCAGCAAGATCAGCAGCGCGTGCACAGCACCCCAAAGCTGTTTGCGTTGCTTGCCGGTCATGGCTCAGGCCTTTCTGAACACGAATTTGGCATAGGCATAGGTGAGGAAGATCATCGGGATCACCATCATCCACGCCACGGATGCGGAATATCCGATCTGCCCGTATTTCATGCCGTTGAAATAGATGTAGTGGCTGAGCGTCTGGGTCGCCGTACCCGGCCCGCCATTGGTCAGCATGAACACCTGGTCAAAGGTTTTCAGGCTGAAGATGGATTTCAGGATGATCACCACCGCCAGCACCGGACCCAGTTGCGGCAGGGTGATGTCACGGAACACCCGCCAGCTGGACGCGCCGTCGACCTGTGCCGCCTCGATCGTGTCGCGCGGCACCGATGCCAGCCCACCGATCAGCACCAGCGTCAGAAACGGGATCCAGCCCCAGACATCGGCCATCACCACCACCGCAAAGGCAAGCGTCGGATCGGCCAGCCAGCTCACATCGGCAAGCGGTGGGAACACGATGCCAAAGAACGCGTCGAACAGGCCAAATTCGGGGTTGAACATGAATCGGAACGACACGCCGATCAGCGCGGGGCTCATGGCAAAGGGCAGGATCAGCAGCGTCTGTGCTGTGGACCGCAGTCGCCCGCCGGGGGCCAGCAGCATTGCAAGGCCCAGCGCCAGCAATGTCGTCAGGCCCACCGTGACCACGGTGTAGACCGCGGTGACCCAGACCGAATTCCAGAATGCCGGTTCTTCGAAGATGGCCCAGGTGTAGTTTTCCCACCCCAGATACTGGTTCAGGCTGTCGGGGCGGTTGAGCCGTCCAATGGTAAAGGACAGGCGCGCGGCTTCGATCAGCGGCCAGATTGCGGTGGCAAAGACCACCACGACCGCGGGCAGAACCAGCAGGTATTTGAGGGTGTGATCACGCATCAGGACATGCGGGGCGCGACAGGTGCCGCGCCCCGAAAAGTCTTATTCGATCCGGCCCGCGCGGCGCAGCACCTTGTCGGACCGTTCGGCCGCTTCGGTCATCAGCTGGCGGACATCGCCACCGGCCGCAGCCTCGGCAATGGCGGCGGACAGGATATCGCCCACCTCGGGCCATTCGGGGATCTGCGGCATGATGTCGGACTGTTTCAGCGAATCCCACGCAGCGGCCTGGATGCCGTCATTGGCGGCGTTCACATCCGCGTCCTGCAGGGACGAGATGTGGGTGACCACGTTGTTAACGATGCTCTTGCCGCCAACCTCACGCACGGTGGCGTTGGCCTTGTCCATGTCGGGGTTCGACAGCCATTTCAGGAACTCCCACGCGGCGTCCTGGTTCTGCGAATATTCCGAGATCGAGAACGGCATCGAGATGGCGTAGGTTTTGGTCTCACCCTCGTAGGAAGGCATGCCAACAAAACCCACCTGATCCTTGGTCAGGGTCGAGCTGTCGGGGTTGTAGAACCCCGAATAGGCCCACCACCACACGGGGATCATGGCCGAATTGCCCTGCATGAACGATTGCCGCGCGTCCTGTTCCACAAAGGCGAGGCTGTTGGGATTGGTCACCTCGTGCTGGGTGTGCAGCGCGATGTAGGCTTCGGTCGCGGCGATGCCTTCATCGCTCGCCCAGGCGGCGGTCCAGTCATCGTTGAAGATGTCAGCGCCCGCGGCCCACAGGAAGTTGATCCAGATGAACAGGTTCTGCCGGTTTCCGTCGTTGTTGTAATAGAGCGCGAGCGGCGAGATGTCCGGGTTGCTTTCCTTCAGCTCCTGCCCGATGCGGATCACGTCGGCCCAGCTTGTCGGCGGCTCGGGGATCAGGTCCTTGCGATAGAACATCAACTGCGGGTGCGCGCGCAGCGGAAAGCCGAGCGTTTCGCCCTCGAACTGCGCCGAGCGGGCGAACGCCGCCGGATACCGGTCCATCGAAATGCCATCACGCGCCATCAACTCGTCGATCCGCTTGAGCCAATGCGCGTTCGGCGGCCCCCAGCTGTCGAGATAGTTGACCACGTCAAAGGTGCCGTTGGCTGCCACGCCTTCGGCGTTGATCTTTTCCTGCAGGCTGCCGAACGGAATGAACGTCCATTCGGTTTCGATCCCGGTCAGTTCGGTAAATTCCGCGTCGCGCAGCATCAGACCGTCGAATTGCGGGGTCACCACGCTCAGGATGTTCAGCTTTGTGCCTTCGAACGGTTTGCCGGGCAGCAGGTTGTATTTCTCCTGGTGGCCGTCCGCCAAGCCGGTCATCGGTGTCAGAACCAATGCGCCAGCGGCCATCGCCTTCAACAACGTACGTTTCAACATTTTTTGGCTTCCTCCCTATTTATTCCAAAAGGTTAGACAACTGCCTTGCGTCGATCCACCAAAAAACTGCCCCGACGTCAGCTTTACCTGCTGCGCCTGATCTCGGGTGAATCGAGTGTTTTCCGGTCAAGCGGCGCCACGGCCTTCGAGCCTTGGGCAACTCCGTGCGGCTTCTGCGCTGCGCAAGAGCAAGAATTCACATAGAAACAGAAAAGCCCCCGAGGCCAATGCCTTGGGGGCTTGTCATGGTGCCCAGAAGAGGACTCGAACCTCCACGTCCATACGGACACTAGCACCTGAAGCTAGCGCGTCTACCAATTCCGCCATCTGGGCACGGAGTAGTAGGGGGCGTTTAAGACTGTGACTATGGGGTGTCAACGGGATTCTGGGTATTTCAAACCGGTTCCGGCGGCCTTGTCTCGATCCAATGCGCCAAAACGCGTGGTTGCGTATTTGCCGCTGCGGGCTAAGACCGTAACCAGCAAACGCAAGGA
>JBCBAV010000039.1:0-28727 GCA_038532285.1 Pseudomonadota bacterium | reverse complement strand
GCATGCATAAATGCATGACGCGGCCTGACGTAAACGTCAGGCGGTGTGCTCTAAGTTAAGCGGTGGACAGATCGCCGAAAGCGATATTGGAAGCACACAGGCACCCCAACCCCAACCTCAGCCCAACTGCCCCATCGTCGCCGCCACATCCGCCATGCGCACCGAAAACGCCCATTCGTTATCATACCACGCCAGCACCCGCACCATGCGGCCGCCCACAACCTTGGTCTGGTCCGGGGCAAAGATCGACGAATGTTCGGTGTGGTTGAAATCGATCGACACCTTCGCCTCGTCATCATAGGCCAGCACCCGGCCCATCTGGCCGCGCGCGGCCTCGGCCACGGCGGCGTTGACTTCGTCCACACTCACGTCGCGCCCCGCCTCGAATGTCAGGTCCACCGCACTCACGTTGGGCGTTGGCACCCGCATCGCGGTGCCATCGAGCTTGCCCGCAAGGTTCGGCAGCACCTCACCCAGCGCCTTCGCCGCCCCGGTCGACGTTGGGATCATCGCCATCGCCGCCGCCCGCGCGCGGTACAGATCCTTGTGCCGCCGGTCCAGCGTCGGCTGGTCCCCGGTGTAACTGTGGATCGTGGTCATCACGCCGCGTTCGATCCCGAACGCCTCGTCCAGCACCTTGGCCAGCGGGGCCAGACAATTGGTGGTGCAAGACCCGTTCGACACCATCACGTCATTGGCCGCCAGTTGCCGGTGGTTCACGCCATAGACAATCGTCTTGTCCACGTTCTTGCCGGGTGCGGACAACAGCACCTTGCGCGCCCCGTGCTCCAGATGCCCCTTGGCGGTCCGCCCGTCATTGAACTTGCCCGTGCACTCCAGCACCACGTCACAGCCGGTCCAGTCCAGCTCGCCCATGTCATAGGTCGACATCATCCGCATCGGCCCGCGGCCAATGTCCATGGTGTCGTTGGACACCGTCACCGGGTTGGGAAAGCGGCCATGCACGCTGTCGTATTTCAGCAGATGCGCCGTGGTCTCCAGCGGGCCGGTGGCGTTCACCGCCACCACCTCGATGTCGTTGCGCATGGAAGTGGCGATATGGCTCAGCGTGCAACGCCCGATGCGGCCAAATCCGTTGATGCCCACTTTGACCGTCATACCCTGTCCCTCGCGATCTGGGATTTTGTTGGCCCCTGTCTACTCCCTGCGCGCTGACCAAAGCCATCATAATTTCAGAGTGTTAGCGTTAAAAATATACAATTGTATGCCGTTAGCGCGAACGGTTTGCGTGACCGCTGCGACATGTTATGCGCTAACTGGGCAGATCGTGGACAAAGGGGATCGGCATGAGTGGATTGTTGGCGCTTCTGGACGACGTGGCGGGAATCGCCAAGGTCGCCGCCGCATCGGTTGATGACGTGGTGGCCCAAGCCGCCAAGGCGGGCGCCAAGGCCGCCGGTGCCGTGATCGACGATGCCGCCGTAACGCCCAAATACGTCGCCGGATTTTCCGCCGACCGCGAGCTGCCGATCATCTGGCGCATCGCCAAGGGCTCGTTCCGCAACAAGCTTCTGTTCCTCTTGCCCGTGGGCCTTGCGCTCTCGGCCTTTGCGCCGTGGATGATCCCGCCGTTTTTGATGCTGGGCGGGGCGTATTTGTGTTTCGAAGGTGCGGAAAAGGTGATGCACGTGCTGGGCTGGGGCCACGGGCACGAGGATTACGCCGGTAAAGAGACAGAGATCGAGGACCCCGCGCATCTCGAGGAACAAAAGGCCCAAGGCGCGATCAAGACCGACTTTATCCTGTCGGCCGAGATTATGACCATCGCGCTGGCCGCGATCCCCGAAAGCAATTTTTGGTTCGAAGCCGCGACACTCGCCGCCGTGGCGATCATGATCACCATCGCCGTCTACGGCTCGGTCGCGCTGATTGTAAAGGCCGACGATGTGGGCCTGGCGCTGGCTGCCCGCGGCGGCATCGCGCCCATCCGCGCGCTGGGGCGCGGCATCGTCTGGGTCATGCCGCATTTCATGACGCTGCTCACGGTGGTGGGTACCGCGGCGATGCTCTGGGTCGGCGGGTCGATCATCGTGCACGCACTGGCCGAAATGGGCTGGCACACGCCCGAAGACATCATCTATGCCGCCGGCAAGACCGTAAGCGCCGGGGCAGGGCAGGCGGCCGGTTTCGTGAACTGGGCCACCAAGGCCGTGCTCGATGGTATCCTTGGGTTGGCACTCGGTGTTTTGCTTATCCCGCTGGGCGAAAAGGTCATCACGCCCATCTGGCGCACCGTCACCGCCGCCCGCGCATAACCTTTTTTCGACGAAAAAAGGTGCGCGGCGGCGCAACAAAAAAGGCACCCGGCCCGCGCCAGATGCCTTTTTTCGACGAAAAAAGGTACAGGCCTCAGCCCGCCTTTTCTTCCAATTCGGCCGCTACCGCTTCGGCCCGCGCCGCCATCTCGGCTAGCGCGTCGGTCACGCTGTCAGGCACCACCGGCACTTCCACGCGCTCGGGCTCCGGGGCCCCCATGTTGCGCAGACCTTCCAGCTCCGCTTCGCGCTCCGCCAGCTTGGCCTCTACGGTTTGCACGCGGTCCTCGACGCTCGCTGTCTTGTCGGCCAGCATCAGCCCCGCCATCAGCAGCATCCGCGCCTCGGGCATCCGCCCCACCTGATCCGACAACACCTGCGCCTCGTCGTCCAGCATCTTGGCGGCGGTCTGCAGGTAATGCTCTTCGCCCTCCTGGCAGGCGACCACGAAACTGCGCCCGCCGATGGAAATCGTCACCTCAGGCATCGGCCCCTCCCGCGTTGTCCGCCAGCAGCGGTGTCAGGCTGGCGATGATGCTGTCGGCCTCGGCGATGTCCGCCGCCCGTGCCGCGCGCAGCGCCTCCAGTTCCGCCAGCATCGCCTTGTTGATCAGGTGCGGCTCGCCCACACCGTCCTCGTTGGCCCGCCGCAGCGCCTCGTTCGATGCGCTCAGCTGCGTGTTGGCCTGCCGCAGCCGCTGCAATTCCAGATCCAGCGCCTTCATCCGTTCGCCCGCCGCATCGGCCTCACCGCGTGCCTCGGCCACGGCCGTCTCAAGCTGGTCCGACATCTTCTTCACCCGCTCGGTCAGCTGCGCATTGGCCAGCTTTTCGTCCTCAAGCTCGGTCTTCAGTGCCTCAAGGTCCGCGCCACCCGACGCCTCGACCCCCGCTGCCGCTGCCGCGATGCGATCCATCGCAGCACTCAGGCGGCTGTGCAGCGCGTCTATCTCGCTCATGATTGTGCCTGTCCCCTCACCTCGCGGCCTTGGGCCGCCACTGATCCTCCGGGCGCTGCGCGAATCGCCGCAGCAGCCCTAATGCTCAGTCTAATCAATACGCGCGATAATTGCGCCCCCTTTGCTTCCAACCACTTGGCCCGCGCGGTTGAAGTGACACGCCAAGCGCACAGGCCGCAAACCCGGGCCCGCCTTGCACTTTGCGCCTTGGCTGGTATGTCCCGGTGCAACGCTCACGCAGTTGAAGGACGCCCGCACGTGGACCTGACATCTCTTCGCACCGCCCACCCCGACCACTGGGCCCGCGCCAGCGCCATCCGCGCGCTCACCCTCGACGCCGTGGCCGCGGCCAATTCGGGTCACTCCGGCATGCCCATGGGGATGGCCGACGTGGCCACCGTGCTGTTTGAAAAACATCTGAAATTCGACGCCTCCGCCCCGAACTGGCCCGACCGCGACCGGTTCATCCTGTCGGCGGGCCACGGCTCCATGCTGCTCTATTCCCTGCTGCACCTCACCGGCTACGCCGACATGACGCTTGAGCAGGTGAAAAACTTCCGCCAGTTCGGCGCAATCACCGCAGGCCACCCCGAATACGGCCACGCCGGCGGGATCGAAACCACGACCGGACCGCTGGGCCAGGGCATCGCCAACGCCACAGGCTTCGCCATGGCCGAGGAAATCCTGCGCGCGCGCTTCGGCAAAAAGGTGATGGACCACCACACCTACGTCATCGCGGGCGACGGCTGCCTGATGGAAGGCGTCAGCCAAGAGGCGATCACCCTCGCAGGCCGTCACAAGCTGTCCAAGCTGATCGTGTTCTGGGACAACAACAACATCACCATCGACGGCCCCGTGACGCTCGCCGACACGACAGACCAGCCTTTGCGCTTCAAATCCGCAGGCTGGGCCGTGATCGAGATCGACGGCCACGACCCCGATGAAATCGACGCCGCGATCAAAAAGGCCAAGCAGCAGAACAAGCCCACGATGATCGCCTGCAAGACCCACATTGCGCTGGGTCACGCGGCACAGGACACGTCCAAAGGCCACGGTGCGCTGACCGACGCGGACCAGCTCAAGGCCGCCAAGGATGCCTACGGCTGGCCCCACGGCCCCTTTGAGGTGCCCGCAGATGTCAAATCCGCATGGGAAGCCATCGGCAGCCGCGGGGCCGCCGACCGCGCCGACTGGGACGCCCGCGTGGCCAAGCTGTCGACCTCGAAACAGAACGAGATCGCCCGCATCTTTGCCCGTGAAGTGCCCAGGAAACTGGCCACCGTCGTCCGCGCTTTCAAGAAAGAGATGTCCGAAACCGCCCCCAAGCTGGCCACCCGCGCCGCCTCCGAAAAGGCGCTGCAGGTGATCAACCCGGTGGTGCCCGAAACCGTCGGCGGCTCCGCCGACCTCACCGGGTCCAACAACACCAAGACCGCAGATCTGGGTGTGTTCGACGTCGACAGCCGCAGCGGGCGTTATGTCTATTACGGCATCCGCGAACACGGCATGGCCGCGGCCATGAACGGCATGGTGCTGCACGGCGGCATCCGCCCCTATGGCGGCACGTTCATGTGCTTTACCGACTATGCCCGCCCCGCGATGCGCCTGTCGGCGCTGATGAAGGTGCCCACGGTCTATGTCATGACCCATGACAGCATCGGCCTCGGCGAAGACGGCCCCACGCACCAGCCGGTGGAACATCTGGCGATCAGCCGCGCAACCCCCAACACGCTGGTCTTCCGCCCCGCCGACGCGGTGGAAACCGCCGAGGCGTGGGAAATCGCGTTGTCGCAGTCCGAGACGCCTTCGGTCCTGTCGCTGACCCGCCAGGGCCTGCCCACCGTGCGGACCGAGCACAAGACCAAGAACCTCACGTCCCAAGGCGCCTACGTGCTGGCCGAAGCGACGGGCAAGCGGCAGGCCATCCTGCTCGCCACCGGGTCCGAGGTGTCCATCGCCATGGCCGCCCGCGACATCCTGCAAGCCGAAGGCATCGGCACCCGCGTCGTCTCCATGCCCTGCTGGGAGATTTTCGAGGAACAACCCGACGCCTACCGCCGCAAGGTCCTGCCCGCAGGCCCCGTCCGCGTCGCGGTCGAGGCCGCGATCCGCTTTGGCTGGGACCGCTGGCTTTATGGCGAGCGCGGCAAACGCGAAAAGGGCGCCTTCGTCGGCATGCACGACTTTGGCGCGTCTGCCCCCGCCGACGTGCTGTTCCGCGAGTTCGGGATCACGCCCGAGGCGGTGGCGGAGAAGGTCAAAGAGATGCTGTGATGCGGCTCGGTCTGGTGCATCTGTGCCAGACCGGCGGCTGCTTGGCAGATCGGCCCTCCGGGGGCGGTTTATTTGGCGAAATGAAGCAGGGGATGACCCGCGGGTTAACGGGCGCGCGCAAAGGTTAACGCGGTGGCGTGTGTTAACAAGGTGTGAAGGCCGGGGCAGGGGCGTTTTGTACAAAACGGGGCCCTGTTTCATCAAAACGGCCTTTTGGGGCGGATTTGACCCGGATCTGGCGGGGCGGTTTTGTACAAAACGCGCCCCGTTTTCATCAAAAGGCGCAGCAAAGGCCGGCGCACGGTGCGTTAATGACTAGCCGTTGGCTTCGCGGATCTTGTCTGCGGCGTCCTTGTCAAAGCTGACGCCGTTTTCCTCGAACATGGTGTCAAGCTCCCCCGACAGCGTCATCTCGGTGATGATATCGCAGCCGCCCACGAACTCGCCCTTGATGTACAGCTGCGGGATGGTGGGCCAGTCGGAAAAGTCCTTGATGCCCTGCCGGATGCCTTCATCGGCGAGCACATTCACATCGGCATAGTCGACACCCATGTAGTTCAAAACGCCGGCCACGCGGGACGAAAACCCGCATTGCGGCATCGACTTTGTCCCTTTCATGTACAGGACGACGTCGTTGTTTTTGTTCATTTCTTCGATCTGGGTCTTGGCGTCACTCATGGTTCAACTCTTCTGTTTTTGAAAGGCGCGGTGATACCGCGCGGCATAGGTTTCGTCTTCGGGCATCGGGGCCACATCGGTGCTGGCCGCGGCGGCAAAGCTGCCTCTGGCCTGGTGCGTGCGCGGCGCGCTTGTGCGCTCCAGCGCATCGTTCTGGCGGGCGACCTTGTCGATCAGGGCGAGGTCTGTGGCCTCCATGCCCAGGGGCACCTCGCGGCGCGTGACCTGCGGTGGCCTGCGCATGGCCAGGGGGCGTCGCGGACCCCGGCGAAAGGCAGCGAATATGGTGTGATACCAGTGCATTAGGGCGCTTTCGTGGTCAGCGCCAGCGCGTGCAATTCGCCGTGGCTGCCATCCATCTTGCCCTTCAGCGCCCTGGTCACGGCCCGGTGCTGCTGCACCCGGTTCATGCCCGCGAACGACGCGTCGATCACCTCGGCGGCATAGTGGTTTCCGTCGCCCGCAAGGTCCGTGATCGTCACCTGCGCCTCGGGGAATTCCGCGCGGATCAACGCTTCGATCTCGTGGGCTTGCATGGGCATGATGTGTCTCCGCGTCTGGCTTGTTCCAGACTTAGGACGCTGGGCCCACCGGCGCAAGCGCAGAGGCGCCGGGATGCCGTATGCAGCGGTGCAGCGGTCGGCCCGGCACGGCGCGCCGCGGGCAGAGCCGGTCGGGCGTTTTGTCGCGACTGGCAAGAAAATGCACGTGGGTCCGGGGTGCGCGGGGCGCGAGGTGGACCTAGGCCAACGTGGCACGGGCGACCGCATGACGAAGGGGCAAGGCGCTGAAAAACATATGCTTTATTGTGGATTTCGAGCCCATCCGCGCCTGATACGGGGCGCCATCGGCCCGACAGCCTGCTGCGCGCGCATGTAGCCAAAAGTCGTACGCGCGCTGCGCGAGAATTTTGTTTCGCAACGCGGCACGGCCATGCTTAACTGCCCCAAACAAAACCCAGGGAGGACGAAACATGACCCAGGTACAGATCACCGTGAACGGGCGATCGGCCAGTGGTGACGCAGAGGGCCGCACGCTGTTGTCCAGCTTTCTGCGCGATACGCTGAAATTGACCGGCACCCATGTGGGCTGCGACACCTCGCAATGCGGGGCCTGTGTCGTGCACGTGGATGGCGTTGCGGTGAAAGCCTGCACCATGCTTGCCGTCGAAGCCGACGGGGCAGAGGTCACCACGATCGAAGGCATGGCCAATGCCGACGGGTCGCTGAACACCATCCAGCAGGCATTTCAGGACCACCACGGCCTGCAGTGCGGCTTTTGCACACCGGGTATGGTGATGACGGCGGCGTCGTTGCTCAAGGAAAACCCGCACCCGACCGAAGCCGAAGTGCGCGAATATCTCGAAGGCAATATTTGCCGCTGCACCGGCTACCACAACATCGTCAAGGCGATTTTGGCCGCGTCCGGTCAGGACGTGGGCGCAATCGCCGCGGAATAATCGCTCATCGCGCCTGACGGCGTTCTTCGCGAAGAAAGGCCGCAAGGCCTTGATGAGCATACGTATTTTTAGGGAGGACTACCATGCCAAAGGACGGAGGCATCGGCGCCAGCAGCAAGCGGCGCGAAGACGTGCGGTTCCTGACCGGAGCCGGTAACTACACAGACGACATCAACATCCACGGCCAGGCCTATGTGCATTTCCTGCGCTCGGACGTGGCCCATGGCACGATCAACAGCGTCGACACCAGCGCTGCGGCCGCCATGCCCGGCGTCGTGCGCATCTTTACCGGCACCGACTTCGAAGGAGTGGGCGGCATGCCCTGCGGCTGGCAGGTCACCGACCGCCACGGCCAACCGATGCAAGAACCCGGCCACCCGATCCTCGCCCAGGGCAAGGTGCGGCATGTGGGTGAACCCATCGCCGCCGTTGTCGCCGACAGCCTGGAACAGGCGCGCGACGCCGCCGAGGCGATCGAGGTCAGCATTGACGCGCTGCCCGCGGTTGTCGACATGAAGGCAGCACTCGCAAGCGGCGCCACCAAGGTGCATGACGATCTCAACGACAATCTCTGCTATGACTGGGGTTTTGTTGAAGAAAACAAGGACGCCGTGGCCAAGGCCATCGACGAGGCCGCACATGTGACGACGTTGGAACTGGTCAACAACCGCCTCGTGGCCAACCCGATGGAGCCGCGCGTGGCAGTGGGCAACTATGCCCGCGGCACCGATGAAAGTACGCTCTATACCACGTCGCAGAACCCGCACGTGATCCGGCTGCTGATGGGCGCGTTTGTGCTGGGCATTCCTGAACATAAACTGCGCGTCGTGGCCCCCGATGTGGGTGGCGGCTTTGGCACGAAGATCTTCCACTACCAGGAAGAGGCGTTCTGCACCTTTGCGGCCAAGGCCTGCAACCGTCCGGTCAAGTGGACCTCGACCCGGTCCGAGGCGTTCATCTCCGACGCCCATGGCCGCGACCACGTGACCAAGATCGAACTGGCGCTGGACGCCGACAACAACTTCACCGCGATCCGGACCGAGACGCATGCCAACATGGGTGCCTATCTGTCGACCTTTGCACCGTCCGTGCCCACATGGCTGCACGGCACGCTGATGGCCGGGAACTACAAGACCCCGCTGATCTACGTGAATGTGAAGGCCGTGTTCACCAACACGGTGCCGGTTGATGCCTATCGCGGGGCAGGTCGCCCCGAAGCGACGTTCCAGTTGGAGCGCGTGGTGGACAAGGCGGCGCGCGAACTGGGCGTCGATCCCATCGCGCTGCGGCGGCAGAACTTCATCACCGAGTTCCCTTATGCCACGCCCGTCGCGGTCGAATACGACACCGGCGACTATCACGGCACCATGGACAAGCTCGAAGAGATGAGCGACTTCGCAGGCTTTGCCGCGCGCCGCGCCGAGAGCGAGGCGAAGGGCAAGCTGCGGGGCCTCGGCGTCAACTGCTACATCGAGGCCTGCGGCATCGCGCCGTCGAACCTCGTGGGGCAGCTGGGCGCGCGTGCGGGCCTTTATGAAAGCGCCACGGTCCGGGTGAACGCCACCGGCGGTCTGGTCGTCATGACCGGCAGCCACAGCCACGGGCAGGGGCACGAGACGTCCTTTGCCCAAGTGGTGGCCGAGATGATCGGCATTGACGAGTCGATGGTCGAGATCGTGCACGGCGACACCGCCAACACCCCGATGGGCATGGGCACCTATGGCTCGCGCTCCATCGCGGTGGGGGGCAGCGCCATGGTGCGCGCGACCGAGAAGATCATTGCCAAGGCCAAGAAGATCGCCGCCCACCTGCTCGAAGCCGCCGAAGGCGACATCGAGCTCAAGGATGGCGCCTTCAGCGTGGCGGGCACGGACAAATCCGTGGCCTGGGGCGACGTGACCCTCGCGGCCTATGTGCCGCACAACTACCCGCTCGAAGATATCGAGCCGGGGCTGGAGGAGACCGCGTTCTACGATCCGGCCAACTTCACCTATCCGTCGGGCGCCTATGCCTGCGAGGTGGAGGTTGACCCCGACACTGGCAAGGTCAGCATCGAAAGGTTCGCCGCGGCGGATGACTTTGGCAACATCATCAACCCGATGATCGTCACCGGTCAGGTCCACGGCGGTCTGGCCCAGGGCATCGGGCAGGCATTGCTTGAAAACTGCGCCTATGACGAGGAAGGCCAGCTGCTGAGCGCGTCCTACATGGACTATGCCATGCCGCGGGCCGACGATCTGCCGATGTTCGATGTGGACCATTCCAGCCAGACACCGTGCACCCACAACCCCCTTGGGGTGAAGGGCTGCGGTGAGGCCGGTGCCATCGGGTCGCCCCCGTCGGTCGTCAACGCGGTGATTGATGCCCTGCAATCAGCGGGCAAGGATGTGACCCACATCGACATGCCGCTGTCGCCCGACCGCGTTTGGGAGGCAATGAACGGCTAGGCTCAACGGGCAGGACCGGGGGGCTGTCTGCCCCCCGGACCCCCCGAAGGTATTTTGAGCCAGAAGAAGACCTGGTTCTGAGAAAGGACAAGACGATGTATAACTTCGAATTTGAAAAGCCGGGCAGTGTCGCCGATGCGGTCGCAGCCCTGGGTGGCGAAGATGCGCAGGCGCTGGGGGGTGGTCAGACATTATTGCCCACGATGAAGCAGCGACTGGCGAGCCCGGCAAAACTGGTGAGCCTCAAGGGCATTGCCGAGATGCAGGGCGTGTGCACCAACGATGCAGGCGAGATCTGCATTGGCGGGGCGACGTCACATGCGACTGTCGCGGCCGAGGCCGGGGCCTATCCCGCACTGGCCGACACCGCGGTACATATCGGGGATCCTGCCGTGCGCAATCGCGGCACCATTGGCGGCAGCCTGGCCAACAACGACCCGTCGGCCTGCTATCCGGCGGCGGTGCTGGGATCGGGGGCGACGGTGGTGACCAACGCGCGCGAGATTGCGGCGGATGATTTCTTTGAGGGGCTGTTCGAGACGGCGCTGGACGAAGGCGAGATCATCACCGAGGTTCGCTTTCCGGTGCCGGAAAAGGCGAACTACCAGAAGTTCGTGCAGCCTGCTTCGCGTTTTGCGCTGGTGGGCGTGTTCGTGGCGAAGTTTGCCGACGGCGTGCGGGTGGCGGTGACAGGCGCATCCGAGGACGGCGTGTTCCGCTGGACCGAGGCCGAGGCCGCGCTGAGCGGGAACTTCTCGCCCGATGCGATCGATGGGCTGGTGGTGGATGCCAGCGGCATGATCAGCGACCTGCACGGCTCGGGCATGTACCGGGCGCACCTGATCGGCGTGATGACCAAACGGGCGGTGGCTGCGGCTGCGTGACCTCAGGGTGCTTTGAAATTGCGAAGGGCTGCCTTTTGGCGGCCCTTTTTGCATGTGGGCCTGCTGTGATTGCACACGCGGATGACCCGGAGCGCCCTGACATCGTCGCCTGTGTGCGGGCGGTGGACGGCCTCGACGCCGCTTTTCGGGATAAGATGCAGAGCCATTGCCTTGTTCTCGCGGGCAATTTTTGTGAGGCGCCGACCAGTGGGCCGATGCTGGACTGCCTTACCGATGTGACGGCCGACATGACGGAATTTTTAGCGCATGCGTTGCCGCGATTGCCGGGCAGCGTGGATCTGTCACCGCTTCGATCGCAGACTTACGCGCGCAGGCTGTCCCGGCTTCAAGCAGGCCGCGATCACGCCGCCCATTGCGCCGCGCAATACGCGCGCACCTTTGACCGCGCGATCTGCCAAAACGTGGCCGTCTTTGCCGATCTGACAGATGTGTTCGACGCGGCACGCACCGCGGGCGTCACGCTTCCCTAAAGCAAAAGAGCGCCGCTGGGGCGCTCTTGTCTTCGCAACTGCAGCGGGCCTTAGCCCTTCTGAGGCAGCGGCCCGATCATCATGACCATCTGGCGGCCTTCCATCTTGGGGAAATTTTCCACCTTGCCGATTTCTTTGGTGTCCTCGGCCACGCGTTCCAAGAGTTCCCGCCCGAGGTTCTGGTGCGCCATCTCGCGCCCGCGGAACCGCAGGGTCACCTTTACCTTGTCGCCATTCTCGAGGAACTTGAACACGTTCCGCATCTTGACTTCATAGTCGTTGGTGTCGGTGTTGGGGCGAAATTTCACCTCCTTCACCTCAATGATTTTTTGCTTCTTGCGGGCCTCGGCTTCGCGTTTCTGGGTCTCGTACTTGAACTTGCCGAAATCCATGATCTTGCAGACCGGCGGATTGGCGTTGGGCGAGATTTCCACGAGATCGAGACCGGCTTCGTCAGCGAGGTCCATGGCGCGGGCGGGACTGACCACCCCGACATTGTCGCCGTCGGCCCCGATGAGGCGGATTTCAGGGGCTCGGATCTTGTCATTGACGCGCGGTCCGGTGTCTCGTTGCGGGGGCGCGTTGTGGGGTCTGCGGGCGATGGTGATGGTCCTTGTTTTGTGGCCGTGAATGAGGCGGGAAAATAGGCGGCCTTTGCGCGCGCTTCAAGCGGCAAATCGGCGAATGGACGCGCAAACGCGCGTTTTTGCCTCTTGCACCTCGTCGGCGCGCGGCGCATCTGACACACCAGAACCGCAGCGCGTGTCATGTATCGCCGCGGGTAAAAGACGTAGGAGTGAACATGAGAAATCTCATTTGGATTGTGGTGGCGCTGGTGATCGCGGGTGGGGCATACCTGCTCTATTCCGGGCAAACACCGACCGAAGCATTGAACGAAGCGGCAGATGCCGTGAACGCGCCTGCCGCCCTTGAAAGCGCAAGCGACGCTGCCGGCGATGCAGTTGAAGCCACCGAAGGGGCCGTGGCGGATGCTGTCGAGGCCGCGGAAGAGGCCGTGGAGCAAGCGGTCGAAGACGCCAGCCAGGCGGTTGACGAGGCCGTCGAGGCGGCAACCGACGCCACCGAAGGTGGCATGAACCTGGCCAAAGATACGGCAGACGCAGCGGGTGACGCCGTGGATGCTGCTGTTGAGGCTGCAGGCGACGCGGTTGACGCGGCAACAGATGCCGCGAGTGACGCCGTCGACGCCGCGACGGACACCGCCGAAGATGCAGCCGACGCGGCCACGGATGTCGTGGAAGAGGCAACCGATACCGCCGAAAGCGTGGCAGACGAAGCGGCCGAAACGGCGGCAGAAACCACCGAAGCTGTCGCCAATGCGGTTAACGATGCAACGGACACCGCGGCAGATGCCACCGAGCAAGCGGTAGAGACCACCGAAAAAGCCGTGGACACCGTCACCGGTACTGCCGAAGACGCGGTCGAGACCGCGACAGAGGCCACCGAAGATGCGGCTGAGACTGCCGGTGACGCAGCCCAGGGCGCAGCCGAAGCATCCGAAGACGCTGTTGAGGCGGCAACCGAAGCCACCGAAAATGCCGCCGAGACGGCCACCGAGGCAACCGAAGACGCCGTTGAAACGGCAACTGACGCGACCGAGGACGCTGTTCAAGCAACAACCGAAGCAGCCGAAGATGCCACGGAAGATGCCGTGGAGACAGCGACCGAAGCCGTGACCGAAGACACCGCAACCGAGGCTGTTGACGATGCGGCAGAAACCGCAGCTGACGGCACCGAAGAGGCCGCGACAGCGGCTGATGAGGGCGCGGGTCTGGCGGATCTTCTCACCGCCGACGGGTTTGATTTCGACCGTGTGATCGAGATGATCGATGGCTCGGAGATCGGCGCATTGCAGAAAACCACCCTCAAAACCGGGTTGGAGCAGGCGCGCGACAACCCCGACCTGCTGCAGGGCATTCTGGATCAGGTGAAACAGGCGATGGGCCTTTGATCCACTGATCGTAACACAAAAACAGGGCCGCGCCGGGGATACCGGCGCGGCCTTTTTTCATGTGTGCGGGATCAGTCCAGAAACGCCTTTTCCACCACGTAATGCGCAGGTTTGGAATTGGCACCTTCCTCAAGCCCATAGCTTTCCAGCATGTCCTTAAGCTCGAGGTTGAACGCGAGATTGCCGCAAATCATCGCCCGGTCTGTTTCCGGAGACAGGGGTGGGACGTCCAGATCGGCAAAGGCGTCGCCGGATTTCATCAGGTCGGTGATGCGGCCCATCTTGGCACTCTCTTCCCGGGTCGTGGTCGGGTAGTACTTGATCTTTTTCCAGAACCCGTCGCCGATCACCTCGTTCAACAACTCATCCGTTTTCAGGTTCTCGATCAGATCCCGCCCATAGGTCAGCTCGCCTTTCTCGCGGCAGGTGTGCGTGATGATGATCTCGTCATAGTCCTCATAGGTTTGCGGCTCGCGCAGGAGGCTTGCAAAGGGCGCAAAGCCCGTGCCTGTGGCAAAGAACCAGATCCGCTTGCCCGGCAGCAGCGCATCGTGCACCAGCGTGCCCACGGGCTTGGGGCGCAGGATGATCTCGTCGCCTTCCTTGATGTGCTGCAGTTTCGAGGTCAGCGGGCCGTCCGGCACCTTGATCGAATAGAACTCCAGCTCTTCGTCCCATGACGGCGAGGCGATGGAATAGGCCCGCAGCAGCGGCTTTTGCTTGCCGGTCTTGGGGTCCGGATCGCCCATCAGGCCGATCATCACGAACTCGCCGGACCGGAAGCGCAGGCTGGCGGGTCGGGTGCACCGGAACCGGAAAAGACGGTCGGTATAGTGTTCGATCTCGGTCACGCGCTGCGCGTCGGGCAGGGTCGGCACCGCCTTGGGTGCGGAGGCTGGAAGGGGGCTGTTGTCTTGGGGCACGGGGCGCAGCTCGCTGAATGAAACCTGTCTGAGCAGGATTACAGAGTGCGCACCGCAATGGAAACCCGTCAATCTGCCACGGAACGCACAGGCTGCGCGATCATGGCTGGCTCAGCCCTTGCCGCAATCCGGGGTGCCAGACCGATAAAGGTCAGCACTGGTCCGGACAGGTCCGCCTCGGCCAGCGCCTCTGCCATGTCGGTCAGCGTCGTGCCCACCACCCGCTGGTCTGGGCGCGAGGCGTTTTCGACAAAGGTGACCGGCGTTGCCGGATCGGCGTCGTACATCATCAGGCGCCCTTGTACGAAACGCGCGGCGTTCTTGCCCATGTAGATCGCCGTGACCTCGCCCGGGCGCGCCAACGCGGCCCAGTCATGATCGGCATGTCCGCGCATGTCATGGCCGGTGACCAGCCGTGCGGACGCGTTGCGCCCGCGCCGTGTGAGCGATTGGCCGATGCTGGCCACCGCCGCCGAGGCTGCGGTGATGCCCGGCACCACGGTCCATGAGACACCCTCAGCCTCCAGCGCCTCGATCTCTTCGTCCAGGCGTCCGAACACGGTTGGATCGCCGGACTTCAGCCGCACCACCTGCGCACCGGCCGAGGCATGGTCCAGCAGCAGCGCGTTGATGGTCTCTTGCGACGTGGCAGGGCCAAAGGCCTCCTTGCCCACGTCGATCATCGTCGCCTCCCGGCGGGCGAGTTCGAGGATCTCCGGTGTCACCAGCCGGTCATAGATCACCACGTCCGCCTCATCGAGCGCCTTGCGCGCCTTGAGCGTCAACAAGTCCGGATCGCCCGGGCCTGCACCGACAAAGGCCACGTGCCCCGCACGCGCCTCGCGCATCAGGTGGTCGGACAAAAGATGATCCAGCGCAGGTTGCACCGCCTCTTCGCCCTCGGCAATCGCGCGGGGGCCCGCGTCAAAGTAATACGCGCGCCAGAAATCCCGCCGAGCCCGGCCAAAGGGCAGGGCGTCGGCGGCCTTGCGAAACGCCTTGCCGATGCGCGCCAGCGGTCCCAGTGCTTGCGGCAGGCGTTCTTCCAGATCGGCCTTGATCGCGCGGGCCAGCACGGGCGCCGCCCCTTCGGTGCCGATTGCGACGGTGACCGGGTCACGGTCGACGATGGCGGGCGTGATGAACTGGCTGTCGGCGAGGTTGTCGACGATGTTCACAAGCGCGCCGTCGGCATGGGCGATGGCACTGGTGCGCGCGTCTTCGGCAGCATCCTCGTCGGCGGCATAGAACAGCGATGCACACATCGCGTCGCCCGGTTCCATCCTGCGCCGGATCAGGGTCAGCTTGCCCGCCGCCGCCCATTTTTTGATGTCGTCATGCGGGTCAGGCGCAAAAACGTTCAAATGGCCGGTGGTTTTCATCAAAAGCCGCAGCTTGGCCAGCGCAGCATCCCCGCCACCCGACACAACGATACGCCGCCCCGCGGTGTTCAGAAAGATGGGGAAATGATTCATGGCGAGCGCCTTTGGCTGTTTCTACACCCAGATATAGAACAGCGTTCTGTTTTGGGGCTAGACATCAAGATCAATAAGAACGTATGTCCCGCCACACTGCAGGTGCAGAACGCGTGTCCACATCACGAAGGAGAAGCGGAATGGCTGTTCGCGTTGACGCGATGGATCGCAAGATCCTGGCCGAGTTGCAGCGCGATGCGAGCCAATCGCTCGACGATATCGCCAAGCGCGTGGGGTCGTCAAAGACCCCGGTCTGGAACCGGATTCGCAAGCTGCGCGAGGCGGGCGTGCTGGGTCAACAGACGGTGGTCCTGGACGCCGAGGCGCTGGGGTTCGAGGCGTGTTTTTTCGTGCTGATCCGCACGTCGGAACATGACGCAAGCTGGCAGGCCGATTTCCTGCGCGCTTTGCGTGATCGGCCCGAGGTGCAGGAGGCGCATCGGCTGGCAGGCGACATCGACTATATCCTGAAGGTACGGGTGCAGAACGCGCGCGCCTATGACGTGTTCTACCAGGCGCTGATTTCCGAGGTGAAGGTGCACAACGTCACCGCACTCTTGTCGATGGAAGAGATCAAATCCACCACGATGCTCCCGCTGGCGACATGATCCAAATTGTGCGCTACCGCGCGTTGTTTGTTCTGCCAGGGGTGAGGCGACGCATCGCTGCGGGTGCCGGTTTGGGCTGATCTGTTTGCGATGTTTGCCGAGAGGTCGTCTAAGGCGCGGTGCGTCTTAGACAGACCTGATCAAGGGTTGTGCGAGTCGCGTCTGCGTCAAGGACACGCGGTGCGGAGCGCCCATCTGCGCGATCCTTGACCCAGCCCCGACTCACGGGCGCACCATCAGGCGGTCGAGTTTGTGGAAGTGGTAGCTGTCGGCGTAGCGCGGCGGTGCGGCGAGCGTGAGGCCCGGGCGCGCCGTGAACAGCGCGGGCAACGCGATGGCCATTTCGAGCCGTGCCAGCGGCGCGCCGACGCAAAAGTGCAGGCCGCCGCCAAAGGCGAGGTGTGGCGGGTCATTTCGCGCGGGATCGAATCTGTGCGGGTCGCTGAAGACCGCCGGATCGCGGCCCGCAGCCCCCAGCATCAACGCAATCTCATCGCCGGGGCGCATTGTGATGCCGTGCACTGTGATCTCTTCGTAGACGTGGCGGGTGAACATGTGCAGCGGTGGGTCGTAGCGCAGCAGCTCTTCGACCGTGGCGTCGATCTGGTCAGAGGCGAGTGCGTCGGTCTTACCGTTCTCGATCAGGCATTTGACCGCATTTCCAAGGCTGTGCACCGTCGCCTCGTGTCCGGCATTCAGGAGCAGCACGCAGGTGCCGACCATCTCGTCAAAGCTGAGCGTGCTGCCGCCCTCTTCGGCGGCGATGAGTTCGGTGATCAGGTCGTCGCGCGGGTCGGTGCGGCGTTCCTCGATATAGCCGCGCAGGAAGGTGCCGAATTCGGCGGCGGCGGTATTGGCCGCGTCCTCGATCGCGCGGGTGCGGCCGGCCTGGTACATGGCGACCATGGCCGCCGACCAGCGCAACAGATCCGGGCCGCGATCCTCTGGTACGCCGAGCAGGCGGGCGATCACGCGAACGGGCACCTGTTGGCAATAGGCCGGGATCAGGTCGAAGGGCCCGTCGGGCAGTTCGGCCAGCAGATCCGCGCAGATGTCGGTGATGTCGGGGGCCAGTGCGGCGATCCGGCGCGAGGTAAAAGCGTGCAGCACCAACCGGCGCAGGCGGGTGTGGTCTGGCGGTTCCAGTTCCAGCAGCGAATGTCGTTCCACCGCATCAAAGGCCGTCAGGTGATCGGGCACCGCTGCGCCGTCGCGGCCCGGCACAGCGCGGCCCAGCCGCCGGTCACGCAGCAGCGTGCGGACCATGGCGTGATCGAAAGCTGCGTACATGCCATAGTCAGGCCAGTAGACCACCGGGCCCGCGTCGCGCGCGGCGTTGTAGAACGGGTAGGGGTCCTGGACAAAGTCCGGGTCGTGCGGGCTTGGCAACATGCGCGATCAAGTAGCGCCAAGCGCGTCGATGATCGGCTGGAAATCTGCGGCCCTCAGCGAGGCCCCGCCGACCAGCGCGCCGTCCACATTCTCGGCCTCGAAGATCGCGGCGGCGTTGTCCGGTTTGACCGATCCGCCATAGAGGATGCGCATGGCCATCGCCTCGGCGCCCACGCGTTCCAGCAGTTCGGCGCGCAGCATGTCATGGGTTTCGACGATCTGATCCATCGTGGGGATGCGTCCGGTGCCGATGGCCCAGATGGGTTCATAGGCGATCACAAGGTTTTCCGCAGTGGCACCATCGGGGGTCGAGGCGTGCAACTGCCCGGCGATGATGTCGAGCGTGCCGCTGCCCAGGCGCTCTTCTTCGCTTTCGCCGATGCACAGGATCGCGGTCAGGCCTGCCGCCCAGGCGGCCTCGGCCTTGGCGCGCACTTGGGCGTTGCTTTCGTGATGGTCGGCGCGGCGTTCGGAATGTCCGACAATGACTGCTATTGCCCCCGCGCCTGCGATCATCGCGGCGGACACGTCGCCGGTATGCGCCCCTTTTTGCGCTGCGTGGCAGTCTTGCGCGCCGATGGAGACGGCGCTGCCATCCGTGATCGACACGGCGTGTGCCAGAAACGGATGCGGTGGGCAGATCAGGATCTCGGGCGCGTCGTCCGTCTGCGCGCTGGCCAAAGTCTGCAACTCGGCCAACAGGCCAGCGTCGCCGTTCATTTTCCAGTTTCCCGCTGCCAGCTTGCGACGCATTGCCTTTCTCCCCTCGGTGTGTGGTTCGGTCCTACCATCGCGCTGGCACTTGCGCTAGGGCAGCGGAAAGGAGTGCGATCATGATCCCAAGACTGGATGCCGCCGCCCTGCGCGACGGCCATGCGCCAAGCCTGCGCGCCCTCGCGGACGCGGCTACGGGGGTGGGTTTTGCCACCGTGCACAACACCACGCTCGACGCGGCGCGGGTCGGCGCGGTGATCGACGCCTATCGGAGATTTTTCCGGTTGCCGCAGGTGGAAAAGGCGGCTGTCGACATGACCGAAACCGGTGCCAATCGCGGTTGGGGGCGGGCCGGATCCGAGCAGGTCGATCCCGACGCGAACCCCGATTACAAACAGTACTTCGATGTAGGGTATCAGTTGCCCGATGGGCATCCGCTGGCGGTGCATACCTTTTACGCGCCGAACCTGTGGCCCGAGGATCCCGCATTCCACGCCACGGTTGCGGCGTACTATGATGCTGCCTGCGCAGTGGCCTTTGACCTGTTGCGCGCGATTGCGCAGGCCCTGGGCGAAGATGCGGCGTATTTCGACGCGGCGTTCCGCCATCCCATGGCGCTCTTGCGCGGCAACTATTACCCCGAAAGGCCTGCATGGGCTGGCGACAAGGATTTTGGCATCGCCGCGCACACCGATTACGGCTGCCTGACGCTGCTGGCCACCGATGGATCGCCGGGACTTGAGGTGCAACAGCGCGGCGGCGGCTGGATCCCGGTGTCGGCCCCGCCGGGTGAGTTCATTATCAACTTTGGCGAAATGCTCGAATTCTGGACCGCGGGCCGCGTCAAGGCGACGCCGCACCGCGTTGTCGGCGGCGTGAACGAACGCATCTCGGTGCCGCTGTTCTTTAACCCGACCTATGACACCAATGTGGCGCCAGCCGGGGCCAAGCCCATCATGGCCGGTGATCACCTGAGCGCCCGGTTCCGAGAGACATATCTGCATTTGCAAGAAAAAGCATGAGCTTGCAGACTGATCTTGAAGCCGAAGTTGCACGGGTATGGACCAGTCAGGACGACGGCGCGCATGACATCTGGCATCTGCGCCGGGTGTGGGCGAATTGCCAGCGCATCGGGGACGCGCTGTATCACGAAATTGACCAGGATGTTCTGCTCATCGCGGCTTACCTCCACGACATCGTGAACCTTGCCAAGAACGATCCCCGCCGTGCACGGGCCGCCGAGTTGTCGGCCGCGCATGCTGTGGCGTGGATGGCCGAACGCCATCTGCCGGGGCAGGACGCCGTGGCACATGCCATTTGCGCGCACAGCTTTTCCGCCGGGCACCCGTGCCAGACGATCGAGGCGCAGGTGCTGCAGGATGCGGACCGGCTCGAAGCGCTCGGGGCCATTGGCATCGCACGCTGTTTCAACGTGTCGGGGCAGATGGGGATCGGGCTGGTGCATGGCGCCGACCCGCTGGCCGAAGCGCGTGATCTCGATGACCGCGCCTACGCGCTGGATCATTTTGCGGTCAAGCTGTGGCAGGTGGCCGAGGGGATGAACACCGCGCCCGCCCGTGACATGGCCGCGGTGCGGGTAGCGCGCATGCGCCGTTATGTTGCTGATCTGGTTGAAGAATCACGGGTGTAGGGTGTGCCTTTACGGCGCATCTCCGGCCGATGGTGCGCTGTGAATGCGCACCCTACGGAGACCGCCGTGGCAGCGGCGCTGGCACTGTCCTTGGGCCACACTGCACCGGATCGACGGCGCGGGCGTGCCAGGCCCCGGTCCAGCGCCCGCTTTGCAACGCGACACAGGCCGTTTCCCGGCGCACCGCTGCGTAGATGTGCGGGTTGCGCAGACCGGTCACTTTGCCGTTGGGCAGCATGACCTGCACGCGTGGCGCGCTCTGCCGTGCAGTGCGCTCGATTGTCTCGCCAAGGCTCACACCGAGAACGGGCAGGGCGTGCACGCCCTCGTTGCGCCGCGGTTCGAACAGGTAGACCGTGCTGCCCAACAGCACGACCGCAACCGCGCCAAACAGGCCCACGAAAATCGCGCGATATACCCAGCGCCACGACATGTCAGAGGTGGGACAACGCCTCGCGCGCGAGGTCGGTGGCCTCTTCGGCGTCATCCAGTGCGCTGTCGGGCAGGAACCAGTAGGGCATGTTCGTCGGGCTTCCATCCTTGCGCACGAAATCCCAGCGGTCGAGGCCCATCGCCTCGAACCGGACCTGCATGTCCCCCTGACCTTTCAACAGGATACGCCCGTCCATCATCAAGATGGCAAAGATCGTGCCGTCGCAATAGATCGACAACCCGCCAAACATCTTCTTGGTCGACAACGGCCCCAGCCCCGCGAAAAGGTCGAGCGCGTGCGCGATCTCTTCGTCGCTGACGGCCATGTCAGGGGGCGTTGCGCTCGGCCTCGAGCTCGTCGACGGATTTGAAATTGATCGACTCGCCGCACCCGCAGGCATCGCTGACGTTTGGATTGTTGAATTTGAACGATGATTCCAGCAGCGAGGTCTCGTAATCGATCTCGGTGCCAAAAAGGAACATCTGCGCCATCGGCGCGATCATGACCCGCGCACCGTCCTGTTCGACCGTCTCGTCATTGGGGTCGGCGTCATCCACATATTCCATGGTGTATTCCATGCCCGCGCAGCCGCCCTTCTTCACGCCGATACGCAGCCCTGCGTGGCCCTTGGCCTGCATCAGCTTGCGGATCTGGCCAGCGGCGCGATCGGTGATGGTGACGGCTTGTTTTCCGGGAATGGCAAACATCGGGTGCCCCTTTCACAATGTGCGTAAGGTAGGCCCTTCGTGCGGCTGCTGCAAGGGGACGGGGCGGGGGCGCGACAGCACGTCAGATAGCGCATCAAGGGCGGCTCGGATCGGCGGGTCGTGGCGGCTGTCGTGGTGGCAGATCAGCCATTCTTCGGTTGTGAGCGCATCGATGATGTCGGACACGCGTCGCAGCCCCGGGATCGTGTCGCCGGCAAAGGTGGGCAGGACCACGCGGCCCTGGCCCGCCTGGGCAAGGGCTGCGCGCACTTGCGGGTCGTTGGCAAAGGCGGTGATCTCGGCGCGGTGGTGGGTCAGGGTCCAGGCCTCGGACGGCAGGGTCGATGTGTCGTCGCTCGGCCCGATCCAGCCGGTGACCGCCTCGGAGACGGCAAAGGCCGCGTGCTCGACCTGCCCGGTGCGGCGACCGGCAAGCCAGGGATGGGTCGGGCGGCGGTTGCGGATGCCGATGTCAACCTCGCGCCGTTCGATGTCCATGTCCATGTTACTGTTGACAAATTCCGCCTGCCACGCAGCCTGCGGCGTCCAGAACAACGGCACCCGTCGGGCAAGATAATCGGTGGTCCATGTGCCCGCGGAGATGCGCACCCGGGGCGGCCCTGCGCGTCCGCTGATCCAGTGCGAAACATCGCGCGCGGCGGCCTCCATCTTCTTGGCCCGCTCCATCAGGTCGCGGCCTTCGGCGGTGGGGGTATAGCCCGCGGCCCCGTGTTGAAACAGGCGGCGCTCCAGCCGAGCCTCCAGTGCGGTCATGCGACGCGAGAGCGTGGCCTGGCTCATGCCTGTTTCGCGTGCGGCACGGCCCAGCGACCCGGCGCGGGCGACCGTGGCAAACAGGCCGATATCTGTCCAGTCAGTGATTTGCATGGATGCAAGGGTAGTCTCGATTCTCTGCTCTGACAATGGGCGCGAGGCAGCGCATATTCGTTAATATCGCAACGCCAAAGCCGATGGAGGCAAGGACATGAACGAAATAACTGGATATGCCGCGGAACAGGCGGCATTTGCAAAAATGGAAGAGGACATCCAGAATCGGAAACGTCGTGCGCGACGCAGGCGGATGTTGATGTGGATCCTGAGACGCCTTTGAAGCAGGTGAGGACCGCCGCACAAGTGGTGGTCCTCACCCTAGGGTGCGATCGTCGCGCGGGGGGATGCGCGTGGTGTGATCGCAAGCCCATTCGGTTGACGTCGCGAGCCAACAAACGGAACAAAGGCCGCGACATGCCATCACGAATTTGTAAAATTCCAATGAAATCCAGTCACATGGCGCCCGGACGGCAGCTCACATGAAGCCGAGTTCCAATCGTGCCTCGTCAGACATCATTTCCATGCCCCAGGGTGGCTCCCAGGTCATGTGGACGTCGACTTGTTTGACGCCGGGGAGGGGTTCGACGGCATCGGCGACCCATCCTGGCATCTCTCCCGCCACCGGGCAGCCGGGCGCGGTGAGGGTCATGATGATGTTGACCTCGTTCTGGTCATTGATGTCGATCGTGTAGATCAACCCCAGCTCGTAAATATTCACTGGAATTTCAGGATCATAAACCGAACGGCACGCTTCGACCACGGCATCGAACATCGGGTGATCGGTGCTTGACGGCACGATGAGCGGCGCGCCTTCCATCATCTCGTTGGGTTGGTCCACTGCACATGCTCCTGAACGTCCTGCGCGGTATATAGGAACTGTAGGCCAAAGCGTAAAGTGGGCATACGGTGCGGACCGGGGATTGGTTTTGTTCAAAATTGGGGGTGTTTTGTACAATTTTGGGTGCAGCGGGTGACGGGACCGCGCCCGCGCGGGCGCGGCGTGTTTCACGATGCGCGCGTCATAGGGCGGAAACGGCGCATCACCGGACGACCGGCATCAAGGCAGCGCGCGGGCTACACCGGCCCGCAAGGGGTGCAATCGTTCCCGGACGGCTGGTCTGCCATCAGATGCCGAGGACTACGCCATGCCGACCTGCGCGCGTATTGGCCCCGCATCCTCGGGCCGTTGGTGGATGTAGGCAAATAGCTGTTCGCGCAGGGCTGCCTGATCCGGATCATCAAAGAGGTTTTTCGTCTCGTGCGGATCGCTGACCATGTCATAAAGCTCGCCCGCTTCGGACTGCATGTCGACGGTCATTTTATGCGTTTTGGTCCGCACGGTGCGCAGGCTCAGCCCGACGCCCGCGCGGGTGGGCAACAGTTCCCATTCGTTCAGTGCAAAGTCGCGGGTGGCTTCGTCCGTTTCGATCAGCGGGCGCAGGGACTGTCCGTGCTGTGTCAGCAGGGGTGATGCGTCCCCGTAGTCGAAAAAAGTCGGGCCGAGATCGAGTGTGGAGACCGGCTCGTCCACTTTTTTGCCGCGGGGCACGTTCGGGCCGCGGACGATCATCGGGACGCGCAGCAATCCGTCGTAGTGCATCGGACCCTTAAGGATCAGGCCATGCTCGCCCAGCCAGTCGCCGTGGTCGGACATGTAGATGACGATGGTGTTGTCGGCGAGGCCGGCTTCTTCCAGAGCGATCAGGATGCGCCCGACATTGTGGTCGATCAGGGCGATCTGTCCGTAGGTGTTTGCGATAATCTCGCGCAGCTGTGCATCGGACTGCGGTCCGATCCGGCTGTAGGCTTTGCGGATCTCCGCGCCTTTCCTGTCGCCCGTCGGTTCGGCGGTCAGCACCTGTTCGTGCCACCATGGACGGCCTTCGAATGTGCGTTCGCGGTGTTTGGGCAGATCAACCTCGGCCGGATCGTGCAGGCGCGACCATGGTTCGGGCGCATCAAACGGGTGGTGCGGATCGGGGAAACTGACCCACGTGCAGAACGGATCGCCGCCGCGCCCGTGCCTGAGCCATTCGATGGCGCGGTCGGCGGTCCACGTGGAATTGTGCCACGCGACAGGCAGTTTGGAATGCCAGGTCTGTGCTGCGTCTTTTGTGTCGCCCGCGTTTTCACGATACAGCGCGTTTTTGACATCGCCGCGCCCGTCGCCGTGGAACCAGCGTTCGTAGTGCTGCCCGTGCGGCGGCTTTTCCGGCAGGAACCAGTTGTGACCAACCAGCATCATCTCGATGTGGTTGAAGCCCATGTATGGGCCGTACCAGTCGTCGGGATAATCGGCGGAGGACGTCAGGCATTCCGGCGTGCCGGTGGGCTGGAAGGTGTGGTAGGTCGAAAAATGCGCCTTGCCGAAATACGACGTCTCGTATCCGGCGGCAGCCATCGCCCCGGCAAAGCCTTTTTCGCCCACGCACGGTTCCAGATCGATGCCGTTGTCATGCACCCCGTGTGTGCGGCACAGCTGCCCGGTGAGGATCGAGGCGCGCGCGGGTTGGCACACGACGGTGGGCGTGATGCAGTTTGAAAAATGCGTGCCGTCGGCGGCCAATTGATCAAGGTGCGGTGTCTTGATGTTGCGCCCTTCGAACCCGAAACAGTCGGCGCGGTGCTGGTCTGCCGATATCAGCAGGATGTTGGGTCGGGTCATGGTGCGGTCTTTCTCAGGCTGAAACCGACAACGGCGATGGACAGAAGGACAAAGCCAAGCGCAATGGGGCTGTTGAACAGGAAAAACGGGTCCGCCCCGGTGGCAGCAAAGGCCTGGCGGGCGGTCGCTTCGAGGTTGCCGCCAAGGATGAAGGCAATCACGAAGGGCAGGGGCGACATGCCCACGCGGCGCATGGCGTACCCCACGAAGCCGAAGAACAGGGTGATCCACACCGCGATCATCGACGTTTCCTGAACATAGATCGCCGTCAGCGTCAGCAACAGCACGATGGGCAGCAAACGGACCTTGGGGATGCGGGCCATCACGCCCACCGACCGCATGAACACGCCGCCTATGGTCCAGTTCAACCCGTTGGCGACGAACATGGTGGTAAAGATGCCGAACGCCATGACCATTTCGGGGTTCAGGGCATTTTCGCTGATCCCGCCACCCAGTTGGAACACCGAGGGACCCGGGTTGAACCCGCCGATCGACTCCATGGCAAGTATCAGGAACACCGCCGCTGCATTTCCGGGAATGCCCAGGGACAGGACCGGGATCAGGTTGGCACCCGAAACCGATGAGTTCGCGGCTTCGGTCGCGGCGATGCCTTCTGGCGCGCCCTGACCGAATGCGGGCGTGTCTGCGGTTTGATGTTGCGCATGGCGTCGTTTGGCAGAGGTGTAGCCAAGCGTCGCGGCAAGGGTCGAACCCACACCTGGCAGCGCACCGATGCACGTGCCGATGATGGCGGAGCGGCCGATGTAGGGCATCAGCTTTCGCAGTCCCAGCGGCGGTTGGGCGGCTTCGGTCTGGCCGATGCGTGCCACAGACGTGCCCGGCCCGTCGCGATGAATGTCCTCGAGCGCCTTGAACACCTCACCGAGGATCAGCACCCCAAGGATTGCGGCGGCGATCGGGATGCCCTGTGCGAGGGTCTGCTGCCCCATGGTGAGGCGCGGATAGAAATCCTCGCCGGTTGCGATCATGGCGGCGAGCAGGCCCAGCCCCATCGAGATCAGACCCTTGCCGACGGAATTTCCGATGACGGACGAAATGAAGGCAAGCGACAGGATGAGCAGCCCGGTTTTCTCCGGCAGGTCGAGATATGCTTCGACAAGGATGGCCAGAAACGGGGCGCACAGCACCAGCACCACGTCGGAAAACGTGTCACCGGACGCCGACGAGAAATGCGCCACCCTGAGGGCGCGACGTGCCTCGCCCCTTTGCGCCATGGGATAGCCGTCAAGCGTGGTCATGTACGCATCCGGTGTGCCCGGCGTGTTGAACAGTATGGCCGGTACGGCGCCGCCGATGGTGGCGCCTTTCATGATGCCGATGAGAAATCCCAGCACCGGCAACAGCGCGTCGTTGGAATAGCCGAAGATCGAGATCAGGATGGGCAGAGAGATCGCCATGGCCATCGGCCCGGCCAGTCCCGGTGTCGCGCCCACGGTAATGCCGAGGAGAAAGCCGCCCAGCACCATCACGACCGTGATGGGAATGCCGAGGACCGGATCGGATTGAAACACCGCGAGCATGCCCGCAATCACATGATCCCACACCCCCATCACATGTCCCCGTTGGGCGGCAGGATCAGATCGTCGAACGGCAGATCATAGATCAGGGCAATCACCAGTGCAGCGGCAAAGCCAATCGCAAAATCGCGGGCGGACCATCGCCCGAGGGTGATCCCGGTGAGACCGCCCACAAGCAGCGTGCCGCCCAGAAGAAAACCGATGTAGTTCCAGGGCGGGGTCGCGCGCAGCGGACGATAGCCGCTGTCGGTCCAGGCCAGGGCAATCGGACCCGCATACCGCATCACGAGCAGCGATGCCGCGAAAAGGCCCAACAGGCGCATCAGCCAGACGGCGTTTTGCCGGTTCAGTGCTGCGCCGTGCCCCGGCTTCAGCAAAAGCATCGCGGCCCCAACCGCGATGACAGCCCCGGCCACCGTCGGACCCAGGGCATCGCCGACAACAAGGTTGCGCCGGACCTTTTCCACCAGTCCCGTACCGGTGTCGAGCGGCACCCAGATCAGGATCAGGACAAGCGCGAAGGTCAGAAACAAAAGGGCCAGCCACGTGTCCGCAAGGCGTCCGGGTTTCATGGGCTGGCCCCTGAGGCGTGGTTACTGCGCGGCGTCCATCAGCGCGCCGGCGGAATCAAAGTCCGATTGCAACAGCGCATCCAGATCATCGCCCTGAATGGTCACGGCGCCGCCAAACGCCTTGGTGATCATCCCCGACGCCTTGCCGTTGTTGGTGGCCTCGACGATCGCTGCAGTGATGGCATCACGTGCGGCGGGGTCCATGCCGGCCGGCGCCACAAAGACAAAGTAGCCGTCGGCGCTGAACTGTACGCCGAGGTCCGCAAAGGTTGGCGCGTCTGGTGTTTGCTGCAGCGGTTCGGACAGGGCCGAAGCGAGGTTGACCAGGTCTCCCGACGCCACGCCCTTGCGTTGAATGCCCGCCATGAAACCAAGATCCATGTCACCCGACTGCACCCCGTCCATGACCGCGCGGCCACCGCGAACCTGAACGATGTTGAATTCAACGCCGTTTGCATCCCCCAGAAGGAACGCAAGGTCCGACAGTTTTGGCGACATTGTCCCAAAGCGCAGCCCGCCGTCCTTGGCCGAGGCGATCATGTCGTCAAACGAAGTCCAGCCCTTGTCGGCCTTGGCCACCACGGCCATCTGGAACCCTGCGGTGGTGGTCAGCCCGGTGAAATCCGCAGGTGCGATACCCGCACCTTTTGCAGCCGCCGCGTTGTATCCCAGCGATTCCGTGACAACCATCGCGATGGCCGATCCGTCGGCTGGCATGTCCTTGAGCGCGACCAGCGCGTTCACGCCGCCCTTGCCGGTGACCTGCTCGGGGATCACGTCCCAGCCTGTCGCGGCCTGAATGTCCTCGGCGATCAGGCGGGCCTGCGTGTCCGCGCCGCCTCCGGCTGCAAATGCGATCATCATCTTGATCGGGCCATCCGGGGCCCAGCCGTGGCCGTCGGCAAAGGCTGATGTCACCGTCGCCGCAGATAGCAGCGCCGCCGCTGCCGTCGCTTTCCAGAACTTTTTCATGTCAAATCCTCCCCAGGTCGCTTTGCGGGCAGGAATCCATAAACTATTTGACCTGTCAATTTGTTTCGGGAACTCTTCGACACATGAACACGCATGAAACGCCCAGCTTTCTCACGCCGTCGTCGTTTGTGACTTTCCGTCTGGCGCGGTTGCAAAGCAGTCTGAACGCTCAGGCCACCGCAATGCTCAAGGCCAAGTCGGGGTTGTCGCTGGTCGAGTGGCGGTTGATCCAGACCTTGCGGATGGTCGAGAACGCGTCGCTGACCGAAATTGCCGGGCTCGTCCAGATGGACAAGGGACAACTGAGCCGCAAGATCAAGGCGATGGTGGGCCGGGGGCTGCTTCGGGTCGAAACCGACAAGCGCGACCAACGCGTCCAGCATCTCGCCCTGACCAAGGCCGCCGAACGCCTGAGTGCCGAGGTGATGCCCACGATGGAGGCGCGTCAGGAGAGGCTTCTGGCCGAAGTCTCTGCCGAAGATCTCGAGGTGTTCTACAGCGTGGTGGACAAGATCGAAGCGGCATCGAAGTTCAGAGGCGTCGAATGAAGCCGTCGAACCTGCTGGTGATCATGTCGGATGAGCATCAGGCACGTGCCATGGGCTGTGCCGGGCATCCGTTTGTGCAAACGCCTTGCCTTGATGCGCTTGCCGGGCGGGGCACGCGGTTTACCAACGCCTATACCCCCAGCCCGATCTGCGTGCCGGCGCGCGCCAGCTTTGCCACGGGGTTGTATCCGCACCAGACACGGGCATGGGACAACGCGATGCCCTATACCGGCGCAATCCGGGGCTGGGGCCATGCGC
>JBCBAV010000038.1:0-29204 GCA_038532285.1 Pseudomonadota bacterium | reverse complement strand
TTTTCGTGACCGCCCTGTGGGGGATGTACCAGAACCTGACCGTTGGCCCCTTTGGCAGTTGAGGTTTGGCGGTTGACAGGGCGGGCGTTTGGGCCAATTGACCCCTTTTCCGGCACAGGCAGAGCATGACCCAGACCATCACAGTTTCCGGCGCGCCCGAGGGCTATGACGCGCGGCTGATCCTTGACGAGGTGGCCGACCGTGGTCCCGTGCTGCACATCGCGCGCGATGACAAGCGGCTGGCGGCGATGGTCGAGGCGCTGCGGTTCTTTGCGCCCGATATGCCGGTGCTGGTGTTTCCGGGCTGGGATTGCCTGCCGTATGACCGGGTGTCGCCCAATGCCGATATCTCGGCCCGGCGGATGGCGACGCTGGCGGCCCTTGTGCACGGGATGCCGGAGCGGTTTGTGCTGCTGACCACGCTGAATGCCGCCACGCAGCGAGTGCCCGAACGCGCGCTGATGCGCGAGGCGGCTTGGTCGGCGACCGTGGGCGGGCGCGTGGACGAGGCGGGCCTGCGCGCGTTTCTGGTGCGCATGGGGTTTGTGCAAAGCCCCACGGTGACGGAACCGGGCGATTACGCTGTGCGCGGGGGCATCATCGACATCTATCCGCCCGGCGATCTGGGGCCGGTGCGGCTGGATCTGTTTGGTGACGTGCTGGATGGCGCGCGGCGGTTCGATGCGGCGACACAGCGGACGACGGAAAAGCTCGATCTGGTGGAACTGGCGCCGGTGTCGGAGGTGATCCTGGACGAGGCGGCGATCACGCGGTTTCGGCAGAATTACCGGCTGGAGTTCGGGGCGGCAGGCACGGACGATCCGCTCTACGAGGCGGTGAGTGCTGGGCGCAAGCATCAGGGGGCGGAACACTGGCTGCCGCTGTTTCACGATCGGCTCGAGACGCTGTTTGATTACCTGCCGGGCGCGACCATCACGCTGGATGACCAGACCACGCCGCAGCGGTTGGCGCGGTGGGAGAGTGTGGCGGATCAGTACGAGACGCGGCGGCTGGCGATGGAAAACCGGTCCCGTATGGACACGGTCTATAAACCGCCGCGGCCCGAGGGGCTGTATCTGGACGATGCCGCATGGGAGGCGGCGGTGGCGGAGCGCCGTGTGAAGCAGTTTGTGCCCTTGCCGCAGGCCACGGGGCCCGGGGTGCTGGATGCGGGCGCGCGCATCGGGCGCGATTTCGCACCGGAGCGACAGCAGGAATCCATCAGTCTTTTCGGGGCCTTGGCGGATCATGTGAAAGCGCGGCTGGACGAAGGGCCAGTGGTTATCGCCAGCTATTCCGAGGGCGCGCGGGAGCGGTTGACCGGGCTCATTGAGGATGAGGGGCTGGCCGAGGCGATCCCGATCACCGATGCGCGGCGGATCGGCAAGCGGGGGCTGCATCTGGCGGTTTGGGCGCTGGAGCATGGGTTTACCTCGCCGGATCTGACGGTGATTTCGGAGCAGGACGTGCTGGGGGACCGGCTGATCCGGTCGCCAAAGAAGAAACGGCGGGCGGAAAACTTCCTGACCGAGACGCAGAGCCTCAGCCCCGGCGATCTGGTGGTGCATGTGGACCACGGGATCGGTCGGTACATGGGCATGGAAGTCGTCACGGCGCTGGGGGCGGCGCATGAGTGTCTGCTGCTGGAATATGCCGAGGCGGCCAAGCTGTACCTGCCCGTCGAAAACATGGAATTGCTGAGCAAATATGGCCACGAGGAAGGCTTGCTGGACAAGCTGGGCGGTGGCGCGTGGCAGGCCAAGAAGGCGCGGCTGAAAGAGCGCATTCGCGAGATGGCCGACCGGCTCATTCGGATCGCTGCCGAGCGGGCGCTGCGCAAGGCGCCGATTTTGGAACCGCCGCCGGGGGCGTGGGACACCTTTGCCGCGCGGTTCCCCTATGAGGAAACCGACGACCAGCTGGCAGCGATTGCCAACGTGATGGACGATCTTACCAGCGGGCAGCCGATGGACCGGCTGGTGTGTGGGGATGTCGGCTTTGGCAAGACCGAGGTGGCGATGCGCGCGGCCTTTGTCGCGGCGATGACCGGCGTGCAGGTGGCGGTGATCGCGCCCACGACGCTGCTGGCGCGGCAGCATTACAAGAGCTTTGCCGAGAGGTTCCGCGGCTTTCCGATCAACGTGCGGCAGCTGAGCCGGTTTGTGCCCGCCAAGGAGGCAAGCGCCACGCGCGACGGGCTGGCCAAGGGCACGGTAGACATTGTTGTCGGTACGCATGCGTTGCTGGCGAAAAACGTGAAGTTTCAGAACCTTGGGCTGCTGGTGATCGATGAGGAACAGAAGTTCGGCGTCGCCCACAAGGAGCGGCTGAAGCAGTTGCGCAGCGACGTGCACGTGCTGACCCTGACCGCGACGCCGATCCCGCGGACCCTGCAGCTGAGCCTGACGGGGGTGCGCGATCTGAGCATTATCGGCACGCCGCCCGTGGACCGGTTGGCGATCCGGACATACGTGTCCGAATTCGACGCGGTGACCATACGCGAGGCGCTGCTGCGCGAGCATTATCGCGGCGGGCAAAGCTTCTATGTGGTGCCGCGGATCAGTGATCTGGCCGAGATAGAAGAGTTCCTGAACGATCAGTTGCCGGAGCTGTCTTATGTGGTGGCACATGGGCAGATGGCGGCGGGCGAACTGGATGACCGGATGAACGCGTTTTATGACGGCAAGTTCGACGTGCTGCTGGCCACCACGATCGTGGAATCTGGCTTGGATATCCCCACGGCGAACACGATGGTCATCCACCGTGCGGACATGTTTGGTCTGGCGCAGCTCTACCAGATACGCGGGCGTGTGGGCCGGTCGAAGACGCGGGCCTATGCCTACCTGACCACGAAACCGCGGGCCAAGCTGACGGCGACCGCGGAAAAGCGGCTGCGGGTGCTGGGCAGTCTCGACACGCTGGGGGCGGGGTTCACGCTGGCCTCGCAGGATCTGGACATTCGCGGGGCCGGGAACCTCTTGGGCGAGGAACAGTCGGGGCAGATGCGCGACGTGGGCTTTGAACTCTATCAATCCATGCTCGAGGAGGCGATTTCAAAAATCCGGTCGGGCGAGATGGAGGGGCTGGCGGAGGCTGATGATCAGTGGGCGCCGCAGATCAACCTTGGCGTGCCGGTGCTGATCCCCGAGGATTATGTGCCCGATCTGGATGTGCGGCTGGGATTGTATCGCAGGCTCAGTGGGTTGTCGTCCAAAGTTGAACTCGAAGGCTTTGCCGCGGAACTGATCGACCGGTTCGGCAAGCTGCCGCGTGAGGTGAACACCCTGATGCTGATCGTGCGGATCAAGGCGATGTGCAAGAAGGCGGGGATTGCCAAGCTGGATGGCGGGCCGAAGGGCGCGACGATCCAGTTTCACAATGACAAGTTCGCCTCGCCCGAGGGGCTGGTGCAGTTCATCGAGGATCAGCGCGGGCTGGCCAAGGTGAAGGACAACAAGATCGTGGTGCGGCGCGATTGGAAAAAGGACGTCGACAAGATCAAGGGTGCCTTTGCCATTGCGCGCGATCTGGCGGAGAAGGTGGTGGCCAAGAAGAAGGCCAGGGCGAAGGCGCAGGCCTAGGCCCCCGATGATCAGGCCAGTGCGGCTTCTTCGCGGCGCATTTGCATCATGAGGGCAGCGGCAGCACAGCACAGCACAAAGACGATCAGCACGAGCGGGCGCGGGGTGCCGTCAAAGAGGTAGCCCAGCCCGATGGCGCCGCCCGCCGCGATAATCGTGGAGAGCGCTGCCGTGACCGAGGACGCCATGCCCGCGACATGGCCCATGGGTTCCATCGCGATGGCGTTGAGGTTGGCCATGGTCAGCCCGCCCTGGAACATCACGCCGAACTGCCAGATGACGTAGAGTGCAAAGACCCCCGGCAGGCCGGATGTCAGGTAAAGGATGAACGCACCCGAGGCGAGGATCTGCGCAAAGAGCGCCCATGTGATCAGGCGGCGCATCCCGAAATGCAGCACCAGCCGGGCGTTGAGCAGGCTGGAGACGCCCGAGGTGACGGCGATGGCACCGAACCACAGGGGCATGGTGTCGGCGCGGTCGAACGCCACCTCGAAGATCGGCTGCACCATGGACAGTACGGTCAGCAGGATGGTCATCATCAGCACCTGCACCGCGGCAGCGAGGCGCACGGTGCGGTGGGTCGCAATCTCGCGCACGGCGGCGCCCATGACCGCCCATCGCAGCGGGCGACGGTTGGCGACGGGCAGTGTTTCGCTGACCCGGACCGCAAACCACACCAGCATCGTCACGCCAAAGATCAGGTAGGCGCCAAAGATCGAGCGCCAGCCGAAACTGTCGGTCAGAAGGGCGCCGATCAGGGGGGCGACGCCGGGAAAGAACAGAAAGACCATCATGGTGAACGACATGATGCTGGCCATGTGACGCCCCACGTAGAGATCGCGGATGATCGCCAGCGATACAACCCGCGGCCCGGCCGCGCCGAGGCCCGTCAGCACGCGTGCGGCCAGCATCATTTCGTAGCTGGGGGCGATGTAGCACAGAAACGCGCCGAGCGCGTAGATCAGCAGGCCGACATAGACCAGCGGTTTGCGCCCGGCGGCGTCCGACAACGGCCCCATGACCAGCGTGCCCGCACCCATGCCAACCATGAACGCCATCATAACCGACGCCGCGGCGGCCGTGCTGTCGAGGTCAAGTTCGCCTGCGATCTGGGGCAGGGCGGGCAGCAACGAGTCGATGGAAAACGCAATGGTGCCGAACATCATCGCCATGAGCGCGACGAATTCGAAAGCTCCAATGTTCTGACCTGTAGGGGGGCGCAAGCTAACCTCTTTGCCGCGTCCTAAGGTGACGCGCATTCGCGGCACCTTGCCGATATAATGGGCAGAACGCAACGACCAAAGGTTGTATTTCTCGTGCGAGGGTCGGAAAAATTTTCAGGCATCTGCGCCGGTCAATTCCGCGATGACGCGGGCCCACAGTTCGGGCGGTTGCGCGCCTGGTACCGCGTGCTGGCCAGCCACGATGAACGTGGGCACGGAGGTGATTCCCATCTTGCGACTGTGGGCGTCGCGGGCCTGAATGTCGTCGCGGTCGGCGTCCGAGGCCAGAAGGCGCAGAACGACGCTGGCATCCATGCCAACGGTGTCGGCCACATCCGCCAGCACCTCGGCGTCGCCGATGTCGCGGGCGTCCACGAAATAGGCCTGAAACAGGGCTGAAACGGCGGCGGTCTGTTTGCCTTCGACGCCGGCCCAGTGGATCAGGCGGTGGGCATCCAGCGTGTTGGGCGTGCGTTTCATCCCTTCGAAGTCGATCTTGAGACCGGCCTGTTCGGCGTGTTCGACGACGGGCGCGTAGGCTTTGACCGCACCGTCCTTGCCGCCGAACTTCCCTTCGAGATAGGCGCGGCGGTCCATGCCACCCGCGGGCATGTCGGGGTTCAGCTGGAACGGGTGCCATTCGATCACAAAGGGGTGGTCCGGGTGCGCCTCGAGTGCGCGGTCGAGGTGGGCCTTGCCGATATAGCACCATGGGCAGATCGGGTCGGACATGATGTCGAGCTTGATGGTCGCGTCGGTCATTGCAGGGTGCTCCGTTCGTGGGGCCAGTGGCGCGGCAGGTGCCGCCGGATCAGTTTGCCTGTGGGGCCGGTGGGCAGGGTCGGCAGGTGGACAAAGGCGCGCGGTTGTTTGTAGCGAGCGAGCCGTGTGGCGGCATGGGCCTTTAGCGCGGCATCGTCAAGCGGTTGGGGGCCGGTGTAGAACAAGACGATGATGCTTTTGCCCGGGGACAGCTGCACTTCGGCGGCGGCACAGGTGGTGAGGCCCGGCGTGCTGAGCATCGCCTGTTCCACCTCGAGGGGCGAGACACGAAAGCCGCCCGCATTCATCATGTCGTCGTCGCGGCCCGCATAGCTGATGGTGCCGTCGGCAGCCATGGTGCCCAGATCACCGGTGAGGAACCAGTCGTCGCGAAAGCGCGCGTCGGTTTCCGCTTGTGCGTTGAGATAGCCCAGCATGAGCCCCGGATCGCGGCGGTCGATGGCGATGATGCCGGTGTCGCCGATGGGCAAGGGGCCTTCCGCCCCGACGATCGCCACGCGGCGTCCAGGCTGGGGGCGGCCCATGGTGTCGTGCGGCGCCGGGTTGGACGGCGCGGACGAGATGAAGGTGGAGCATTCGGACATGCCGAACGCCTCGTAGACTGCGGTGCCTGTGGCGTCGGCCCAGGCTGTGTGCAGGGCGGGCGGCATCTTTTCCCCCGCGCTGAGGCCGTGGCGCAGCTGTGGCAGCGGCGGCAGGGTGCTGCGCGCGAGCATCTGCCGGTAGACGCCCGGAGCGGCGGCAAAGAGCGTGGCGTCGTGATCGGCGAGCAGGGTGCCGAGACGGCCCGGCGGTGTGCCCGGCGCCGGGATGAGGGCGGTGGCGCCCACGGTCCACGGATCCATGAGCCCGGTGCCGAGCGTGTAGGTCCAGTTGAACGCGCCCGCGTGCAGCAGCCGGTCATCGGCGCGCAGCCCGTACCACGCGTCAAACATCATGCGCCGGGCCCAGATCGCGCGGTGCGCATGGGCCACCGCACGCGGTCGGCCCGAGGTGCCAGAGGTGTAGACGATGTATCCCAGCCGGTCGGGATCGCCCATGTCGAGATCGGCGGGCGGCAGGTCACGTAGGCTGCGCAGGGCGTGCAGACCCAGTTCGGGCGGTCCGCTGGCCGACGGCACATCCGGGTCGCGCAGGATGAGACGGGGGGCGATGTCGGCGATGATGCGGGCCACCTCGGGTGATGTCAGCGCCGCTGAGGTGAGCACCGGCACCAATCCTGCGGCTATGCAGCCCAGATATGCCAGCGGCATGTCGATGCTGTTGCCCAGCCGCAAAAGCACCCGGTCGCCCGGACCAAAACCCGCTTGCAGCAGCCCTGTCGCGGTGCCGAGGACCGCGGCGCGCAAATCGACATAGTCGAGCCGTTGCGGCGGTGCGTCGCCGACCACGATCACCGCAGCCTTGTCGCCCATGTGCGCGGCGCGCCCCAGCACGTAGCCCGCCATGTTGAACGGCGCGGGACAAGCGGGGGCAGGGGCACTGTCAAAGAGGCTGGTTGTCCGTGGGGCCATACCCTTCGCTAGCGGGGCTTGGCCCGTGTTGCAAGCTGTGGGAGGCGCACATATACACACGGTCATGCAAGGCAAAGACCCCAAGTCCCTGATCGAGATTGCCCGCGCCAACGGTGTGGACGAGGCGGCGGAACCGCTGGATCTTGGCGCGCGCGTGCGCGAGTTGCGCAAGGCGCGCGACTGGACGCTGGAACAGGCGGCGGGTCAGGCGGGGCTGGCCCGGTCGACCCTGTCGAAGATCGAGAACGGGCAGATGTCGCCCACTTACGACGCGCTGAAAAAGCTGGCCGTTGGCCTTGAGATCAGCGTGCCGCAGCTGTTCACGCCGCCACAGCAGGGCCAGATCAACGGGCGCATGGCAGTGACCAAGTCCGGGCAGGGCACGGCGCAGGCCACCGTGACCTATGAGCACGAGTTGCTGGCCGAGACGCTGACGAAAAAGCAGATGCTGCCCTACCGCGCGCGGGTGCGGGCGCGGTCGATGGACGAGTTCGACGGCTGGGTGCGCCACGATGGCGAAGAGTTTCTCTATGTGCTGACAGGTGTGATCCGGCTTTATACCGAGTTTTACGAGCCGGTGGACATGCGTCGGGGCGACAGCGCCTATTACGATGCCACGATGGGGCACAACGTGGTGTCGGTGAGCGACGAGGACGCCACGATCCTGTGGGTTACGTCCCTGACCGGCTGAGGCTGGCCGGACGCGGCCTCAGGCGTTTTCGGTGCGCCGGCTCAGAAACGCGTCGAAGGCATCGCGCGCTTCGTTCAGGGACATGTCGTGGGTGGCGGCAAGGTAGCTTTCGAACCGCTCCTGATCGCCCTTGAGAAAGGGCATGGCGCTGGGTTCAAGCTGCGGAAATTCCTGCCGCAGCGCGCGGTAGCTGGTGGCCCAGTCGCGTGTCAGATCACTCCAACGCATGGCAAATACCCCCCGTGGGTTTGTCCTTGGTTTGTGTGTCTGTCGGCCGGGTCGCTTCGCCCCCCGGCGGTCGACGCGCAATAGGTATAACACGCGTCTGTAATGGCAAGGATTTTCAGAAAAGTCTGCGCAATATCACATGTGCCACGCCAACACCCACTACCTGGGCGAGAATAAATGCAGGAATGTGCCAAGGATAGATGCCTGCGAACGTGTCCGAGAAGCCGCGGGCGAAGGTCACGGCGGGGTTGGCAAAGCTGGTCGAGGCGGTGAAGAAATACGCCCCGGTGATGTAGAGTGCGACCAAAGTCGGCACCGCGTCGGGGCGCGACCGCAGCCCGCCGAAGATCACGAACAGAAGGCCAAAGGTCGCCAGCACCTCGGACCACCATTGCGCGGGTCCGGTGCGGTGCAGGGTTTCGCTCAGCTGCAGGACCGGCAGGTCGAACGTCAGGTGCGTGGCCCAGACGCCCAGCACCCCGCCCGCCACCTGTGCGGCCACATAGGGCGCCACAGCGCCCCAGCCGTGATCGCCGCGCAGGGCAAAGGCGAGTGTGACCGCGGGGTTGAAATGCGCGCCCGAGATCGGGCCTAGCACGGTGATGATCGCATAGAGCATGCAGCCCGTGGCGATTGCATTGGCCAGCAGCGCAACGGCGGTGTTCCCGGCCGCAAGCGTGTCGCCCATGATCCCCGAGCCGATGACAGCAATCAGGAGGAACGCTGTTCCCAGCGCCTCGGCACAACATTTTTGGATCATGGATTACTCTTCGTACCACCAGAATTGCGGCATCCAGTCGGGGCCGTCGCCGTAGATCGGTATGGTCTCGGGATATGACATCTGTGTGACATGAGCGATGCGGCCCGATGTGAATTGCCAGAACGGCACCACGTAGCGGCCCGAGATCAGCAGCCGGTCGAGCGCGCGGGTGGCCGCGATGCTCTCCTCGCGGGTGCGGGCGCCCAGCATGGCATCGATCATGGCGTCGATGGCGGGATCCTTGGCGCCCATGAGGTTGCGAGTGCCGTCCTCATCCGCGGCCTTGGAGCCCCAGTAGAAATACTGTTCGTTGCCCGGGCTGAGCGACATGGCGCGGCGGTGGTAGGTCATGTCGAAATCATAGGTGCCGGTGCGTTCGGTGAACTGGGCGTTGTCGACCAGTTCCACGGTGACCGCGATGCCCATTTGCGTGAGCGTCTGCATGTAGAGATCGGCGATGGCGCGGTGTTCGGAGTTGTTCTGATCCAGCAGGATGGTGAAGGCCATGGGCTGTCCGTCCTTGGTCAGCGCGCCGTCCTGTGGCATCCAACCCGCCTCTTCCATCAGCGACAGCGCGCGGCGCAGGCCTGCCCTGTTGCGGGCGCTGCCGTCGGAGGTGGGCAGGGTGTAGCCTTCGAGCGCGCCGGGCAGGAGGGTGGCTTTGAACGGCTCCAGCAACTCGGCGACGCGGCCCGTGGCCGGTCCCGGCTGCATCGCCAGCGGCGAGTTGGAGAAATAGGACGTGATACGCGGTTGCGCGCCGCCGGTGAGCGTGTCGTTGATGTATTCAAAGTTGAAGGCGGTGATCAGCGCCTCGCGCACGCGCCAGTCGTCAAAGGGGGCGCGGCGCGTGTTCATCACGAAGCCGGTGATGCCCGACGGTTTCTGGTGCGGGATTTCGGATTTTTGCACTTCGCCGTTCTGCGCGCGGGGGAAGTCGTAGGCGCTGGCCCATTTTTCAGCATTGAATTCGCGCACGGCAGAGACTTCGCCCGCCTTGAACGCCTCAAGCACCACGTCGGCGTCGCCGTAGAAGTCGATGGTGATTTCATCGAAATTGAATGTGCCCGCGCGGAAGGGCAAATCGTTGCCCCAGTAGTCGGGGTTGCGTGTCAGGGTGACAAATCGCGCGCCTTCGTAGCCGGAGACCACGTAGGGGCCGGAGCCCACGGGGATGTCGTTCAGCGTGGAGGCGGCGAAATCGCGACCCCCCCACTGGGATTTCTGCAGGATCGGGCGCATGCCCGCGAGCAGGGCCAATTCGCGGTTGTCGGAGTTGAAGGTGAACCGGACCGTGCGCGGGCCGGTCTGTTCGAGGGTTTCGATCTGGGACCAGAGGCTGCGGTAGCGACCGTGCCCTTCGGTCCCCAGTGTTTCGTAGGACCACAGCACATCCTCGACCGTCACCGGGCTGCCGTCGCTGAATCGCGCCTCTTCGCGCAGGGTGAATTCCACCCAAGAGCGCGCGTCATCGGTTTCAATCGATTCGGCCAGCAGGCCGTAGAGCGCGAAGGGTTCCGCGCGGCTGCGGCCCATCAGGCTTTCATGGGTCAAAAAGCGCAGCTGCCAGGGCACGTTGCCCTTCTGGATGTAGGGATTGAGCGAATCAAAACTGCCCGTATTGGCCAGCGTGATGGCGCCGCCTTTGGGCGCATCGGGATTCGCGTGGGGCAGGGACGCAAAATCTGGGGGTAGTTGTGGTGCGCCATACATAGCTATGCCATGCATTGGCTCTGCTTGTGCCATGTGGCCCGCGATCACCAGCGTGCCGAGAATCGCCGAAACGCGCCGTATCTGGCCGCGTGCGATGTGGAAAAAATCCTGCTCCATTTTGGCAACAATCCCTCATAGCCCTTGTTTTGTTAACCTTATCGGGCTTCGGACATTTACGCATTATCAAACTTTTAGCTTGGACTCTTTGCGCGGGTCGGCGTATAACAAGCGCACTGCTCGATAGGTTTCTTGCCTGTATGAAACCTGCCTCAATAACTTAACGCCAGCCTTGCGCTGGCGTTTTTTTTTGCCCGGTGCGTGGGCGTATCGGTGCGACACTGTTTACGCTCGCGCGTGCGCGTCACTCGGCCGCTTTTTGCTCGGGTGGTGTCGTTGGATCCTTGCCGTTGGGATAGACAAGCCCGGCGGAGATCACCAGTTTCGCGGCGTCCTCGACCGTCATGTCCAGTGGGATCACGTCCTCTTCGGGAAAGAACAGCAGAAAACCAGACGTCGGATTTGGCGTCGTCGGCACAAAAATGCTGAGCAGTCCGCCGTCATTGCCGGCACGGGCGCTGACCTCGCCCTTGGCGGTGGTCGAGATAAAGCCGATGGCCCAGATGCCGCGACGCGGGTATTCGATCAGGCATGCCTGTTCGAACGAGCGTTCGGATTGGGCAAAAACGGTTTCCGAGATCTGTTTGATCCCGGAATAGATCGACCGCACGACGGGCGTGCGTTCGACGATGCCTTCAGCCCAGCGGATGAAGGATCGGCCCAGATACCCCTTGGCGACCCAGCCGACAAAGACCGTGAAGAACAAAAAGATGATGACGCCGACGCCGCGCACGTTGACCTCGATCCAGTCGCGGTTGCGCACCTCGCCGCCCGGATCGAGGAATTCGGGAATGCCAAGCCAGTAGTTGACGATGCGGTCGGGGTGCCAGGGGTCGGGCACGAGAGGCCACACGATGTCATCGACCCAGCCGATCACGGTCCAGATCAGCCAGATTGTCAGGCCCACTGGCGCGATCACCACCAGCCCGGTCAGGAAGGATGCCCTTAAACGAGAAAACAGGCCGGGTCGGTTGGGGGGTTCTGGATCAAAGGGTGTGGTCATCAGCGTCCGGGTACAAAACTCTGTCGCCTAGTTAGGCGAGCGGGCGGGCAAGGACAATGGGCTGAGGTCGGTCAGACGGCCGAAACCGGTGGCTTGCCCATTTGCACGGCGATTTCAGCCGCCAGTCTGGCGTTGTTGCGCACCAGCGCGATGTTGGCGGTCAGGGACCGGCCTTCGGTCAGTTCAAAGATGCGTTGCAAAAGGTACGGCGTGACCCCCTTGCCGGTGATGCTATGCGCCTGCGCATCGGCGGTGGCGCGGGCGATGATCGGGGCGAGGGTGTCGCGGTCGATCTCGTCGCTAGCAGGGATCGGGTTGGCGACCAGTTGCCCCCCGGGCAGGCCAAGGCCCGCGCGCATCCGGTGCGCTGCGGCGATCTCGGCGGCGCTGTCCATGCGCAAGGGCGCCTTGAGACCCGCACTGCGCGACCAGAAGGCGGGCATGTCGTCCTGCCCATAGGCGATGACCGGTACCCCTTGGGTTTCCAGCACTTCGAGGGTTTTGGGGATGTCGAGGATTGCCTTGGCCCCGGCGGCAACCACGGTGACCGGCGTTTGGGCCAGTTCCGTGAGGTCGGCGGAGATGTCAAAGGACGCCTCCGCCCCTTTGTGCACGCCGCCGATGCCACCGGTGGCAAAGACTGCGATGCCCGCGACGCGCGCCGCGATCATCGTGGCGGCGACGGTTGTCGCCCCGGTGCCACCCGCGGCCATGCAGGCGGCCATGTCGGCGCGGCTGAGCTTGGCCACGTTCTTGGCCTGTGCCAGCGCTTCGAGCTGGTCGTCGTTCAGACCCACGTGCAGGGTGCCATCCATCACCGCCATGGTGGCTGGGACAGCGCCCTGCGCGCGCACGTCGTTTTCCACCTGTCGCGCGACATCGAGGTTTTGCGGCCACGGCATGCCGTGGGTGATGATCGTGCTTTCCAGTGCCACGATGGGCGTGCCGCGTGCTTGTGCGTCGGCCACTTCGGCAGAGGGCGTGTAGATCATTCCGGGGTCTTTCCTGAGACATAGGCGGCGGCGGCCTCGAGCGCTTGGCCCAACGCATCGGCGCCTCGTGCGCCGCGCATCTCGGCCGAGATATGGGCGGCCATGAACGTGTCGCCCGCACCGGTGACGCGGGTCACCAGCACCTTGGGCGGTGTGCGGCTGACGATGCCGTGGGCGTCCCCGGACGCCGCCAGCCCGCCGCCATCGGTGACCAGCACGCGGGCCGCACCCCGGTCGAGCAGACCTGCGGCAGCGGCTTCGGCGTCCTCGAAGTTGCGCTGGCACAAGAGGCCCGCCTCTTCGAGGTTCACATAGAGCGTGCCGCGCCCGGCGCTGAGGAACGGGGCGAGGCGCTCGGCCTTGCCCGGTGATGCGGGTGCGATGCGCAGATCGGCTTGGGCCAGCACGGGTCCGGTGGCGATGGTGCTGAGCAGGTCGAGTGTCAGGTTGCCGTCGATGGCGGCGATGCCGGTAAAGGGTGCGTCCGCACTTGCCAGCCCACCATCGGTGAGCGGCAACAGGATCTTGGCGCCCGCCTGTTCCAGCGAATGCGCATCGGCGATGGCGGCGATCAGGCCGTTGGCACCCTCGACGGCCATGTACTGGTCAGTGGGCAGATCGTCGGAGCGGTAAAGATGATCGGTGATCAGACCGCGCGCCGCACACGCCGTGACCAGCGCGTCGCCTTCGGCATCGCGGCCAATGGCACTGAGCAGGGCAGGGTGCAGGCCAAAGCGCGCCAGCGTCATCGCGATGTTCAGGGCCACGCCGCCCGGCAACCGGGTGATCCGGCCCGGCACGTCAGAACCCTGTCGCATGGCGCGGTCGGAGCGGCCGATGACGTCCCAGAGGACCGAACCGATGCAAATCGTGTCTGCTGTCATGCCGCGCTTCTTGCCGCGTGGGGGCGCGCTGTGCAAGCGGGCTTAGGGCACGGTAAAGGTCAGCGCGGCCCAGTAGGTGTCCCACGAGGCGCGGTCGCTGTCGGAGATGGGCGCGAGCGTGACCGCGTCAAAGAGGTAGTCGTGCCCGCGCGTGACCGGGATCGTGGCCACACCGTTGGTGTCGGTGCGGTGCAGCGTGATGGTGACGTCATCCGGTGCGGCGCGGTCGAACACCTCGACCTGCACATCGGCGCGCGGCGCGCCATCGAGCAGAACACGCACGCGCATCTGGCCGTCAAAGCCCGGCGCATAGGGGTTGGTGAGGGCCACGAATTCGGTCTTCATCCCCGTGGCGGCATCGGATCCCGCGCCATTGCCCACCGCCATCAGCGCCTTGGCGTGGCGGGTGTAGCGTTCCTTGAAGGGCGGTTCGGGAAAGCCCAGAGCGTTATGGCGCGCGCGCCAATCGCTGAAATCCTTGTGATCGGCGAATTTCTGAAACTTCTCCCATGTCTTGTAGGTGATGATCGACGGGGTGGTTTCGTGCACCACGACCACCAGACCGTCGCCCGGTGCGTCGATGTCGAGCGCGGGGTTGTCGCCCATGCGCGCGGTGACCTTTTGTGCGGTGCCGTTATGGATCACCTCAAACCGGGCAATGCGCCGTTCGATGTAGGACAGGCCGACGCCCGCGAAATCCTCACCATTGATCAAGCGCGCCACCAGGTTGTCGCCCGACTGCACCATGTACGGTTCGGGCGCGATCCAGAACTCGTGCGCGGTTGCATATCCCGGCAGGATGACGCACCAAACCGCCAAGAGAAGTCTGTGAACAGGGTGGAAGTGTGTCATGCGGGGTCTTTCGATGATGTCGGTCACAAGGCTGGTGTTTCTGCGGTGGGTGTCAACCCTGTGGCTGCTGATGCTGGCGCCGATGGCGGCGGCGCACGAGGTGGTGCCGTCGATCACGGATGTGACGGTCGAGGGCGGCACGCTGTCGATGGCGCTGCGCACGAATATCGAGGCGCAGTTGTCGGGGATTGATCTGGATGTCGTGGCGGACACGGACGAGGCGGAAAATGCCGCCGATTACGATGCGCTGCGGGCGCTGGACGGCGCGGCAGTGGCGGCTCGGGCCGAAGAACTGGTGCAGACGTGGAACGCGCTGCCGCTGATCACCGTGGATGGGGCGGCTGTGGCGCTGGTTCTGGAGACGGTCGAGATTCCGGAGGTGTCCGATTTCGAGCTGCCGCGGGTGTCCGAGATGCTGATGCGCGGCGCGGTGCCCGAAGGTGCCACCACACTGACCGTCACATGGCCCGATGGGGCCGGTGATCTGGTGGTGCGGCAGCAAGGGGTCGAGGAGCCCTTTACCGGGCTGGTGGCGGGTGGCGCAAATACCGGTCCGATCGCCATTGCGGGCGGCGATGCGGTGACAGGCTGGGCGGCCTTTGTGGATTACATCCCCGTCGGCTTTGACCACATCCTGCCCAAGGGGCTGGATCACATCCTGTTTGTGCTGGGCCTGTTTTTCCTGTCGGTGCGGCTGGGGCCGCTCTTGTGGCAGGTGAGCGCGTTCACGCTGGCGCACACGGTGACGCTGGCGCTGGGGGCGCTGGGGCTGGTGACCATTTCGCCCGCCATCGTGGAGCCGCTGATCGCGGCCTCCATCGTGTTCGTGGCGGTAGAGAACATCTTTGCCCGCGGTCTAAACCGGTGGCGACCGGTGATCGTGTTCGGCTTTGGCCTGCTGCATGGCTTGGGCTTTGCGTCGGTGCTGGGCGAATACGGGCTGCCGGACGGGGCCTTTTTGCCCGCGCTCATCGGGTTCAACATCGGGGTGGAACTGGGCCAGTTGACGGTGATTGCGCTGATGGCGCTGGCGCTGCTCTTGGGGACGTTGGCCGCGCGGGCGGCACGGCTGACGGGCGGCGAGCAGGTGGTCGAGGAATACGCCATCATGTTCCGCGCCTGGTCGATGACCGGGTCGGTGATCATCGCGCTGGTGGCGATATGGTGGGTGATCGAGCGGGTGTTCCTGTAACGCACTTTATGCCGGGGCGCGGGCGCTGTGCATCAGCGCCTGCACCGTGACGGCGGGCTCATCGGTGTTCCACACCTCTTCGCCCAAGGCGACAAAGTCGGTGATCGGGGCCAGCGCGGCGATGGTATCGGAGGTAAGCCCGCCTTCGGCAACCACGGGCACTTCGATCATCTCGGACCACCAGGCAAAAAGATCGGTGGGCGCGGTGTCTTCGGCATCGAGTCCCGTGACGGGGCCAAAGGACACGTAGTCGGCGCCCGCCTCACCGGCGGTCATCCCGTCGTGGCGCGAGGTGCCGCAAAAGCTGCCCACGATGGCATCGGCTCCCAGCGCCTTGCGCGCGTCGCGCACGGATTTGGCCGCGTCGGTCAGGTGCACGCCGTCGAGGCCCAGCCGTTCGGCGAGGCCCACGTGATCATCGACCACGATTGCTACGTCGCGCGCATGGGCCACGGCGCGGCAGGCGTCTGCCGCCCGCGCGATCCGGTCTGCGTCGCGGGTGGCAAGGCTGAGCCGCAGGCAGGCGGTGGCCTGGGCATCGAGCACGGAGGCGAGCAGGTCGGGGAATTGACTGAGCTCGAAGACCGGGGGCGTGACCAGGTAAAGCTGCGGCTGCTCGGGCTGGCTCATGGTTGTGTCCTTTTGCTTTGCGCGATGCTCTAGCCCAAAGTGTTGCGCTTGGAAACTTCTATGCCTCCGGCGGGGATTTTTTTGAAACAGAGAAGGGGCGGGGCGGCAATGCTTGTTCCCGGGCGACGGGCCGGGTAGATGGCCGCCATGGCACCTACATTTGTTCTGACGCGGCCCCAGATGGGCGAGAATATCGGCGCGGCGGCGCGGGCGATGTTGAATTTCGGGCTGGACCGGATGCGCATTGTCGACCCGCGCGATGGCTGGCCCAACCCGGCGGCGGTGGCGATGGCCAGCGGTGCGGGGCGGGTGCTGGACGGGGCAGGGGTGCATGACAGCCTTGGCGATGCCTGCGCCGATTGCACCTACACTTACGCCACCACAGCGCGGCCGCGCGACATGACCAAGCGGGTGCTGAGCCCGGAAGAGGCGATGCGGGATGCAGCGCGGCGTATCGCGGACGGCCAGCACGTGGCGGTGATCTTTGGGCCCGAGCGTGCGGGGCTGGAGAACGAGGACATCGCGCAGGCCAATGCCATCATCTCGGTCCCGGTGAACCCGGAGTTCCCATCGCTGAATCTGGCGCAATGCGTGTTGCTTGTGGGCTATGAGTGGATGCGTGCCAGTGGCGATGTGCAGCACGTGGTGGACGAGATGTCCGGCACCGACTGGGCGCCCGTGCACGAGATCGACCATCTGTCGCGCCATTTCGAGGAGCGGCTGGAGGAGGCCGGGTTCTTTTTCCCCGAACACAAGGCGCCGAGCATGAAGACCAATCTGCGCAACCTGTGGAGCCGGATGCCGCTGACGCGGGCGGATGTGCAGACGCTACACGGCATGCTGCGTCAGATGGTCCGCTGGGCGCGGCGCCCCTGACACTGGACCCGACGGCTGCGCATGCCTAGGTTGCGCGATGAATAGCAGCGGAGAGCCTATGGCCAAGCAACGATCCATATTCGAAGAGGTGGGCACCACCCGGAAACAGGCAGTCGAAACCGGGGTCATCGACCGCGGGCGCAGTGGCGCGCGGGGCGCGATGCGGGTGTGGCTGATGATCCTCTTTGCCCTTGTGGTCGCGATGATTTCGGTGGGCGGGTTGACGCGGCTGACCGACAGCGGCCTGTCGATCACCGAGTGGCGGCCCATCACCGGGTCGATCCCGCCGCTGAGCGCCGCCGATTGGCAGAGCGAGTTCGACAAGTACAAGGCCATCGACGAATGGCAGTTGCAGAACAGCTGGATGACGATGGCGGATTTCAAGGTGATCTACTGGTGGGAATGGGGGCATCGGCAGTTGGGGCGGGTCATTGGTCTGGTTTGGGCCGTGGGGTTCCTGTTTTTTGCCTTGCGGGGCCGAATCCCGGGTGGGCGTGATGGGTTGATACTGCCCGCTTTGGGTTGGGTCGGTTTTGTCGCGGTGATCGGGTTCGAGGTGGCCAAGTTGCAGGGCGCGATTTCGGTTGCTGCCGCCTACCCGCTGGAGATTGCGGCGATGGCGTTCATGGCCACCATGTGTCTGGCCTGCGTGCTGGCCAAGGATCTCGACTGGACCGCGCGGTTCCTGTTCATTGGCCTTCTGGGCGCCATGCAGGGCACAATTGGCTGGTGGATGGTGTCATCGGGCGTGACTTCGGGCGAGGGGATTTTGGATGTGGCGAGCTACCGGCTGGCCACGCATCTGGGGCTGGCCTTTGTGATTCTCGGCTTCATCGCGTGGTATACATTCCTGCTGGGCCGGGAAGAACGCGATCTGATGCAGGCGCGGCGTGGCAAGGAGGCGAAGCTCTTTGGCCTGTCCACGGGGCTGTTGCATCTTGCCTTTTTGCAGATCCTGATTGGCGCGCTGGTGGCCGGGATCGATGCGGGGCGCAGCTATACCGATTGGCCGCTGATGGGGGGCGAGGTATTCCCGTCGAATGCCTTTGACCTAGAGCCGCTGTGGCGCAACCTGTTTGAAAATGCAGGCCTTGTGCAGTTCATTCACCGGATAGCGGGCTATGTGCTGTTTGCCTTTGCCATCGTGGTCTGGCTGCGCGGGCGCGGCTCGGCGCATGCGCGCACGCGGTTTGCCTTTAACGCGGTGATGGCGGTGCTGTCGCTGCAGATCGTGCTGGGGGTCATGACGGTGCTCTATGCCGCGCCCTGGCAATTGGCGATCGTCCACCAGGCGCTGGCGGTGCTGTTGTGGGTGCTGATCCTGCGGGCGCGGTTCCTGAGCGCCTATCCCATTGCAACGTCGATACGAGGAACCGCCTGATGTCTGCCTTTGACGCGTTGATTGCTTATGACCACACCACGCAGGCGCTGAGCCAGGTGGCAGGCCGGCTGGGCTGGGACCAGGAAACGGTGATGCCGCGGGGGGCTGCCCCACAGCGTGCCGAAGAAATGGCAGCGATGGAGGCTGTGCTGCACGCGCGGCGGACGTCGGCGCAGGTGGGCGATCTGCTTGGGGCCATTGATGAGGCGACGCTTGATCCGGTGGGACAGGCGCAGGTACGCGAGATCCGTCGCAGCCATGACCGGGCGCGCAAGGTGCCGGGGGATCTGGCGGCCGAGATCGCGCGGGTCACGTCGGCGGCGCAAGGCATCTGGGCCGAAGCGCGGGCAGGGAACGATTTTGCCGCCTTTGCCCCGACACTGGCGCAGGTCATCGACCTGAAACGGCAGGAAGGGGCCGCACTGGCCCAAGGCGGCGACGTCTATGACGCGATGCTGCAGGACTATGAGCCCGGCACCACGGCGGCGGACCTCGAGGCGATGTTCGGCGCGCTGCGCCCGGCGCTGACAGAACTGCGTGCCGCCATTCTGGACCGGCCTGCGCCACCGCAGGTGCAGGGGCCGTTCGACGAGGCCGCACAGCTGAAGATCAGCACCATGCTCGCGCGTGCCTTTGGCTATGACGAGGGGCATGGCCGCATCGACAAGGCGGTGCATCCGTTTTCCTCGGGCTCCGGCCTTGATGTGCGGATCACCACGCGCACGAACCCGGACGATCCGTTCAACTGTTTCTACTCGACCATCCACGAGGTCGGGCACGCCTGTTACGAACAGAACATCGATCGGGCCTATGGGCTGACGGCAATCGGCGCCGGGGTGTCCATGGGCGTGCATGAAAGCCAGAGCCGGATCTACGAAAACCAGCTGGGCCGCAGCCGCGCCTTTACTGGCTGGCTTTACGGGCAGATGCGCGATGCCTTTGGTGATTTCGGGATCGACGGTGAGGATGCGTTTTACGCCGCCGTGAATCGGGTCTCGAACGGCTATATCCGGACCGAGGCGGACGAGGTGCAGTATAATCTGCATGTCCTTTTGCGGTTTGATCTTGAGCGGGCGCTGGTGGCTGGCGACCTTCAGGTGGCAGACCTTGAGACCGCGTGGAATGACCGGTTTGCGGCTGATTTCGGCTATGCCGTGGATCGCGCGGCCAACGGGGTTTTGCAGGATGTTCACTGGTCCGTGGGGCTGTTTGGCTACTTTCCGACCTATTCGCTGGGGAATGTCTATGCCGGGTGCCTGTATCAGGCGCTGCGGGCGGCGGTGCCTGCGCTGGATGATCGACTGGCGCAGGGTGACACGTCGGCGGCGACCGGGTGGCTGCGCGACAATCTGCAGAACTTTGGCGGCCTGCGCAGCCCGCGGGAGACGATCCAGCACGCCAGCGGTATCACGCCGGGGCCGGAGCCTCTGTTGGCCTATCTGAACGAAAAGTTCAGCGGGCTTTACGCGCTGCAGACGTGATCCAAGGGCGCAGGCTTTAGCGCGATTTCTGGCGTCAAATCAGCGCCATGCGTTCGCTTCGTTCGGGATCGGGGAAGGGGCGGTAGAGACCGAAATCCGCCTTTGCCACCAGATCGTGCACAGCGCGGTGCAGCGCCTCGACCGTTTCGTCATGGCTGCCCGACAGGCGAAAGGCGCGGTCCAGTTGGGCCAGATCCTCAACCTCGATCTCGAGCAGAAAGTCGCGGCAGTTGTCGGCGGCGAGGTTCAGCTTGCGCCGCAAGAGCCGCCAGTCACCGATGGTGCCCGCGGCCTTGAGATGGTCCATCCACAGTGTGAGCGCCTGCGCAAAGGCGAGCGCCTTGGCGTCGTGTTTCAGGTCAATCTGGCAGGTATAAAGGTTCATCGCGGCACCGGGGGCAGACAGGTTTTCGCAAACCATGCCGCCCCCGGCTTGCGATTTGATTAATCCTCGGGCGCGTCGTCCTCGCCCTGATCGGCGATCCAGGCGACGCTGACGACCTCTTCGCCGCGGCCGGTGTTGAACACCCGCACACCACCCGCGCTGCGCGAGCGGAAGCTGATGCCGTCGACGGGCACGCGGATCGATTGCCCCTTGGACGTGGCGAGCATGATCTGGTCATCCATCTCGACCGGGAAAGAGGCAACGATATCACCGGTTTGCATGCGTTTTTCCCAAGCGGTCACGCCCATGCCGCCGCGCCCGCGCAACGGATAGTCGTGCGAGGAACTCAGCTTGCCCGCGCCACCCGCGGTGATCGTCAGGATCAGGTTTTCGGCCGCGGACATGGCGGGATAGTCGATCTCCACGCTGGCATTTGTCACGCCTTCCTCATCGTCGTCACCCACCTCTTCGGTCAGGCCGGCCATGGCGCGGCGCATCTTGAGGTATGCCGCGCGTTCGTCCGAGGTTGCATCGAAGTGGCGGATCACCGACATCGACACCACGCGGTCGTCGCCTGACAGCTTGATGCCCCGCACACCGGTCGAGGCGCGGCTGTTGAAGACGCGCACATCCGTCGCACGGAACCGGATCGCACGGCCTGCATTGGTGACCAGCATCACGTCGTCATCATTGGAGGCGATGCGCGCGTTGATGAGGTTCCAGCCTTCGCTATCCCCTTCAAACTTCATAGCAATCTTGCCGTTCCGCATGACGTTGGTGAAATCGCCCAGCTTGTTGCGGCGCACGGTGCCGTGGTCGGTGGCAAAGACCACCTGCAGGTCGTCCCATTCCGCCTCGTCCCGGTCCACGGGCATGATCGCGGCGATGCTGACGCCCTGGGGGATCGGCAGGATGTTGATGATCGCCTTGCCCTTGGAGGTGCGACCGCCCTGCGGCAGGCGCCATGTCTTGAGCTTGTAGACCATACCGTCGGTTGTGAAGAACAAAAGCTGCGTGTGCGTGTTGGCGACGAAGAGGGTGGTGATCACGTCCTCTTCCTTGGTCTGCATGCCCGCGACGCCCTTGCCACCGCGGCGCTGGCTGCGGAAATCGGCAAGTGCCGTGCGCTTGATGTAACCGCCGGAGGTGACGGTCACGACCATGTCCTCGCGCTCGATCAGGTCCTCGTCTTCCATGTCGCCGGACCAGTCGACAATCTCGGTGCGGCGGGGGACGGCGAACTGGTCTTTGACCTCGGTCATCTCGGCGGCGATGATGCCCATGATGCGTTCGCGCGAGCCGAGAATATCGAGATATTCCTGTATCCTGGCGGCCAGATCTTCAAGTTCGTCGGTGACCTCCTTGACGCCGATCTGGGTCAGGCGCTGCAGCCGCAGATCAAGGATCGCGCGGGCTTGCACCTCGGTCAGGTTGTAGGTGCCGTCGTCGTGCATTTTCGACAGCGGATCGTCGATCAGGCGCAGGTAGTCGGCGATGTCGGCGGCGGGCCAGCGGCGGGTCATCAGCTTTTCCCGGGCCTCGGCCGCGTCGGCAGAGGCGCGGATGGTGGCGACGACCTCGTCGACGTTCGAGACCGCGACGGCGAGACCACACAGGATGTGCGAGCGGTCGCGAGCCTTGCGCAGGTCGAACGCGGTGCGCCGGATGATCACCTCTTCGCGGAAGTCGAGGAAGGAGGTGAGGAAGCGGCGCAGGGTCAGCTGTTCGGGGCGTCCGCCGTTCAAGGCCAGCATGTTGCAGCCGAACGACGTTTGCATGGGTGTAAACCGGAAAAGTTGATTTAATACGACCTCAGCGGTCGCATCCCGTTTCAGCTCGATCACGACGCGCACGCCATTGCGGTCGGATTCGTCCTGAACGTGGGCGATGCCTTCGATCCGTTTGTCGCGGGCGGCCTCCGCGATCTTTTCGATCATCGTGGCCTTGTTCACCTGATAGGGGATCTCGTCGATGACGATGGCGAACCGGTCGCGGCGGATCTCCTCGGTGCGGGTCTTGGCGCGCATGATGACGCTGCCGCGGCCTTCGAGATAGGCTTTGCGCGCGCCGGAGCGGCCGAGCATCATGCCGCCGGTGGGAAAGTCGGGACCGGGGATGTAGTCGATCAGCTGTTCGGAGCTGAGGTCGGGATCTTCTATCAGGGCGAGACAGGCATCGACCACTTCGCCCAAGTTGTGGGGCGGGATGTTGGTGGCCATGCCGACGGCGATGCCGCCTGCGCCATTGACCAGCATGTTGGGAAATTTCGCTGGCAGAACAGTGGGTTCACGTTCCTTGCCGTCGTAGTTGTCCTGGAAGTCGACGGTGTCTTTGTCCAGATCGTCGAGCAGGGCAGTGGCGGCCTTGGCCAGCCGCGCCTCGGTGTAGCGCATGGCCGCCGGGTTGTCGCCGTCCATGGAGCCGAAATTGCCCTGGCCGTCGATCAGCATGAGCGACATGGAAAAATCCTGTGCCATCCGCACGAGCGCGTCATAGATCGCGCTGTCGCCGTGCGGGTGGTAGGAGCCCATCACGTCGCCGACGGATTTGGCGGATTTTCTGTATTGTTTATCATGGGTATAGCCGCCTTCGCGCATCGCGTAGAGGATGCGGCGGTGCACCGGTTTCAGGCCGTCGCGCAGGTCGGGGATCGCGCGGGAGACGATGACCGACATGGCGTAGTCCAGATAGGACGTGCGCATTTCGGCCTCGATCGAGACGGAGGGGCCGTCGTAGGCGGGCCGTTCGGGTGGCATTTCGTCCATGTTCTCAGGGGGTTCTGGGGTGTCGCTCACGTCGTTTCGCCTGCTCTGATCCCGTGTCTATATCTTGGGGCGGAGTTTACCCCAAAGCATAGATAAGGTGCAATGGCTGATGCCTGCTCTGCCGTGGCGGATTGTTAGCAGTCGGACGCGAGCGGTGCTAGGACATTGTTTTTATTGATTATTTAACAGTGTTGTGGCGAGATAAAGGAAAACCGAGCAACATAACAGGTGTGACATGTCCATGACGGAAACCGAATTGATGCTGAAAGGCTATGGGCTGACCACGGCCGAAATATTCTATCGGATGCCGGATTTTACCAATGTTCTCAATACGTTTGTTTGGCAGGACTATGATCTGGCCCCGGATCATCCGCGGCTGTTTTCGTTCATTGAATACTGGCAGGACCAGATCGACGGGCCGCTGCATTCGGTGCGGTTCACGCACCGCAAGATGGTGCGGGCCGGGGAGTGGCGGCAGGTGGTGGGGGAGTTCAAATACCATTGATGAACGCGGCGTACGGTGGGGGTTTGGCGGCGTTTTGATGAAAATTGGGTTGGTTTTGTACAAAACGGCGGGGGCTCATCGCTGCCTATTCGGCGCTCTTCGCGGGATTTGATGAAAACGGGGGGTGTTTTGTACAAAATGCTGTCTTGGTTTGCGGTAAGGATTTGTTTGGATTTGTGGTGCGTTAAGACTTGCCGGGGTGCATTAGGGAAGCGTTAAGGGCTTCGGGTCTCACCAGCACCACGCGGTCCCGCGTGGTGCAGTGGCGGAAAGCGACTTTTGCCCGCTAAAGTCTGCGGCGCCACCCCGTGGATCTGCTGGGCGCTTGATCGAGGTGAGGTAATGCTTCGGACTCACCAACGCAAAACGCTGGAGCCATCCCCGCACGATCTTTGGCGTGACAGGCCCGCCACCCTTTCCCAAGGAAAATAGCCGTATCCCCGCAGGGCGGGGCCCCTCGGCGATTTTTCTTGGCAAAGTGCGTCGCGCCTGTCCCTTGAAGACCATGCGAGGACGGCTCCAGCGCAAACCGCGGCACGTGCTTGCACGTGTCGCAGTGGTGGAAAGCGACTTTTGCCCGCAAAAGTCTGCGGCGCCACCCCGTCGATCTGCTAGGTGCTTTGTCTGTGCGCGCTGGCACGTACTGGAGCGGCGGCGCCACCCCGTGGATCTGCTGGGCGTCGCGCGGTCAGGCGCTGCAGCTGGCCCCGCCCAGTACGCAAAACTTGGCGCAGTGGGGGTGGTTGAGGGGGACGTCGGTTTCGGCTTCGGCGAGGGTCGTGCCGAGTTCGAACTGGGGGTCATAGGCCAGAAGGGTGCAGGCGAGCACCGTGGGGCTGGCGGCACCCTTGCGTTTCACCACCATGCGCGAGGAGGCGCACATCACATCCGCCGGGGATTTGTTCAGGATGCCCCAGCAGGCGGTGGTGATCTCGGGCACCTCGGCGGCCATGTCCATTTCGGGAAAGAGCACGGTCATGCCGGGATTTTGCGCGTCGATGTCGAAGCCTTCGGTGGCAAATAGGGCGGCGTAGCCTGCGCGGGCTTCGGCCTCGCTTTCGGCCATTTCGATGCGGCCCGCCACAGCCAGGCGCGCGCCGGTGTCTCGCAGCCAGCGCATGCCCCGCAGGGATTTTTCGAACGCGCCTGTGCCGCGTTCGGCGTCGTGCACGGCGGCGCGGTGGTGATCGAGGCTGATCCGGAAGGTGAGGCGGTCGCCAAACTCGGCCACAAGCGCTGCGATGCCGTCGCGCATCGCAGGGCGCATCATCGGGGCCATGGCGTTCGTGAGCACCAGCACCTCGTAGCCTGCGGCAAGGGCGGCACGCAGCATGGTGATGATGTCGGGGTTCATGAACGGCTCACCGCCGGTAAAGCCGATCTCGGACACGCCCCAGCCCCGCTCGGTCAACTGGTCGAGATAGGGCGTCATCTCGTCCAGGGTCAGATAGACCAGCGCGTCGTTCTGGGGCGAGCTTTCGATGTAGCAGTTCAGGCAGGTGATGTTGCACAGCGTGCCGGTGTTGAACCACAGCGTTTGCGGGTGCGTGAGCGCCACGCGGGCGCGCGCCTCGCCCTTGGCCGTGATGTCGGGGTGCTGGAATTTGCCCTGGTTGGCGAGCGAGAGGTCTTTCATGGAGGGCCTGTTTGTTCGTCTTTGCAGCACGTTAGCCGCAGATCGCGCGCCTGCAAGGGGGCATGGGGTGCTGAAGCTTGCACAGCTTTGTGATAATCTGACGCGACGGCGCGGGTTTTTGCCCGGAATTGCGTTGTATAAGGTGTTGTTTCTGTTACTGGTTGCGCAAACATTTTTGGAAAGGGACGCCCATGGTTTCGCGGGTCATTCCAGTTGAGCCTTTCGATCTTGTGATCTTTGGCGGGACGGGCGATCTGGCCCGGCGCAAGATCCTGCCGGGGCTCTATCGGCGGTTTTGCGCGGGGCAGATGCCCGAAGGCGCGCGGGTCATTGGTGCGGCGCGGTCCGAGATGGATGCGGCGGGCTACCGTGACATGGTGGGCGAGGCGATTGCCGAATTTGGCGGGGATGCGGGCACGGAGCATCTGGCTGGGTTTCTGGCGGCACTCGACTATGTGGCGATTGACGCGCGCGGTGAGGCCGGGTGGGCGGCGCTTGCGGACCTGATGCGCGGTGACGTGGTGCGGGCGTTCTATTTCTCGGTCGGGCCGAGCCTGTTCGGTGATCTGGCCGCGCGGCTGGATGCCCACGGGCTGACCGATGCCGACAGCCGGATTGTCGTGGAAAAACCCTTTGGCCACGATCTGGACAGCGCGCGGGCGCTGAACCGGGATCTGGCGACGCATTTCGCCGAGGCGCAGATTTACCGGATCGATCACTATCTGGGCAAGGAGACGGTGCAGAACCTGATGGCCGTGCGCTTTGGCAACATGCTGTTCGAGCCGCTGTGGAACAGCCAGTATGTCGATCACATCCAGATCACCGTGGCCGAAACCGTCGGTGTCGGGGGCCGGGGCGAGTATTATGACCGGTCGGGGGCCATGCGGGACATGGTGCAGAACCATCTGATGCAACTGTTGTGCCTGATCGCGATGGAGCCGCCGTCGAAGTTCGACCCGGACGCGGTGCGCGACGAAAAGCTGAAGGTGATCCGGGCGCTGGATCCGGTGGACCCGCATCACATCGTGCGCGGGCAGTATGATGCCGAGGCGGGCGCCCCCGGATACCGCGACGAGGCGGGTGACGCGCGGTCCAAGACCGAGAGCTATGTCGCGCTGAAGGTGGGCATATCGAACTGGCGGTGGGCGGGCACGCCGTTTTACCTGCGCACCGGCAAGCGGCTGAAGGCGCGGTCGAGCGAGATCGTGGTGTCGTTCAAGGAGCTGAACCATTCGATTTTCAATGAGACCACGGATCACCGCAACGAGCTGACCATCCGGTTGCAGCCCAATGAGGGGATCACGCTGGGGGTGACGATCAAGGAACCGGGGCCCGGCGGCATGCGGCTGGTCGACGTGCCGCTGGACATGACCTTTGCCGAGGCTTTGGGCGATGCGGGCGAGAGCCCGGATGCCTATGAGCGGCTGATCATGGACGTGATCCGGGGCAACCAGACGCTGTTCATGCGCGGGGACGAGGTCGAGGCCGCGTGGGCCTGGACCGATCCGATCATCGCGGGCTGGACCGCGCGGGGCGACGTGCCCAAACCCTATGACGCGGGCAGTGAAGGGCCCGGGGATGCGGCGCAGCTGCTGACCCGCGACGGGCGCAAGTGGCGGGAGGTGTCGTGATGGAAATGGTGGAATATCCCGACCGGGAGTTGCTGGCTATGGGCTTGGCCGATGCGCTGGCGTCGGAGTTGAAGAACTGTCTGCTGGTGCATCCCTTTGCGTCTTTCGTGGTGCCGGGGGGCACGACGCCGGGGCCGATCTTTGACAGCCTGTGTGCGGTGGGTCTGGACTGGGACCGGGTGCACATCATGCTGAGCGACGAACGCTGGGTGCCGCAGGGGCACGCGCGGTCCAACGCGGGGCTGATCCGGTCGCGGCTGATGGTCGAGCGTGCAAGCGACGCGCAGTTTGTGCCGTTTTACCGTGACGGGATGACGCCCGAGGAGGCTGCGCCGGTGCTGTCCGAGGACCTTGCGGAGGAAATGCCGATCTCGCTGCTACTGCTCGGCATGGGCGAGGACATGCACACCGCGTCGCTGTTTCCCGGGGCCGAGGGGCTGGCGGACATGTTGGCAGCGGATGCGCCGCTGGTGGTGCCCGTGCGCGTTGCGGGGCAGGAGCCGCGGATTTCGTTTTCGGGGGCGGCACTTGCGGGCGCGATGTCGAAACATCTGGTGATCTTTGGCGACGCCAAGCGCGCCGCATTGGAGGCCGCGCGCGGCATGGATGCGGTGGACGCGCCGGTGCGCGCGGTGCTGGATGGCATGACGGTGCATTGGGCGGCCTGAAATCTGAGGGGGCGATCATGTGGGATAAGCTGAAGGCGCGGCAGGCGCAGGTACAGGACCGGCGGTTCGAGACGTTGTTTGACGCAGGCAGGGCGGATGAGTTCGCGGTCGAGACGCAGCACATGCGGTTCGACTATGCCAAGACCAATATCGACGCGGACACCCGCGACATGCTGTTGGCGCTGGCCGAGGACACAGGTGTCGCGGCGCGGCGCGATGCGATGTTTGCGGGCGAAAAGATCAACGAGACCGAGGGCCGCGCGGTGCTGCACACCGCCTTGCGCAATCTGGATGGCGGGCCGGTCGAGGTTGACGGGACCGACGTGATGCCCGGCGTGCTGGACACGCTGGCGCGGATGGAGACCTATGCCGACACGGTGCGCGGGTCTGACATCACCGACGTGGTCAATATCGGCATTGGCGGGTCCGACCTTGGCCCCGCGATGGCGGTGCAGGCCCTGTCGCCCTATCACGACGGGCCGCGGGTGCATTTCGTGTCCAACGTGGACGGCGCGCACATTGCCGATGTGCTGCGCGGGCTGGACGCCAAAACCACGCTGGTCATCGTCGCCTCGAAGACCTTCACCACCATCGAAACCATGACCAATGCGCGCACGGCACGGGCGTGGGTGCAGGACCATGGCGGTGATCCGGCCGCGCAGTTTGCGGCGCTGTCGACCGATCTGGACAAGACCGGTGCCTTTGGCATTCCGGCAGAGCGCGTGTTCGGGTTCGAGGACTGGGTTGGCGGGCGCTATTCCATGTGGGGGCCGATCGGGCTGTCGCTGATGATCGCCATCGGGCCAGAGGGGTTCCGCGCGTTCCTGCGCGGCGGACAGGAGATGGACCGGCATTTTTGTGCCGCGACGGGGGCCGAGAACATGCCGCTGATGCTGGCGCTGGTGGGCATCTGGCATAGGCAGGTCTGCGGCTATGCCAGCCGGGCAGTGCTGCCTTATGACCAGCGGCTGGGGCAGTTGCCGGCCTATCTGCAACAGCTTGAGATGGAATCGAACGGCAAGTCGGTGGGCATGGACGGGCAGGGACTGCCCGTGGACAGCGGCCCCATCGTCTGGGGCGCGCCGGGCACCAATGGGCAGCACGCGTTTTACCAGCTGATCCATCAGGGCACGAGCGTAATCCCCTGCGAGTTCATGGTGGCCGCACGCGGGCATGAGCCGGACCTTGCGCATCACCACGCGCTGCTGATGGCCAATTGCCTTGCGCAATCGGAAGCGCTGATGAAAGGGCGTGCCCTTGAAGACGCGCGGGCCAAGGTGGCGGACCGGTTCGAGGGGGCCGAGCTGGAACGGCAGGCGGCGCACCGGGTCTTTGCAGGCAACCGACCGTCGACCACGCTGGTCTATGAGGTGCTGGACCCGTTCACGCTGGGCCTGATCATCGCGCTGTATGAACACCGGGTGTTTGTCGAGGGCGTGATCCTTGGGATAAATTCCTACGACCAGTGGGGCGTGGAGCTGGGCAAGGAACTGGCCACCGCCTTGCAGCCGGTGATCGAAGGGGCAGCGCCCGCAGACGGCAAGGACGGATCGACCGCGGCCCTTGTCGCGTGGTTGCGCGCGCGCGGCTGAGCGACGGCGCGGGCGGCCAATCGGCCCTTCGGGGACGGTTTATTTGGCGAAATGAAGAGGCGTGCCGAACGGCGTGGATTGAGACCGGCCCTTCTCTGTTTCAAAAAATCCTCCGCGAAGG
>JBCBAV010000037.1:0-29712 GCA_038532285.1 Pseudomonadota bacterium | reverse complement strand
GGCTGACCCACGTGCATCAGCGCCCCCAGCTCGGCCGAGGACTCGAGCCCGGAGTTCATGGTCACGACCGGGATACCGTCGGCCACGGCGGCCTTGATGGCCGGCCCAAGCGCGTCGGCGTCGGGCAGCGACACGATGATCCCATCGGGCTCGGACGCGGCGGCGGCTTCGATCAGCGCGGCCATGGCGGCCATGTCACCGGAGACGTCGAAGTTGTACTCGAGCGTTGCACCGATCGCAGCTGCGGCGTCACGGCCGCCTTTTTCCACGACAGGCCAGAACGGGTCGGTGCCTTGGGTGTGCGTGATCATCACATAGCGCTCACCGTGGCCGTCGGCGAAAGCCGGGGCCGCAGCGGCGATTGCGGTCGCAGCGGCAAGGGCTGCAAAAACCGTCTTTTTCATGAATGTTCCTCCCTGTGAACATCTTCTGGTGTGCGAGAGGTTGGACCCCTCAAGGTGATCCGGCTTTGTGCCGAATTTCGTTTGGCGCGGTGTGTCCGGGCCATATTCATTGCGTCGTATCGAACAGCCAAAGTCACAAGACTTCAACTAATTTCACGGGACGCTTTTCGTTTTGACTGCGCGCGGCAGCTTCGGCCATGGCCAGCGCGGTGACGCCATCCTCCAGCGTGACCGGCATCGGGGCGCCGTTCTGCACGGCAGTGACAAAGGCGTCCCATTCGGCGGCATAGGCGTCCATGTACCGTTCGAGAAAGAAGTGGACCGGCTTGGCCGCTGTCACACCCGCCTCGGTCGATTTCACCATGGTGTTTTCGGCGACGTTCTGGACCTGCAGATGTCCCTTGGACCCCAACACCTCGACCCGCTGGTCATAGCCAAAGGCAGCGCGGCGCGAGTTCTTGATCACCCCGATGCGCCCATCGGCATAGTGCATGGTCACGGCAGCGGTATCGACATCGCCCGCGGCGCCAATCTCGGGATCGACCAGGCTGCTCGCTGTCGCCGTGATGGTATCGGGTACGGCGCCCATCAGGAAATGCGACATGTCAAAATCGTGGATCATCATGTCGCGGAACAGCCCGCCTGACACTTTGATGTAAGCGAGCGGCGGTGGGGCAGGATCGAACGAGGTGATTGACAACAGCTCCGGCGCGCCGATCTCACCGGCTGCGAGGGCGGCCTGCAACGCGGCAAAGCTGCGGTCAAAACGACGGTTCAGCCCGATCATCACCGGTTGGCCCGAGGCGTCCACGGCATTCAGGCATTCGCGTGCCCGCTCAAGGCTCAGGTCCACCGGCTTTTCGCAAAGGACCGCCTTGCCCGCGGTCACAGCCGCTTCGATGTAATCGGCGTGGGTGTCGGTGGAGGTCGCAATCAGAATGGCGTCGATTGCGGGGTCGGCGATGATCTCTTCGCTGGTGCGCACGGCACAGCCGAGATGCGCGGCCAATGCGTCCGCCGCTGCGCCCACCACATCGGACACCGCTACAAGGTCGCTGTCCCGATTGCGCGAGATGGCCGTGGCATGCACGCCCGCGATCCGTCCCGCACCCAGTAGGCCCACTTTGATCAACGCTGATTCCCCCCTTGCGTCGTGACCGCTAACAGACCCAGCTTTGCACCCGCGTGCAAGAAATTTTTGCACGCGGGTGCAAAAAAGCTGGCAAAGCCCGATTTTCCGGCGTTAACGTCGGTTTTGAAGGGGACGATTGCGATGGTTGACGCCAAACAAGCAGGGCTGGTGACCGCTGACGATGTGGCGCGTCTGGCGGGCGTGTCGCGCTGGACGGTGAACCGCGCGTTCAAAAAGGATGCCTCAATCTCGGCCAAAAGCCGGGACAAGGTCATGCAGGCCGCCAAAAGCCTTGGCTATGCGCCCGACCTCCTGGCGGTCAGCCTTGCGTCGGACCGAAGTGGGTTGGTCGCTGTGCTGCTCGATGATCTGAAGAACCCCCAGCAGATCACCATGGTCGAACACCTGACAACGACACTGCGCGACGCGGGCTGGTACACGCTGCTGGTCAACACCAAGGATGAAGACGACGCCGCCGCTGCCCTGCTCGAGGCGAGCCAGCACCGCGTGGACGCCGCCGTGCTCATCGGCGGGCGGTTCAATGATGTGGCGATCAAGGACGCGCTGGGCGCGCAACGGCTCAAGCAGCTGATCGTTTATGGCCGCGTGTCGCAAAGCCCCAACACCATCTCGATCTGCTGCGACGACACCGCCGCCATGACCGAACTGACCGATCATGTGCTGGCGCGCGGCTGCCAGCGCCCGCTGTTCATTAGCGGGCCGCGCACGATCTCGGCGCACCTGCTGCGCAAGGAGGCGATGATGGTGCGCTGGCGCGAGGCGCGCGGCGTGCTCCCCGAGGTGCTGGTCGCCGACACGTTCAGCCCCGATCTCGCCTATGCCCGGGTGCTTGACTATTTCCGCGCGCTGCCACGGGACCGTTACCCGGACGTGCTGATGTGCGAAAACGACGCCATCGCCATGGGCGCGATGGACGCGCTGCGGTTCGAACTGGGTCTGCGCGTGCCCGAAGACATCGCGATCACCGGTTTTGACGACAACGATTTCGCCAGCAACCACAACTATGCCCTGACCACCTACCGCCAGCCCAATGCCGAAATGGCGCAGGCGGTGGTCGATGTGCTGCGTGGTGCGGTGCAGCCCGGTGCGCTGTCCCGGATGAGCGGGCAGATGATCCTGCGCACGAGCGCCTGATCCGCGTTTACCGCCCCCGGTTCGCGTGCTAGCGACGCGGTGGAACCATCAAGAAGGGCAGGAACAGAACATGCTGGATTGGACCGGACAGGGGGCCATCGTCACAGGTGGCGCATCGGGGCTGGGGGCTGCCACTGCCGCGCGGTTGGCGCAGGCGGGGATGCAGGTCACCATTTTTGACAGAAATGCCGATGCGGGCGAAGCGCATGCCGCAGCCATCGGGGGGCTTTTCGCCGCCGTGGATGTGACCGACCCCGCATCCGTCGCCGAAGGCATCGCGGCGGCCAGCGCCGCGCACGGTCCGCTGCGGGTGATGGTCAACTGCGCCGGCATCGCCGATGCCGCCAAAACAGTGTCGCGCGGCGCGGCACACGATCCCGCGCTGTTTCAAAAGGTGCTGGCGGTCAACCTGATGGGGACATTCAATTGCGCGTCGCAAGGGGCCGCCGAAATGGTGGCGCAGGACCCTTTGGCCCCTGACGGCGCGCGCGGTGTGATCGTGAATACCGCCTCGGTCGCGGCCTTTGACGGCCAAGTGGGGCAGCTGGCTTATTCGGCGTCCAAGGGCGGTGTCGTGGGCATGACCCTGCCCATGGCGCGCGATCTTGCGGACAAAGGTGTGCGCGTCTGTGCCATCGCGCCGGGCCTGTTCCTGACGCCGATGGTTGCGCAACTGCCCGAGGACGTGCAGGCGTCGCTGGGTGCACAGGTGCCGTTTCCGTCACGCCTCGGCGATCCGGCGGAATTTGCCGAAATGGCCCTGCACATCACGCAAAACCCGATGCTGAATGGCGAGGTGATCCGGCTGGACGGCGCCATCCGCATGGCGCCGCGCTGACGGTGACGCACGACGCCGGAAATCGACGCGATTTCCGGTCGGTCTCCGGGTCGGAGACCGATCCCGCACGGGAGGAAATTTTGCGCTGCACGGGGACAATGTCCGCGCTATCGTGATCCCACCATCAGGGAGGGTGTAAGGTGAAAACCGACGTTGCAATCATCGGGGGCGGGCCTTGGGGTTGCTTCTGTCGCAACTGCTGAATCGCGCGGGCGTCGAGACGGTCGTGCTGGAACGCGCAACGCGCGACCGCGTGCTCGCACGTATCCGGGCGTGGGTGTTGGAACAGGGCACCGCCAAAATGCTGAACCTCGCAGGCGTCGGCGCGCGGATGGCGGAACAGGGCAGCCCGCATTCGGAGTGCTATTTCACCGACGACGACCTGATGGTGCACATCAATTTCAAGGAGCTCAGCGGTCGTCAGGTCATGGTCTACGGGCAGACCGAAGTCACCCGCGATCTCTATGATGCCCGAGACGCCATGGGCGCACACATACTGCACGACGTGTCCGATGTGGCCATTGACGGGGCCGACAGCGACAAACCCCGCGTGACCTTTTCCCATGCCGGCATATCGAAGCACGTGGCGTGCGGATACATCGCCGGTTGCGATGGCTTTCACGGTGCCAGTCGAAACATCATTCCCGCCGAAACGCGCCGCACATTCGAACGTGTTTACCCCTTTGGCTGGCTCGGCATCCTGTCGCGCACGGCGCCTGCACATCACGAACTGATTTACGCCAATCCGCGCAACGGCTTTGCCGTTGCCTCCATGCGCAATGCGCGCCTCAGTCGCTATTGTGTTCAGGTCCCGCTGACGGACCGCATCGAGGATTGGAGCGACGAACGGTTCTGGGACCGCCTGATCGCCTGCCTGCCGCAGGAGGTGGCGACAACACTGGAAACCGGGCCATCGATCGAAAAGTCCATCGCGCCCCTGCGATCTTTTGTCAGCGCGCCCTTGCGTTGGGGGCGGCTGTTTCTGGTGGGTGACGCGGCCCATATCGTGCCGCCCACGGGCGCCAAGGGGCTGAACCTTGCCGTTTTAGACGTGTTTTACCTGCACGCGGCGCTGAACGATGCGGTGCGCGCGGGCGACACCAGCGGCATTGACGCCTATTCCGACCGGGCACTGTCACGTATCTGGAAGGCGACGCGGTTTAGTTGGCAGATGACCACGATGCTGCACCGCTTTGACGGTGAAGACGACTTTATCGCGCAAATGCGCAAGGCCACGCTGCGCCATCTGGCGGGATCGGAAACAGCGCGGCGCGAACTGGCCGAGAATGACATCGGGTTGCCGTTTTGATGGACCGGAAACAGGGCCGGCACCAGGAGGACCACGTCCTGATCGCGGGCGGCGGCATTGGCGGGCTGGCACTGGCGCTGACCCTGCACCAGATCGGTGTGCGCTGCACCGTGTTCGAAGCGAGCCGCCAAATAAAACCAATGGGCGTGGGCATCAATCTGCAACCCAATGCTGTGCGCGAACTGATGGATTTGGGCCTCGATGCGGTCACGCTCGACACCATCGGCGTTGCCGCGCGTGAATGGGCGCTTGTCGGGCTCAATGGCAAAGAGGTCTACGCCGAACCGCGGGGCACGGAGGCCGGGTCCAACTGGCCACAATACGCCGTGCATCGCGGCGCGCTGCTCATGTTGCTCTACCAGACCGTGCTGGACCGTTTGGGTCCGGATGCGGTGCAACTGGGCTGTCGTGCGCAGGGGTACACCCAAGGCGCAGACGGCGTCACCTTGCACCTGCGGCGCGCCGATGGCGGGCACGAGGATGTCACCGGCGCGGTTCTGATCGGGGCCGACGGGATTCATTCAGAGGTCCGCGCGCAGATGCATCCGGATCAACCGCCGATCCACTGGGGCGGTGTGACGATGTGGCGGGGGACGGTGCGGGCAAAGCCGCTGCGCACCGGATCCTCCTTTGTCGGGCTGGGGACGCATCGCACGCGGCTGGTGATCTATCCGATCTCGGCGCCGGATGCTGATGGGCGCGCGCTGATCAACTGGATCGCCGAGGTCACGCAGGATGATCCCGGCCCGTGGCCCGAGGACAGCTGGTTTCGCCCGGTCGAAATTGATGAATTCGCGCACCGTTTTGTACAATTTCGCTATGACTGGCTGAATGTGCCCGCAATGCTTGCCGCTGCTGACTGCGCCTATGAGAACCCGATGATCGACCGCGATCCGGTGCCGACATGGGCTGCGGGGCGCGTGGGCCTGATGGGGGATGCAGCGCACGCGATGTATCCCACCGGTTCAAACGGGGCGAGCCAGGCGATTGTAGATGCGCGTGTGCTGGGCGCGCAGATGCTGACGCACGGGGTGGGGCCTGCTGCGCTCGCGGCCTACGACGCGCAGCTTTGCGCGCCGGTGTCCGAAGTGGTGCTGCGCAATCGCGAGGCAGGACCGTTTGGCCTGCTGAACCTGCTGGATGACCGCTGCGGCGGCGTGTTCGATGACATTGACGACGTGATCCCGGCAGCGGAACGCGCCGACTACATGGCCCGCTACAAGACTGCGGCGGGCTTTGCCATGGACACGCTCAACGCCGCGCCGCCCACGATCCCACCGGGTGCGCGGATCGGGTGACGCGGGCATTGCCCTTGGCCTGCGTGCAGGGCAACGTGGCGTAGGGGGAGGGATCACAATGAGCGAAGCCTTTATCTGCGACTACATCCGCACGCCCATCGGGCGGTTCGGCGGCGCGCTGGCACAGGTGCGCGCCGATGATCTGGGGGCGGTGCCGCTGCACGCGCTGGCGCTGCGCAACCCCGACATGGACCCCGCCGCCATCGACGAGGTGATCATGGGCTGCGCCAATCAGGCGGGTGAGGACAACCGCAACGTCGCCCGCATGTGCACCCTGCTGGCGGGTCTGCCTGACAGTGTGCCGGCGACCACGATGAACCGGCTTTGCGGGTCCGGCATGGACGCCGTGATCACCGCCGCCCGGGCGATCAAATGCGGCGAAGCGGACCTGATCATCGCGGGCGGCGTCGAAAGCATGACCCGCGCGCCGTTCGTGATGCCCAAGGCGACAGCCGCCTTTTCCCGCGCAAACGAAGTGCACGACACCACCATCGGCTGGCGCTTTGTCAATCCGCTGCTCAAGGCGCAATACGGCATCGACAGCATGCCCGAGACGGCCGAGAACGTGGCTGACGACTATGACGTGTCGCGCGCGGATCAGGATGCTTTTGCCCTGCGGTCGCAACACAAGGCAGGTGCGGCTGTAGCCAGCGGACGGATGGCGCGCGAGATCACGCCCGTCACCGTCCCGCAACGCCGTGGCGAAGACCTGATCGTCGATCAGGATGAACATCCGCGCCCGGGCACGACGGCAGAGGATCTGGCGCGGCTAAAGCCGTTTGTGAGGGCCGATGGCACGGTCACGGCGGGCACTGCCAGCGGTGTCAACGATGGGGCGGCGGCGCTTCTGATCGCATCTGAGGCCGCGGTGAAGGCGCATGGTTTGACCCCCATCGCCCGCGTACTGGGCGGCGCCACCGCAGGCGTGCCACCGCGTATCATGGGCATCGGTCCCGCGCCCGCCACGCAAAAGTTGCTATCCCGGCTGGACGTGAGCACCGAGGATCTGTCGGTCATCGAACTGAACGAAGCCTTTGCCGCCCAAGGCCTTGCAACCCTGCGCTTGCTGGGCATCGCTGATGATGATCCCCGTGTGAACCTCAATGGCGGTGCGATTGCCCTTGGTCACCCTTTGGGCATGTCGGGCGCGCGGATCACCGGGTCGCTCGCCATTGACCTTGCTGCAGGCGAAAGCGGCGTGGCTACGATGTGCATCGGCGTCGGGCAGGGCATTGCCATAGCACTTCAGTCGGTTTGAACGGGAACGGTGCCACGATGGATCTGGGTGCGGCGAACCCGCAGGCTTTCACGCAGTGGCAGCCGTTCGAAGACAAAGGCATCACGCACACGGTGTTTCGTGCGGGGCAGGGGCCGGGAGTGCTGTTGATGCATGAACTGCCGGGAATGACACCCGAATTCTGGCGGCTGGCCAATTGGCTGGCGACACGGTTCACGGTTTTTGCGCCGGATCTCTTTGGCAACGACGCCAAGCCGACGCGCCCGGGCCTCAAGCGTTTGTTCCCCAAGGCATGCATCAGTCGCGAAATCCACCTGTTTTCCCGCAACGATCCCGGCCCGATCACGCAATGGCTGCGCGCGCTGGCGCGCAACCTGCATGAGGAGACAGGCGGGCCGGGTGTCGGGGTCATCGGCATGTGCATGACCGGCAACTTCGCACTGACCCTTGCGCTGGACCCGTGGGTGACCGCGCCTGTCGCGTCGCAACCGGGGATTCCGATTTCGCTTCCGCTGCGGCCGATGCACGGGGGCCTGCAAATGAACGACGAGGACCGACAGGCACTGGCCCAGCGTGATGTTGATGTGATGGCGCTGCGGTTTGAGGGCGACGATTTCTGCCCGGCGGCTCGGTTTGCAACGATCCGCGAGGTGATCGGTGCCGAGCGGTTCAAGGATCACGTGCTGGAGGACAAGCATCAGAATCCTGCGCGGAAAGGTAAAAACCCGCATTCGGTGCTGACCGCCGATCTGGTTGACGCCGATGACAGCGTGACCAAGCAAAAGCTTGCCGAAGTGATTGCGTTTATCGAGGCTCGGATTGCGGGTTGAGCCGTGTGGTCTTTGCGGCGTGCAGCCCGTAGGAAGAGACCAGACCTGTTTCGGAGCCTGTCCATGATCCGCCACGCTGGCCACCTTCTTGTCGACTGTCTGACCGCGCTTGGCGCGCAAAAGGCCTTTGGCGTGCCGGGCGAGAGTTACCTGGCGGTGCTCGATGCGATGCACGACACCGGTGGGCGGTTTGATTTCATCAACTGCCGGCACGAGGGCGGGGCCGCGTTCATGGCGGCGGCGTGGGGCAAGCTGACGGGCCAGCCGGGCATCTGCATGGTCACGCGTGGCCCGGGGGTGACCAACGCCTCCATCGGCATCCACACCGCCATGCAGGACAGCGTGCCGATGATCGTGCTGGTGGGGCAGGTGGGCAGGCACATGCGCGGGCGCGAGGCGTTTCAGGAGATCGACTATCGCGCCGTCTTTGGCACCGTGGCGAAATGGGCGGCTGAGGTTGATGACGCCGCGCGTCTGCCCGAAATCCTCGCCCGCGCGTGGAAAACCGCACTGACCGGGCGGCCCGGCCCGGTGGTGGTGGCACTTCCCGAAGACATGCTGAGCGCGCCCACGGATGCCGTACCGCTGGCTGGACCCGGCGTGTACCCCGAACCCGAGCCGGGCGCCGCGGCGATGGCGCAGGTGCACGACATCCTGTCAGAGGCCACGCATCCCCTGATCCTTGTCGGCGGGTGCACATGGACGGCTGCGGGGCGGCAAGCGCTGCAAACCTTTGCCGAGGCGTCCGACATACCCGCCGCGGCGGTGTTCCGGTATCAGGACCAGTTCGACAATTTCTCGCCCTGCTTTTGCGGTGAGGCCGGCGTCGGCATGATGCCCAACGTGCGCGATCTGATCCGCGGGGCGGATACGATCCTCGCCATTGGCAACCGCTTTGGCGAGAACTCGACCGACGGTTGGACCTTGCTGGATGTGCCGGTGCCGAAGCAGCGGCTGATCCACGTGCATCCCAGCGACGCGGAACTGGGCAAGATCTACCAGCCCGAGATCGGGATCGTGGCCGGGGTGAACGCCTTTGCTGCCGCGCTGCGCCCGGTATCGGGTGCGTGGGCGGCTTGGCGGTCACAGGCGCGCGCCGCATGGGAGGGTGGGTTTGACCTGCCCGCGCAGCCCAGCCCGGTGGACATGGGGCAGGTCATGGCGCACCTGCAAAAGGTGCTGCCGGACGATGTGATCCTGACCAATGGTGCGGGGAATTTCGCCGCCTGGCCCAACAAGTTCTTTCGCTTTGGCGCGCACGCGCGGCTTTTGGGGCCGCAATCGGGGGCGATGGGATACGGCGTGCCCGCGGCCATCGCGGCCAAGGTGGCGGATCGGGACCGGACGGTCGTGTGCTTTGCCGGGGACGGTGATGTCCAGATGAGCGTGGCGGAACTGGCCACCGCACGGCAAACAGGCGCGTGCCCCGTGATCCTGATCCTGAACAACGGCATCTACGGCACCATCCGGGCGCATCAGGAAAAGAACTACCCAACGCGCGTCAGCGGCACGGAGATGACGGGCAACCCGGACTTCGTGGCCCTGGCGAAGGCCTACGGATTTCACAGTGAACGCGTGACGCAGACCGCGGACTTTGCGGACGCGTTTCAACGTGCACTGGCGTCCCGGACGGGTGCCGTGCTCGACCTCGATATCTCGCCCGAGGCGCTGACGCCGCGCACCAGCCTGAGCGCGATCCGCGACGCCGCGCTGAACGCCCGCCGCTAAGGCGCGGAAATCGCGTCGATTACGGGTCGTTTTCCTATGCGGAAAACGCGCCCGTCGTGCATCTGGCGCAGGACGGCGCAGACGTCCATGAACTTGGCGGACAATGGATTGCTGTCGCGCCAGACCACGCCCACGGTCCGCTTTGGTGCAGGTGCAGCAAGGCGCGAGACGCTGACATCTGCCATCTGGGTTTCCTGCGTCATCGCCATTTCCGGTACCAAGGTCACGCCCATGCCCGCGCCCACCATTTGCACAAGCGTTGAGAGCGAACTGCCCTCCATCATGTAGCTGGGTTGCGTCGCGGAAATATTGCAGAACGACAGAGCCTGATCGCGGAAACAGTGACCCTCTTCCAAGAGCAAAAGGCGCATTTCCTTCAGTCGCGCGCGGTCGGGTACCGGCAGGGCGGCATCGGCCTGCGACCGCACCAGCACGAAATCCTCGTCAAACAGCTTGAACTCGCGCAGGCCCGGTTCCGACACCGGCAGGGCGAGGATGGCCACGTCCAGTTCCGCCTGCTGCAGCTTGGTGAGCAGCGTCTCGGTGACGCTTTCGCGGGGCTGGACATCGAGATCGCGAAACCGCGCGTTCAGCGTCGCCATGATCTGCGGCAGCATGTAAGGCGCCATGGTCGGGATAATGCCCAGCCGGAACGGGCCGCTCAGGGGGCCTTCGCCAGCGCGCACTAACGCGCCCATTTCTTCCACTTCGCTCAGGATGCGCCGAGCGCGGGCCAAAAACGCCTCACCCAGCGGCGTCAGCCGCAGTGCACGGGTGCTGCGTTCGACCAGCGGAGCGCCCATGATCGCTTCCAATTCTTTGATCTGCAGGGACAGCGCCGGTTGCGAGATCGCGCAATGTTCAGCGGCGCGACCAAAGTGGCGATACTGGGCCAGCGCATCAAAATAACGGACGTGTTTCAAGGTGAGGCCAATCATAAGTGATGCTTATCAATCTCATTTGTAATTTTAAATGGGATTTATCTGGCGCGAGGTTTAGAACGCTTCCAAGGCAGCAGCCGAAAACCCGTTTTTCTGCAACCGGAGGATCTCATGGACGGCAATATTTTCCGCGGCGCTGGTGGGTGCCCCGTCAATCACGGCGGCAACACCGGGCTGAACGATTCAGTCACCAAGTGGTGGCCCAAGGGGCTCAACCTCGACATTCTGCATCAGCATGGCGCGCGCGTCGATCCGATGGATGCCGATTACGACCACCGCGAGGCGGTCAGGGCGCTCGATTTTGACGCGGTCAAGGAAGATGTCAAAGCACTGATGACCGACGGCCAGCCGTGGTGGCCCGCGGACTGGGGCCATTACGGCGGCCTGATGATCCGTTTGGCCTGGCATTCGGCCGGGTCTTACCGTTTGCAGGACGGCCGTGGTGGCGCAGGCTCGGGCAACATCCGCTTTGCCCCGCTGAACTCGTGGCCCGACAACGCCAGCCTCGACAAGGCGCGGCGCTTGCTGTGGCCGGTCAAAAAGAAGTACGGCAACGCGCTCAGCTGGGCCGATCTGATTATCCTTTCCGGCAACATGGCCTATGAAAGCATGGGGCTGAAAACCTTTGGCTTCGGCTTTGGCCGCGCCGACATCTGGGGTCCGGAAAAAGACGTCTACTGGGGCGCCGAAAACGAATGGCTCGCCCCGTCCGAAAACCGGTACGAGGATCTTGACGACACTGCGACCATGCACAATCCGCTGGCGGCGGTGCACATGGGCCTGATCTATGTGAACCCTGAGGGCGTCAACGGTCAGCCGGACCCGGCGCGCACCGCACTGCACGTGCGCGAAACGTTCTTGCGCATGGCGATGAACGACGAAGAGACCGCAGCCCTGACCTGTGGCGGCCACACCGTGGGCAAGGCGCACGGCGGCGGCGGTCACGGTGCGACCATCGGGGCCGAACCCGAAGGCTGCCCGGTGCATACGCAAGGCTTTGGCTGGGCCAACCCCGGCCAGTCGGACAAGGCGTCGGACAACTTTACATCCGGTATCGAAGGCGTGTGGACCAAGAACCCGACGCAGTGGGACATGGGCTATTTCGATTATCTCTTTGACTACGAATGGGAGCTGATCGAAGGCCCGGGCGGCGCCAAGCAGTGGACCGCCGTCAACATGCCCGAGGAGGAAAAGCCGCTGGATGCGTCGGACCCGTCGGGGCGTGCGATCCCGCTGATGACCGACGCCGACATGGCGATGAAGGTCGACCCGATCTACAACGAGATCTGCCAGCGCTTCCGCGCCGACCCCGACTATTTCGCCGACACGTTCGCCCGCGCGTGGTTCAAGCTGACCCACCGCGACATGGGCCCGCGCGCCAACTACTACGGTCCCGATGTCCCGTCAGAGGATCTGATCTGGCAAGACCCGATCCCCACAGGCAGCACTGGCTATGACGTGGCCGCAGTCAAGGCCAAGATTGCCGAAGCGGGCCTGCCCGCGCACGAGTTGATCGCCACCGCATGGGACAGCGCGCGCACCTTCCGCGGGTCCGACAAGCGCGGCGGGGCGAACGGCGCCCGCATCCGCCTTGCCCCGCAAAAGGACTGGGCCGGCAACGAGCCTGAGCGGCTGGCCAAGGTGCTGGGCGTGCTGGAACCGATTGCCGATGCCGCGGGCGCTTCCGTTGCTGACGTTATCGTGCTGGCCGGTTCGGTGGGTCTGGAGCAGTCGATCAAGGCCGCGGGCCACGACATCGAGGTGCCCTTTACCCCCGGGCGCGGCGACGCCACCGACGACCAGACCGACGCCGACAGCTTTGCCGTGCTCGAACCCTTCGCCGATGGCTTCCGCAACTGGCAAAAGGATGACTACAGCGTCAGCGCCGAAGAGATGCTGCTGGACAAGGCACAACTGCTCGGTCTGACAGCGGCGGATATGACCGTGCTCTTGGGCGGTATGCGTGTTTTGGGCACCAACCACGACGGAAATGGGCATGGTGTGTTCACCGACCGTGTCGGGCAGCTGACGAACGATTTCTTCGTCAACCTGACCGACATGTCCTACAGCTGGCACCCGTTGACCGACGGCACCTATGAAATCCGCGACCGTGCGACAGGCGAGGCAAAGTTCACCGCCACCAGCGCGGACCTGGTCTTTGGCTCGAACTCGATCCTGCGGGCCTATGCCGAGGTCTACGCGCAGGACGACAACGCCGAGAAGTTCGTGCGCGATTTTGTGGCCGCGTGGGTCAAGGTGATGAACGCCGACCGGTTTGATCTGCTGCACTAAGCGGTCACATCAACGAAATCGAGGGGCCGTTGGCAGTGTGTCAGCGGCCCTTTTCTTATTCAGGTGATGTATGAGGTAGTGCTGGCAAGCATCTGATAAAACACCGGGAAATCAGTTCTCCACAGTTAGGAATTCGCGACCACACCGACCGACTGCGGCGATCCAAAAGGGTCGATGATCTGCGCCAGCGGAAAAGCGGCTGCGATGTCGTCCGTGCTTGCCGCTTCAAAGATCAGCTTCACATTCGCGCCAGCGTCCATCGTGGCAAAGGCCTCAAGCCCCTGGGCACGTGCTTGCCACAACGCTTCGAGCACCTGCCATGAGCCAGGTTTGAGGTATGTGAGCGCGGGTCGGGCGGCCATCATCGTGGCGTGCATGGCCAGCGCATTCGCTTCGGCAAGCGTGCCGAGGGTTTTGAAATCCCAATCGGTCACCGCAGCTTCGATCGCCGCGCAGTCGGCGTCGGCGCGGTCGGGCCATGCCGGAAACAGGGGGCTGGTGGCCACCGTATGGTTCATCCCGTCGCGCGAACTGTGCGCTTTGGGGCCGGTGTCGACGGGCGCAATGGCGATGCGCAGCGTCGTGTTGTGCGCGGTCACCTTGCGCCCGTGACTGTCGTGGCCATCCGTAGCATGGCCTTTGTCCCACGCGGCAAAGCCGTGCCAAAACGACCGCGTGGCGCTACCACTGCCCATGCGCGCCAGCATGCTGAGCGTTTCGGGCGCAAGTGCTGTGTCAAAGGCCCCGTCGAGCGCGAGGGCGAGGGCGGCGAAGCCGCTGGCGGAGGATGCGAGGCCCGCGGCTGTGGGGATCGTGTTCGACGTTGTGATGGCCAGCGGCGCGCGCTCTGGTCCGGCAAAGTGATCGACGAAGCGCCAGATCTTTGCCGCGGCGGGGGCGTCGGGTTCTAGCGGTTTGTCGTTGAATATCAACGTGTCACGTTCCGCCGGGCCCACCGTGGTCGTTGTGCCCCAGTCGCCCAGCGAGATCGACAAAGAGCTATTGAGCGGCAAGTTCAGGGCGGCATCCCGCTTGCCCCAGTATTTCGACAGCGCGATATTCGACGGCGCATAGGCCGCCACCGGCTGCAGCGGCGATAGGCGGTCGTGGACCGTGCGGGCAAAGACCTCAGCTGGCGTCGTCATGGACTACAGCCCCCTTTTGATCGAGCGTGACGGGCACAAACCCCGGCGGCACCGCCCCCAGCGCCACGACGCAGTCCCCGAGGCCTGAGCCCGAGATTTTAGCGCCGATCACGCACTCTGTGCTCCGGGCGGTTGCGATGGCCGCGTCGAGCTGGGCGTCCGACACGCCAAGGTCGGCCATCAGGTCTTGGTACCGTGCAATGTCATCGCCGACCGTTCTCCATCCATCAGATTGCACCCGCGCAATCGTCTCGGCCGCGCTGGCGCCCATCTGCGCATAAAGCGCGTCGTACCGCGCAGGGTCTTCTGCCTGTGCTGCGGCGACACGGGCGAGCACTTCCCCGGTCGGGGTCTTGTAACCGACATTGAACAGGCTGAGTGCCGGGGGCAGGGGCAGCGGGCCGAACGTGGCGGAATCGCCGACCTCATACGCCAGGCACCCGCCGCGCAAGCTGGCGGCGAGGTCGGCGCCGCTGCCGCGGCCCTGCAACGCACGGATGATGGCGAGCGCGTCGGCGTGCAGCGCATCCGGTGCCGCGCCGCGCAGCGCGGCCAGCGCGGCGACCGTGACCGCAGCAGAAGAGCCAAGACCCAGCGTCGGGTCAATGTCAGACCGGATGTCGATCTCCAGCCCTGCAAATTCCATACCGTGCCACGCCACCGCCGCGATGACAAAGCGGTAGAGGCCTTCGGCCACCAGCGCATCCAGCGAGACTGTTTGCGGCGGCGCAATCTCCGACGTGATGCTCAGCGCGCCGCCTGCCACCTCGCGCAAACGCACTGTGACACGCTGGGCGATGGCTGCGACTATTGCCGGATACCCCTGCACCACGGCATGTTCTCCCGTGATCATGATCGAACCGGGGGCCGACGCAGTGCGGGCCGTGCTCATTACTGGGCGGCCGCCATCTGCGCCTCGGCGGGCCAAAGATGCGCGCCGTCCTGCGCCACGTGCAGCTTGTCCCAGGTGCGGTCGGGGTACCTGGTCATCAGCGCGGCCATGGCGTCGGGGTCGGGATGATAGACCAGCATCGCACCGCCCATCTCACCCGCGACTGCCCCGGCGCCCGAGATCTTGGCGGCTCCGCCGCTGTCCCGGACTGCGGCTGCGAACCGGGCCGATGGCGTTGGCACCACACCGATATGTTCCAGCAGCCGCTGGTTTTCCGAAATAACCTCGCGGGGATTGCTGTCGCTGGCGAGAACCTGTTCGAACCGGGCGGTGACTTCTTCGAACTCCTGCCAGAGCATGGCGTTGTGGCCATGGCCCGCACGCACCCGAGCGACACATTCGCCGGTTTTCGATTGCGGTGTACCGTGCAGTACCCAGTACCAACCATCCGAGCGCGCCAATGAATGATCGGTCGGCAGGGCGATCTGGCGTATGTCGTCGCCGTGCACGCGGTTCATGCCGCCGAACACCACAGCGGACGCATCAATCGCGCTGCCTTTGCCGTGTTGCAGGCGTTCGCAGAACCTTACCTTGGCAAACCGGTCCTGAGCGGACTGCGGCAGGCCGAGCAGATGTTCGTACAGGACCACTGTTGCGGCCACCACCGCCGCAGATGATCCCATCCCTGCGCCCAGCGGCATATCACTGCGGCTCGACAGTTGCCCGGGCGTGGGCAGACGCCCTGACGTGCCCGGCGCGGGCAGCATTGGCAGCAGCGTCGTCAGTGTGTAGATCGCAAGATCATCGGGGCGGCTCAGGATCTTTTGCACCGGCAGGTCACCGCGCATGAATTCGTCAAAGCGGCGGTCGAGGCTGTCCTTGAACCCTTTGAGCACGTCGAACGGGTAGAACGAGCGCGGCGCCAGCGTCTCGAACGCCGTGGCCAGACCGCCGGTCTTGTGCAGCGGCGTGAACCATACCTCGATGTGCCGCTCGATCGCGACAACAAGGGCAGGAGCGCCGTAAACGACGGAGTGTTCACCCGACAGGATCAGTTTGCCCGGTGCACGCGCACCGGTGGCGTCAGGCGGCTTCGTAATGGCGCTTGTGCTCATCGATCATTGCCAGGCGGTACCGGCCCCGTGCTGCGTTCGGCATGATGTGAGCCAGCCCGTCCTGCGGGTCAGGCACGTGCCACATCGCGCGGTAGTCGTCATAGCCGAGGCTGACGCGGTCTTCCAGCAGGCTGGAATGCAGGGCGGGCATCAGCCGCTCTCGGTAGCGTGGCAGGACCTTGGCTGCAAAGTATTCTGCAACCGCACCCGAGCCATACGAGAACAGTCCGATGGATCGGCCCGTCAGGTCTTCGGCTGCGTTTTCGAGGGTCGAAGTCAGGGACAGATACAGCGATGCGGCATAGCAGTTGCCGACCTCGCGGTTGTAGATCATGCCCGGCTCGGTCGCGCCGGGGTCATTCTGCGCCTTGTTGATGGAACACAGGCGGCGGTGCGCCTTGGTTCCCATTTGGGTGAAAGGCAGATGGTAGCAGAATTGGGCCAGTTCGTTGAATGCGCGGCCTTCGTTCAGCTGATAGTCATCCCACGCACCCGCCAGCGCGCTGAGGTACTTGATGGTCGAAAACTTGCCGTCGACCAGTGGTGTCTTGCGATAGTTGGGCCGCCAGAAGTCCATGATGTCCTCGGAATGGCAGCCCGACGCGGGCTCGACTTCGAGCAGTTTTGGCTCTGCCGAGACCAGAAACGCCACGGCGCCGCAGCCCTGCGTGGCTTCGGCCGGGCTGTCGAGGTCATAGCGCGAGATGTCAGAGGCGATGACCAGCACCTTGCGATTGGGTTTGCGGGTCACGTGGCCAAGAGCCAGTTGCAGCGCCGCGGTACCGGAGTAACACGCGTGTTTCAGTTCAACCACGCGGCAGCGGCTGGGCATTTTCAACAGTTCATGAACGTAAACTCCCGCCGCCTTGGACTGGTCGATCCCGGTTTCCGTGGCAAACAGCACTGTATCGATGGCGTCCATGTCTTCTTCGGACACGATGTGCGATGCGGCCTCTGCGGCCAGCGTGACGATGTCTTCGTCATGGCTTGGGATCGCGATCTTGTTCTGCCCGATCCCGCGAGAGAATTTCTCGGGGTCGATGCCTTGCGCCTCGGCCAGCGTGTCGAGGGCGACATAGTGCTGGGGCACGTAAAAGCTGATCTTGTCGATGCCGACTGGTGTCATGGTCGTCTCCCGTTTGGGCGCGCGTCAGCCACGCTCCATCTTGAAGTGGGTGCGCATCAGCTCACCCGGGTTGGTTTGCGCGGCCATCAGCGACAGCTCGCCACACAGGACGGTGGCCGCACACAGCACGGCAAGGCGGCGGGCATTTTCGCCGGGTTCGCGATCTTCCTTGCAGCCCAGCCGCGCGAGGTTTTGCTCGACCACCTCATTGCCCTTGCCCGAGCCGACGGAACCCACGATCAGGTTCGGCAACGTGCACGAGAAATATAAGCTGTCGGGGCGCGCTTCGGCATGGACCATGCCCTGGCTGCCCTCGATGATGTTTGCCGCGTCCTGCCCGGTGGCGAGGTAGAAGGCCAACAGCATGTTGGCAAAATGCGCGTTCGCACTGCGCAGGCTGCCCGCGACAACGCCGCCGATCAGGTTCTTTTCCAGGTTCAGCTGCGCGATTTTTTCGGGCGTGGTGCGCAATTGTCGGGTGCAGAGCTCGCGGCTGATCTCCATTTCGGCCACGACGTACTTGCCACGCCCCAAAAGGCCGTTGACGGCGCTCACCTTCTTGTCGGTGCACATGTTGCCCGAGATGGTGGCGTATTCCAGCTGCGGGTATTCGTTCAGGATCCAGCCCAATAGCGCATCGGCAGCACCGGTGACCATGTTGTGGCCCGACGCGTCGCCCGTGGCGCATTCAAAACGGATGAAAAGCAGGTTGCCGACGATCTGGCGGTTCATGTCCACCAGCTTGGCAAAGCGCGAGGTGGTCGAGATCACTTGCTGGATTTCGTCCTGACGGGCCGAGATCGACTGCCACGCCTTGTATGCTTCCTCACCATTGGCCGCCCGCACGGCGACCGACCGGGTCATGCGTTCGTCCACCAGCGTGCAGCGCACACCACCCGCTTGCCGTGACACCCGAGCGCCCCGGCCCGTGGAGGGCCACAGCGGGGTTTCGTAGGTGGCCATGGGCACGGCCTGCTCTTGGTTCATCACGTTGCCGGTGATGGCGATGGGGCCGATCCATTCGGTTGGAATGGGGGTGATTTCCTGCGCACGGTTCTTCATCAGATTCGGTCCTGTTCGTCGCCCTATCCTTGCGGTTGACAGATCGTATGTAAACTTAAATTTACACTTGAGTCTACGGCTCTGTCAAAACAGATGTACACTTCGCGTCGCGAATAGGGGTGTGGCTTCCTTGGGTTTCGAAGGCTCGCCCGCGCGCGGGGAAGCCCAGATTGTCTTTGATCCGTGATATGCAGTTTTGGCGCGCAACTTCCAGCGTGACAACTCGGACAAAAGCGCTCAGGTAGTGTGTTTTTTTGGAGATGTGGCGTGATCGCTATCGCAGGGCGCGGCGGGTGCGCAGCGGATCGGACTCGACCGCCTCGCGCTGGACGTATTTCAGGTGCCCGACCGCGCGTTCAAATGCGATGTGGCTTTCCTTGCGTTCCAGATGATCACCGAGGCGCATCAGGTTTATGGGCTGGCGCACGATCAGCGCCTTGATCCGCTCCACGGCAGTGTCGACGTCGTAGTGATCAATGATCCGCGCCGCGGCCTGTGTCGGCGTGAGAACAAAGTAGTCCTGCGGCCCCCGGGCGGTGTAGCGCGTCACGTCAAAGGGCGACGCCCCGAGCGCATGCGCCTTGGGCAGATGCATACGCACGCCCGTGGCGCGGTTCTCGATCATCGACCCGGTGCGCTGCACAAATCCCAGCGGTTTCAATGCCGCAACGATCCGCTTGCGCATCGGGCCCGACAGCATGTCGGCATCCGATCGGTCGTATTTCAGATCGTCAAAGACCGAGATCAGGCGCAGGTCACCGTCTGCAATGGCAAGGTACGGATCCTTGTCCAGCACTTGCAGTTGCGCGTCCATGTCTGCCGCGACCGTCGTGTCGACCGCATCGACAATCGCGCCCGCTGGACCCAACACCTTTGCCAACCACGCCATGACGTCTCCTTTTCTCGCTCCCTGCGCGGGCTACCTGACCGCCGGGTAGGAGAGGCACATAATGCTGGAAGACAAAAAAGAAGACCTGAGCGGAGAAAAAGTCAAACGGCTGCTCGAACGGATGGTGCGCGACCTCGGGCGCGAGCATCCGGACCTGTACTACCAGCCCACCAGCCACATCGCGCGCCTGCTGCACGAACGCATCGCGAAGGCAGACACACTCAACGGCGAGGAACGCGAATTGACGGCCCATTTGGGCCAGCGTGACATTCAGGTCTTGCTCAGCATGAACAGCTGACCCCGCCTAAGGCCAAACAGACACCCCGGTGCAGCCAAAAATCCGGCACGTTGGTTCCATTTTCGGCGCAACGGTGTGACAGCGTTCCTAATTGCACCGGCCAAATTGAATGCTTGGCGCGTGCAGGTTAGGTTTGCCCAAACATATGAATTCAAGGAAAGACACATGTCCCTGCGTATCAACGACACAATCCCCGACCTGACGGTCACCACCGACCAGGGCACAATCAGCCTGCATGACTTTGTCGGCGACAGCTGGGCGATCCTCTTTTCGCACCCCAAGGATTTTACACCCGTTTGCACCACCGAATTTTCCGCGGTCGCCCAACTGGCCGACGAATGGGAAAAGCGCGGCACCAAGGTGATCGGCGTGTCCGTCGACGGTGTCGAGGACCACAAGAAGTGGAAGGGCGATATCGAAAGCTATGGCGGCGCCAAGGCCGGTTTCCCGATCATCGCAGATGACGGGCTCGAAGTGTCCAAGGCGTTCGACATGCTGCCCGCCGAGGCGTATCTGCCCGACGGTCGCACCCCCGCCGACAGCGCCACCGTGCGCTCGGTCTTTATCATCGGGCCGGACAAGCAGCTGAAGCTGTCGATGACCTACCCGATGACCGTGGGCCGCAACTTTGCCGAAATCCTGCGCGCGCTCGACGGGCTGCAGACTTCGATCGGCAAGGGCGTCGCCACGCCCGCCAACTGGACCCCCGGCGGCGACGTGATCATCCCCGCGACAGTGTCGGACGAGGATGCCACCGCCAAGTTCGGCAGCTTTGAAAAAGTGCTGCCCTACCTGCGCACGACGGCTGATCCTTCCTGATCTGACCTGACCGACACTTCAAACGACCCTGACCGGCGACCTCAATGGTCGCCGGACAGGACACCTGCGTCCAAAAGCCAAAGGTTCCCCCATGCTGGATGACACTGCCAAAGGCCCCCTGATCGTCGACGGCACCCTTGCCGACAACGAACGGATGAAGCGCGAAAGCAACTTCCTGCGCGGCACCATCACCGAGGATCTGCAGGACCGGATCACCGGTGGCTTCACGCCCGACAACTTTCAGCTGATCCGCTTTCACGGCATGTACCAGCAGGACGACCGCGACATCCGGGCCGAGCGCACGGCGCAAAAGCTGGAGCCGCTGCACAACGTCATGCTGCGCGCGCGCATGCCCGGCGGCATCATCTCGCCCGAACAGTGGCTGGTGATCGAGAAGTTCGCCGAAGAGAACACGATGTACGGCTCGGTCCGTCTGACCACGCGGCAGACATTCCAGTTTCACGGAGTGCTCAAGCCGCACATCAAGAACATGCACAAGGTCATCAATGCTGCCGGTATCGATAGCATCGCGACTGCCGGCGACGTGAACCGCAACGTGCTGTGCACCACGAACCCAGTGGAATCCAAACTGCACGCCGAAGCCTATGAATGGTCCAAGCGCATCTCCGAGCATCTCTTGCCCAAGACCAAAGCCTATGCGGAGATCTGGCTGGACGGCGAAAAGGTAAAGACGACCGAAGAGCCGATCCTCGGTGACACGTATCTACCGCGCAAGTTCAAGACGACCGTGAGCATTCCGCCCAACAACGAGGTGGATGTGCACGCCAACGACCTGAATTTCGTGGCGATTGCTGAAGGTGGCAAACTGATTGGTTGGAACGTGTTGGTGGGCGGCGGTCTGGCCATGACCCACGGGGATACGGGCACCTATCCCCGCACCGCGTCCGATTTCGGGTTCATCCCGCTCGAACACACGCTGGTCATCGCCGAACACGTGGTCAGCGTGCAGCGCGACTGGGGCAACCGGGTCAACCGCAAGAATGCCAAGACGAAATACACCCTCGACCGGGTCGGCGTGGAGACCTTCAAGGCGGAGGTCGAAGCGCGCGCCGGGGTCACCTTTGCCCCGTCGCGACCCTACGAATTTACCGCCCGCGGCGACCGCTTTGGCTGGGTCGAAGGTGTCGATGGCAAGCATCATCTGACGCTCTTCATCCTCAATGGACGGATCAAGAATTTCGAGGGCCGCCCGATCAAGACCGGCCTGCGCAAGATTGCCGAAATTCACCAGGGCGATTTCCGCATGACCGCGAACCAGAACCTGGTGATCGCGGGCGTGCCCGCCGACCAGCGCGACGAGATCGAGGCGATTGCACGCGACCACGGCCTGATCGACGATCTGATGACACCGCAGCTCAAAAACTCGATGGCCTGCGTGGCGCTGCCGACATGCCCCCTTGCAATGGCCGAGGCGGAGCGGTTCCTGCCCGACCTCGTTGCGTCGGTCGAAGGGTTGCTGACCAAGCACGGCGTGGCGGACGACCACATCATCCTGCGTGTCGTCGGCTGCCCCAACGGCTGCGGGCGGGCGATGCTGGCCGAGGTGGGCCTCGTGGGCAAAGGGCCGGGCAAATACAACCTCTACCTTGGCGGCAACCGCATCGGCACGCGCGTGCCAAAGCTACACCTTGAAAACGTCTCGCACGAGCGGATCACCGAGGAACTCGACGGCCTGATCGGCCGCTGGGTAACTGAGCGTGAAGATGGCGAAGGCTTCGGGGATTTCACCATCCGCGCCGGCGTCGTGGCCGAGGTCAAAGTGTCCAAGACCGACTTTCACGCCTGATCGGAGGGGCGCATGTCCGCAGTTGCACAAAACGATCCGGCCACCACAGGACCCAAAGTGTTCACAACGGCCAACACCTGGCTTGAGGGGCAGGGGGCGGCCGCGCGCGTGGCATGGGCGCTGGAAAACCTGCCCCGCGACCACGTGCTGTCGTCCAGCTTTGGCATCCAGTCGGCGGTCATGCTGCATCTGATGACGCAGGCCGTGCCGGACATCCCCGTCCTGCTGTTTGACACCGGGTACCTGTTTCCCGAAACCTACCGCTTTGTCGACGAGATGACCGAACGGCTGGACCTGAACCTGCTCGTCTTTCGCGCCGACATGACGCCTGCATGGCAAGAGGCGCGGTTTGGCCAGCTGTGGCAGCAGGGCGCCGAGGGCATCAAGAAATACAACGCCATCAACAAAGTCGAACCTATGCAGCGCGCCATGAGCGATGTGGGCGCAGGCACCTGGTACAGCGGGTTGCGCCGCGTGCAATCAGGCAGCCGTGCGGCGCGCAAGATCCTCGAGTTTCAGCATGGGCGCGTGAAATTCCACCCCATCGTCGATTGGACCAACCGCGACGTGCACCGCTATCTCAAGGCGCATGACCTGCCGTACCACCCGCTCTGGGACGAAGGGTACGTGAGCGTCGGCGACACCCACACCACCACGAAACTCGAGGACGGGATGTCCGAAGAAGACACCCGTTTCTTTGGCCAGGTCCGCGAATGCGGGCTGCATGTAGAACAGGAAGGCCCGACATGCTGAACCAACTGCCCCAAGGCATCAATCCGCTGTCGCCGGATCAGGCCAAACAGTTCGACCAACTGAACAGCGCGCTGTCGCCGCTGCAACAGGCGTGGATCAGCGGATACCTCGCCTCCTCCGCGCTGGGCAGCGCGTCCTCGGCCCCCACAGCGGCCCCGGCAGCGGTCGGCGCGCCGCTGACGATCCTTTATGGTTCGCAAACCGGCAACGCCAAACACGTGGCCCAGGAACTGGGCGACAAGGCCCGCGCGCGCGGCCTCGACGTGCAGGTCATCGACATGGGCAGCTACAAGCCCGCCAAGATCAAGGACGAAAAGTTCCTGACCATCGTCACCTCCACCTACGGCGAAGGCGAACCGCCCGAGCCTGCGCAAAAGCTGTTCGATTTTCTGGCGTCCAAGAAGGCGCCTCGGGTCGACGGCGCGCAAATCGCGGTTCTGGGTCTGGGCGACAGCTCGTATGAACAGTTCTGCCAGAACGCCGTGGATTTCGAAGAACGGCTGGTGGCACTTGGCGCCACGGTTGTGGTCGAGCGCGCCCTGTTGGACGTGGACTATGACGACCATACGCCGGCATGGATCGACGGCGCGCTGGACGTGTTCGAACCCGAGATGGACAAGGCGGCGACCCCGTCCAACGTGGTGCCCATGCCCGGTCTGGCCGCCCCCCAGGTTTCAGCCTTTACCAAGAAAAACCCGTTTGTCGCCGAAGTGCTTGGCGTTCAGAAAATCACTGGGCGCGACAGCACGCGCGATGTGCGGCATGTCGAACTGTCGCTCGACGGCTCGGGCCTGACCTACCAGCCGGGCGATGCGTTGGGTGTCTATTTCCACAACGACGCGGAAGAGATCGACGCCGTGCTGGCGCTCCTCGGCGTGGACGGCAACGCGGACATCACGCTGGGCGAGGTGCGCAAACCCCTGCGCGACGCGCTGATCGAAGATCTGGAACTGACCCAATCCTACCCCGGCTTCGTTGAAAAATTTGCCGCTGCCACGGGCGACGCGACATTGACCGCGTTGGCCGAGGACAAGGCGGCCCTGCGCGCCTACATCGAGCCGCGCCAGATCTACGACATCCTGCGCGCACACCCGCATGACATCGCCCCGCAGGCACTGGCCGACTGCCTGCGCAAGATGCAGCCGCGGCTTTATTCCATCGCGTCCAGCCAATCCGAGGTCGAGGACGAGGTGCACCTGACAGTCGGTGTCGTGGAATGGGACGCCGAGGATCACACCCATCTGGGCGGTGCCTCGGGCCATCTCGGCCGTCGTCTGGCCGAGGGCGATACCGTCCGCGTCTATGTCGAACAGAACGATCTGTTCCGGCTGCCCGCCGATGCGGACACGCCCGTGATCATGATCGGTCCAGGCACCGGCATCGCGCCCTTCCGCGCCTTTCTGCAGGACCGCGAGGCGCAAGCGGCGACAGGTCAAAGCTGGCTCTTTTTCGGCAACCCGCATTTCACGCAGGATTTCCTCTATCAGGTTGAACTGCAGGACTGGCTGAAATCCGGCACACTCAGCCGGCTCGACGTCTCCTTCAGCCGTGATCAGGCGGACAAGATCTATGTTCAGGACCGCATGCGCGACGCGGGCGCGGAGCTTTATGCCTGGCTCGAACAGGGCGCGCATCTCTATGTCTGCGGCGACGCCAACCGGATGGCCAAGGACGTGCACGCCGCCCTCGTTGATATCGTCGCCGAACACGGGCAAAAGGACCGCGAGGCCGCGATTGCATATGTCGACGCCCTGCGCGATGCGCGCCGCTATCAACGGGACGTGTACTGACCCCTTGCCCCTAGCCAGCGCGCGGCGAATGCCGCATGAATGGCGCAACGCATGCGGCAAGGGGATGGGCATGACAACGGTTTCGCTGGGTCTGATCGGCGTGGGAACGATGGGGGCAGCACTTGCCCAGAACATCGCCGAGAACGGATATGACATCGCACTGTATAACCTCGACGGTGACGCGGTTGACGCGCTGGTCGACCGCGCCGGGCCGCTGTCGCAGCACTTTGCCAAGGCCGACGATGTGGCGGACCTTGTGGCGATGATGCAAGCGCCCCGCGCAATCATCATGCTGGTGCCCGCAGGTGCTGCGGTCGAGGCGTCGATTGACGCGCTGCTGCCGCATCTTTCCCCCGGCGATACGATCATCGACGGCGGCAATAGCGATTTCCGCGATACCCAGGCACGCACCAAGCGGGTCGAGGCGGCGGGCTTTGGCTATCTCGGCATCGGTGTCAGCGGCGGCGAAGAGGGCGCGCGCCACGGCCCGTCGATGATGGTCGGCGGCTCGCCCGATATCTGGAGCGGTCTGCGCCGGGTGTTCGAAGCCATCGCCGCCAAGTATCGGGACGATCCCTGCGTTGCACACCTCGGCCCCGATGGGGCAGGACACTTCGTCAAGACCGTGCACAACGGCATCGAATATGCCGACATGCAGATGATCGCCGAGGTCTACGGCCTGTTGCGCGATGGCGAGGGGCGCAGCGCCGCGGACATCGCGCCACTGTTTCAGCGCTGGAATGACGGCCCGCTGGAAAGCTACCTGATCGAGATTGCTGGCACGGCGCTGGCTGCCGTCGATCCCGACACCGGCACGGCGATGGTCGACCTGATCGTCGATCAGGCGGGGCAAAAGGGCACCGGGCGCTGGACCGTGATCGAAGCGATCCGGCTAGGACAGTCCGCGTCGATCATCGAGGCGGCGGTGGGCGCGCGGGTGCTGTCCTCGGAACGGCCCGTGCGGCTTAGGGCCGAAGGGATTTTGGCTCCTCAGGGCCGGGGGCCGGCCCAGTTTGACGAGGCCGATCTCGAAGCGGCACTGATCGTCGGTCGCGTGTTGGCCTATGCGCAGGGGTTCCGCATTCTCAAGGCCGCGTCGGACGAGTTTGCATGGGATCTCGATTATGCTCGCATCGCCGAGATCTGGCGCGCGGGCTGTATCATCCGCTCGGCCATGCTGGATGATTTCGCCACCGCGTTCCGTAGCGACTTGCCACTGGGCCGGCTGGTGCTGTCGGACCACTTTGCCGCCATCCTGCGCGACAACATCGGCGCCCTGCGCCGGGTTGTATCAACAGCGGTGATGGCGGGCATCCCGGTGCCCGCACTGTCCTCGGCGGTGTCTTGGTTCGATGAAACCAGCCAGGCCCGCGGCACCACGGACCTGATCCAGGCGCTGCGCGACATCTTTGGGGCGCACGGGTTCGAACGGCTGGACCGCGATGGCCCGCAACACGGGCCGTGGGCGGCGGGCTAAAGCGTCTTCAGGAATGCCTCGGCGTTGGCCAGATGCGCCTCGCGCGTCTCGTCCTTCATCCGCTGCGCTGTCCGGCACATCATCGCCCATCGGGGATTGCTGGCCAACTCGTCCGCGTGATTGATGATGAACCGCCAATAGAGGCCATCCCACGCATCTGCCCAATCGCCTTTGCCCCAATGGCTCATCTTGCGGACATAGTTTGAGCCGGAAAAATACGGCTTGGTCGTGATCTGCCCGCCATCGGCATGCTGGCTCATGGCATAGGCGTTGGGCACCATCACCCAATCATAGCTGTCGATGAACATCTCCATGAACCAGCGATACACCTCGTCGGGGTCGATCTCGCACAGGAACATGAATCCGCCCAGAACCATCAACCGTTCGATGTGGTGGCAATAGCCGGTGTCGAGGATGCGTTTGATCGTGTCGTCGATGGGGTCGATGCCGGTGGTGCCGTCGTAAAAGCTGGCGGGCATCTTGCGGGTGTGCTTCCAGTGGTTCGTGGTGCGCATCTTCACACCCAACGCCTCGTAGGTGGCGCGCATGAACTCGCGCCAGCCGATGATCTGGCGCACGAACCCTTCGAGCGAGTTGAGCGGGATGTCGCGCTTCTTTCCCGCGTCAAGGGCGGCATCCAGCACCTGCTGCGGTGTCAGCAAGCCGATGTTCAGCGCCGGGGTCAGCACCGCGTGCCACAGCCAGCTTTCGCCTTCGACGATCGCGTCCTCGTAGTCGCCGAATTCCGCAAATCGCCGTTCCATGAACTGGTCCAGCCAGCGCGCCGCTGCATCGTGCGATGTGGGATAGTACAGCGTGTCCAGCGACCCCCATGCATCGGGAAAGTCGTTTTGTACAATTTGGCGGGCGTTTTCATCAATTTCGTCGTGTTGCGGCCAGTCGAGTACCGGCAACTGGTCCAACAGCTTCTTGGGCACCTTCTTGCGATTGTCCTCGTCAAAGCTCCACTGCCCGCCCACCGGTTCGTCGTCCTGGACCAGCACGTCGAGCCGCCGCCGCTGGGATTTATAGTACTCCGCCATGAACCACCGCTTGCGCCCCTCGGCCCACGCCGAATTGTCGCCTTGGGTGTTCAGGAACAGCGGGGTGTCGAGGTAACTGAGGGTCAGGTCCAGATCCTTGGCCGCCGTTTCAAGGCGTCGTTCGGCGGTGAAATCGGTGGGGTGGGTCATGACAATGCGGGTGATTCCGTCGTCTGCCAGCCGTTTCAGCAGTCGCGCGCAGGCGTCCGCGCGCTTCTCATAGCCGCTGATCTCGACATCAATATCCTGATTTTCCAACGACTTGGCAAAGCGCGCCATACTCGCCCGGTGCAGCCACAGCTTTTGCTTGTGAAAGGTGGCCGGGTACTGCGCGTCGCCGAAAAACAGCGGGTCCTCGAACAGCACCACGCGTTTCGGGTCTTCGTCCAGGCCGGGATGCGGGTCGAAAAGCTGGTTGGGCAGGATCAGAAGGGCGGTGGTCACTGGGGGCAAGCCTTTTGGTCGGAGGCCAGAACCTAGGCCGCGGGGGCCACGCGCCAAGGCGTCCGGGCTCAGCCGCCGGAAATCTGTTTTGCCTTTTGTACCAGTACCTCCGCTTGCCGGATCGACGCATAGTCGATCAGCCGCCCGTCAAGGCTGACGGCGCCCTTGCCCGCAGCCTCGGCCTCGGCCATGGCCGCAAGGATGCGGTTCGCTTTCTCGATCTCGGCGTCCGACGGGCTCATCACTTCGTTGGCGAGCGCGATTTGGCTGGGGTGGATGGCCCATTTGCCTTCGCATCCCAGCACAGCGGCACGGTAGGCGGCGGCGCGGTAACCGTCGGGATCCGAAAAATCGCCAAACGGGCCGTCGATGGGGCGCAGGCCGTTGGCGCGGGCCGCGACGACCATGTTGGCGATGGCCGAATGCCACATGTCGCCCCAATGCGTGGCGCGCGCCCCGTCGGCATTGGGGTCCGTCAGCACGGAATAATGCTCGTTCACGCCGCCGATCACCGTGGTGCGCGCGCGCATCGACGCGGCGTAATCGGCGACACCGAAATGCAGGCTTTCGTTGCGGGGGGACGCGCCCGCGATCTCGCTCACGTTTTGCATCCCCAACGCGGTTTCGATGATGTGCTCGAACCCGATCCGCGTCTTGTAGCCCATCGCGTCTTCGATCTGGGTCACCATCATGTCGACGGCATAGACATCCGCCGCCGTGCCCACCTTGGGGATCATGATCAGATCAAGCCGCTCGCCCGCCTGTTCCACCACGTCCACCACGTCACGATACATGTAATGCGTGTCGAGCCCGTTGATCCGCACCGACATGGATTTCGTGCCCCAATCGATCTCGTTCAGCGCCTTTATGATGTTCTTGCGCGCTTGTTCCTTTTCGTCCGGGGCCACTGCGTCCTCGAGATCGAGAAAGATTACATCGACATCCGATTTCGCGGCCTTTTCAAACATTTGCGGCTGGCTGCCGGGGACGGCCAGTTCGGATCGGTTTAGCCTGCCGGGGGCTTGCTGCACGGAGTGGAAGGACATGAGGGACCGCCTTTCGAGATCGAAGATTTCGCTTCAGATGGTCCGTGGCGCAAGATTCTGTCAAGCGCTGTCTCGGTCTATCTGGGCATACCGCCGTCGTTTGGCGGCTCGATGGCAAGGCGAGATGAATAGTAGAAGGCGATGGCCTGTGCGCGGTTCTTGACGCTGAGTTTTTCGTAAAGGTTGGACAGGTGGAATTTCACCGTGTTGACGCTGATCCCAAGTTCTTTTGACAGTTCACGATTGGTGAGCCCCTTGGACAGCGCCTGCAGCATCGCACGTTCCTTGCGTGACAGTTGCAGGATCGGATCGCTTTGAAGATCGCGCACGTCGAGGAATGGAAACACCATGCGCCCGGCGGCGACATCCACGCAGATGTCAAGCAGTTGCTCCGCCTCGCTTGACCTTGGGGCAAAGGCGGCGGCACCCGCCGACATGGCCAGCCGGGGCAGGTCGCCTGTGTCCTTGGCATAGACCACGATGCGCGGTGGGTTGGGTTGTTCGCGGAGCACCTCGATCAGCTTGGCGCCACCCAACGCGGGAAGGGACCAGTCGATCACGCCGACCTGCACTGGAATACGCATGACGGTGCTCAGGAACCCTTCGGCCGTTGAAGCTGTGGCCACCAATGAGAATCGCGCGTCGCGTTCGATGATTTCAGCGAGGGCGGCAAGGACCAGCGGATTGCTGTCGCCCAGCACGATGTCGATGGTCATGACCTGCCCTCTTCAACCCTTTGATAACGTTTGGTTAATCGTAAAAAACTACCCAATTTAGCGGTGCAAATTCGCGTATACCGCCGTATTCCATACTTATGGGTGGGTATTTTACCACCCAAATAG
>JBCBAV010000036.1:0-29806 GCA_038532285.1 Pseudomonadota bacterium | reverse complement strand
AAACGCCGCCAACGCCGCCGCGACCGCCGCCGCCGCCAATATTGCAAAAGCCTCACTTACCGACGACATAAACGCCGCCCACGCCGCCACCGCCGCCGTTCTCGCCGCCGCTGGCACCGATGCGACCTACTCTGCCATCCAATCCGCTGACAGCGCCGCCAACTTCGCCGACGACCTACCCGCCGCCGAAGCCCCCGCTTTCGATTGGGTTCGGGAAGATCTGCGCCACTTTTTAGACGATCCACGCGGTGCGTTGCCTCCGCTTTGGGACCGTTTGTACGAACGCGCCTCTATAGCGGGTGCGTGGACGCAGGCCAAATCCGCCTTCGAAGACGACCCCGCCGCCGATTGGCGCGTCTTCATCCTGTGGTACGAACGCGTCCGCGCCGGGCGCAATATCCAAGCCGCCGCACTCGCCAAAATCCTCGACACCCTGACCCAAGAGGAGATCGAAGGCGATCCGGCCTTGGTGCTGCCGCGGTTTGATCCGTTGCTCGAGATTTATGAGCGGGAGGATGCGGCGGGGCGGGCTGATCCAATCGAACTAATCAAAGCTGAAACCGTCCTCTCCGCAGCGCTGTCGGATTTCGCTTTCGACAAGGTGCTTCGCTTGATGAAGATGGTGCCTTTTGCCAGCGACATCGCGCAGCTTGAGGACGAGGAGACACTGTCGCGCTTTCTCGATGAGGCCGAGGAGATGCGCGAGAATATTGAGCGGATGGCCGAAGGGTTGCGGCGCGAGGGGACCGCGATGCAGGGCGCGGGGCTGGTCGGGTTGGAACTGGAGAGCCTGCTGGAAGAGTTTTCCAAGGCGCGGCAGTTGCAGTCGTTAAACGTTGGCAAGATCGTCAAGTTCGGGGAGTTTTTGCAGGAAGCCGCTCAGGACGAGGCGACGCGACGCGAGTTCGGCAATCTGGCGGCCAAGCGGCTGGATCAGATCGTGGATGATCTGCTGTCGCTGGTGCGCTGCTACTTTGGGCAGACCTTGTTGCGCTTTGCCCCGCTTGAGGAACTGGAGCTGGAGCCGGAGACGAACGCTTGGGAATATCTGAACGAGGTGCGTGTCGTTCTGCGGGACATGGAGGCGCAGGCGCATGGGCCGGAGTTGACGGCGCTGGCGCCGGAGGATGTGCGCGTGCTGATGAGCCTTGCCGACGAGATCGAGCGCAGCTTGCGCCAGCATGCCTCGGCAAGCGGTGAGGCGCGGTCGAGCTTTGAGCGTGACATGAACTACCGCTTTGCGCTGCTGACGGTGTCGGTCGCGCTCTATGGCGCGTCGGCGCGGGATCATGCGGGGACGTTGCGGGCGGTTTCAGACCGCTTGTTGAAGGATGTGAAGATCGTCAAAGGCCTGTGGGCCTTGTGGCAGACTTTGAAGGCGGAGTTGTTTTGAAACGGTTGCGATTGGTTGGCGCATGCAGTGGCTGTGCCGGAGTGTTGGACAGGATGATGCACCCATGACCCTTCCCCTGCTTTGCATCGCGTGGGTCTTTGCGGCCACGGCGGTCGCCATGTTGCCGATGCGATATCAGTATGTGCCGGGGGTGGCATTGCTGATGCTCGCGCCGGTTTTGATCCTGTGGATCGGGATCGGGTACGCGTGGTGGGCGGGGCTGTTGGCGTTGGCGGCGTTTGTGTCGATGTTCCGCAACCCGCTGCGCTATTTCTGGGCGAAACTGCGCGGGCAGGACCCGCAATTGCCACCGGAGTTTGATCGATGACGCTGTCGCTGACGTTGGCGTGCCTGTGGGCCATTGCGGCCAATCTGGGGGCCATGGTGCCGAGCCGGGATTATCATTGGCGCTTTGCCTATGGGCTGATCGCGGTGGGCATCCCGTTGTTGGGCTTTGTGACGTACCAGCACGGGCCGTGGATCGGCTTGCTGGTGCTGGCGGCGGGGATGAGCCTGTTGCGCTGGCCGGTGATCTATCTGGGCCGCTGGGTGCGGCGGAGGCTGGGGCTGTGAGCTGGGCCGTGGCGCTGATGCTGGGGCTGGGGACGGCGCTGGGCTGTGCGCTGGGCTGGGCGCGGCGGTGGCAGGTGCTGGCGGCGGTCACGGGCGTTGCGGGGGCGGTGTTCCTTGCGGGCCTTGTCGCGACACCGCAGGAGGTGACGATCCTGCTGGCGTGGCTGGGCAGTGCGATGATCTGCGCGGGGCTGATCGCGGGCGGCGTGCTGGCGTGGTTCCTGCGGCGCTGGAGCGGGCGGGCGTGAGCGTGGGCTTGACCTTGGGCCGTTGCCGCGCGATGGCGCGGGGATGAGCTATGACCTTCCAGATGTGCGCGGGCGGCTGACGCCGGACCGGGATTTGTCGGCGCTGACGTGGTTGCGCGTGGGCGGGCCGGCGGATTGGCTGTTTCAGCCTGCGGATGTGGAGGATCTGAGCGCGTTTCTGGCCGCTTTGGACCCGGGCGTGCCGGTGTTTCCGATGGGCGTGGGCAGCAACCTCATTGTGCGCGACGGGGGCCTGCGTGCGGTGGTGATCCGGCTGGGGCGCGGGTTCAACGGGATCGAGATTGATGGCACGCAGGTGACAGCCGGGGGGGCTGCGCTGGATGCGCATGTGGCCAGGCGCGCGGCGGAGGCGGGTCTGGATCTGACGTTTCTGCGCACCATTCCCGGCAGCATCGGTGGGGCGGTGCGGATGAACGCGGGCTGCTATGGCACCTACACGGCGGATGTGTTCGAGAGCGCGCAGGTTGTGCTGCGCGATGGCAGTGTGGTGACGCTGGGGGCCGACGATTTGCAGTTCTCCTACCGGCAGTCGCAGCTGCCCGAGGGCGCGGTGCTGATCTCGGCCACCTTTCAGGCCGAAGAAGCCGACCCCGCGGGTCTGCTGATGAGGATGGACGAGCAGCTGGCCAAGCGCGATGCCACGCAGCCCACCAAGGATCGCAGCGCGGGCAGCACCTTTCGCAACCCGGCGGGGTTTTCGTCGACGGGGCGGGCCGACGATGTGCATGATCTCAAGGCGTGGAAGGTCATCGACGACGCGGGCATGCGCGGGGCCACCCGAGGTGGTGCGCAGATGAGCGAGAAGCATTCCAATTTCCTGATCAACACCGGCGATGCCACGGCAGCCGACCTCGAAGATCTGGGCGAAGCGGTGCGGAAAAAGGTTTACGATTCCAGCGGGATCACGCTAGAATGGGAAATCATGCGGGTGGGGGAGCCAATTTCGGCGCCCGGCGCGCGCTAAGGTCGAAAAATCGGCAAAAAGAAGGGTCGCAAAGGCCCTGGGACAAGAGGCACATGGGCGGTCGGTCGAGCAAGTCGTCCCCCAAAGTCGCGGTGTTAAAAGGTGGCCCGTCGTCCGAGCGCGAGGTGTCGCTGAGTACGGGTGCAGCTTGCGCTGCCGCGCTGAGGGGCGAAGGATACGAGGTGGTCGAGGTCGATGCGGGCCGCGACCTCGTTGCCGTTTTGCAATCTGATCCTCCGGACGTGGTGCTGAACTGCCTGCATGGTCGTTGGGGAGAGGATGGCTGTGTGCAGGGCATCCTGGAATGGCTGGGCATTCCTTACAGCCATTCGGGTGTGCTGGCCTCGGCGCTGGCGATGGACAAGGCGCGCAGCAAGGATGTGTACCGCGCCGCCGGATTGCCGGTGGTCGAGAGCGTGATTGCGCCCAAGAATGACGTGATGGCGCGGCACGTGATGCCGCCGCCATACGTCGTCAAACCCAACAACGAAGGGTCGTCCGTGGGCGTGTATCTGGTGCACGAGGCGGCCAATGGCCCGCCGCAGCTGAGCGCGGAGATGCCCGCGCAGGTGATGGTCGAGGCGTTTGCGCCCGGGCGCGAGTTGACCACCACGGTGATGGGGGACCGGGCGCTGGGCGTCACGGATATCGTCACCGATGGCTGGTACGATTACGACGCCAAGTACAAGGAAGGCGGCAGCCGCCACGTGTTGCCCGCCGACATTCCGCAGGAGATCACCGACCTGTGCCTCGACTATGCGCTGCGCGCGCATGTGGCGCTGGGGTGCCGGGGCGTGAGCCGCACCGATTTCCGCTGGGACGAGAGCCGGGGCGCGGACGGGCTGATCCTGCTGGAGACCAACACGCAGCCCGGCATGACCGCAACGTCGTTGACGCCGGAACAGGCGCAGGTGGCAGGCATGACCTTTGGCCAGCTCTGCGCGTGGATGGTGGAGGATGCGTCATGCGACAGGTGAACGCGTCGCGTCGCGACCCCGCGCCGTCACGTTGGTCGTGGCGGTTGCAGCGATTGATGCTGACGCCGTTGTTTCGGATCGGGCTGCGGGTGGGCGTGCCCTTTGCCGTGACCTTTGGCGCGGCGACCGCGTGGCTGTCGGTGCCTGAAAACCGGCTGTTGGTCACCGACAGTGTCGCGCAGATGCGCAAGAATTTCGAGGAGCGGCCCGAGTTCATGGTGAACCTGATGGCCGTGGACGGGGCGGACGCGACGCTGGATCTGGCGATCCGCGAGGCGGTGCCGCTGGAATTTCCGATCACGTCCTTTGACCTCGACCTCGAGGCGATAAGGGACACGCTGACGCTGATGCCGCCGGTGGAGAATGCGACCGTGCGGATCAAACCCGGCGGGGTGCTGCATCTGGACATCATACCGCGCACCGGGGCTGCGATCTGGCGGACGGCCGAGGGGCTGTATCTGGTGGATGCCCACGGGGTCGAGTTTGCCGAGCTGTCGGGGCGGGCGGCGCGGCCCGATCTGCCGGTGATCGCGGGGCAAGGCGCGCCCGAGCATATTTCCGAGGCGTTGCAGCTGATCGCGGCGGCGGCGCCGCTGGGCGACCGGCTGCGCGGGCTGGTGCGGCTGGGCGACCGGCGCTGGGACGTGGTGCTGACGCGCGACCAGCGCGTACTGCTGCCCGAGACCGGTGCCGTGCGCGCGCTGGAACGGGTGATCGCGCTGGAGACTGCGCAGGAACTGCTGGCGCGCGACATTTCCCGGGTGGACCTGCGTCTGCCGCATCGCCCCACTGTGCGCATGAAGACAGGTGCCGCCGAGGATCTGGTGCGCATCCGGGCGCTGACATTTGAATTGAAAGAGTGATTTCGAGGGTGCCATGACCGATCTTTACGCCTCCCAACGATCCATGCGCCACATGCGCAAGGTGGCCATGCAGCGCGGGGTGATGGCGATTTTGGATGTGGGGTCGTCCAAGATTGCCTGTCTTGTGCTGCGTTTTGATGGCTCGGCGCGGCTGGGCGAGGATGGCGAGATCGGATCGCTGGCGGGCCAATCCGGGTTCCGCGTCATCGGGGCGGCGTCAACCCGGTCGCGGGGTGTCGAGTTTGGCGAGATCGCCACCATGGCCGAGACCGAGCGCGCCATTCGCACCGTTCTGCAATCGGCGCAGAAGATGGCCAATATCCGCGTGGATCACGTGATTGCCTGCTTTGCCGGTGCCGATCCGCGCAGCTACGGGCTGGACGCGCGGCTGGAGCTGGAAGGGCAGGTCGTGACCGAACAGGACGTCGCCCGCGTGCTGGCGGGCTGCGAGGTGCCCGAGATCGGCGCGGGCCGCGAGGTGCTGCACGCGCAGCCGGTGAACTTTGCGCTGGATCACCGTTCGGGGCTGATTGATCCGCGCGGGCAGTTGGGCAACAGCCTTGCCGTGGACATGCACATGCTGACGGTGGATGCCGCCGCCGTGCAGCATCTGGCCCATGTCATCAAGCGCTGTGATCTGGAACTGGCGGGCATTGCGTCGTCGGCCTATGCCGCGGGACGCTCGGCGCTGGTGGAGGACGAGCAGGAGCTGGGGTCGGCCTGTATCGATCTGGGTGGCGGGGCCACGGGGATTTCGATCTTTATCAAGAAGCACATGATCTACGCAGACTCGGTGCGGCTGGGTGGGGATCACGTGACCAGCGATATTTCCATGGGGCTGCAGGTGCCCATGGCCAATGCCGAGCGGATCAAGACATTTTACGGCGGAGTGCATGCCACCGGGATGGATGACCGCGAGATGATCGAGATCGGGGGCGATACGGGCGATTACGAGCATGACCGGCGCACGGCGAGCCGGGCCGAGCTGATCGGGATCATGCGGCCCCGTGTGGAAGAGATCCTCGAAGAGGTGCGGGCGCGGCTGGATGCGGCGGGCTTTGACCATCTGCCCAGCCAGCAGATCGTGCTGACCGGTGGCGGCAGCCAGATCCCCGGCCTTGACGGGCTGGCGTCAAAGATATTGGGCCAGCAGGTGCGGCTGGGCCGGCCCCTTCGCGTGCACGGGTTGCCGCAGGCGGCCACGGGGCCGGGATTTGCGGCAGCTGTTGGCCTTGCGCTGTTTGCGGCACATCCGCAGGACGAATGGTGGGATTTCGAGATCCCGACCGACCGCTACCCCGCGCGATCCCTGCGCCGCGCGGTCAAATGGTTCCGCGACAACTGGTGATCAGCGCCGACGCCGGCGCAGGCCGAGCGCAGCCAGCCCTCCAAGAAGCAACAGGCCGGAGGCCGGTAGCGGCACGGGCGACGGCGGGCGGGTGGAATAGGTGTAGCGCACGGTCACGTTGGCCGAGAAATCGAACCGACGGCTGGCAGACACTTCGCACCGTTCGATGTTTGTCAAATTTGACGGGGTGCAGTTGGCCGTGGCGCGATGGAAAAAGCTGTATTGCCAGGGCACGGAAATCGAGCCGGTTCCGATAAACGTGCTGAAATCGCTGGGGTCCACGGATCCGCTGAAATTGCCCGACAGGTACCCGGCGCCGTCAAAGGGCAGGTCGACCCGCGCGCTGCGGGTTGAGCTTTGACTGGCAGATTCATCGCGACAGTCGCTGTTGATCAGGCCGGAGTCCCGACAGATCACGGATACCGTTCCGGATGAGTTTGAGGCGAATACGGAACCTGAGAAGGAAATGCCCTCTAGCACCCCCAGCGACGGGTCGAATTTTCTGAGCGACAGGGGGACCGGCGCATCGCGGTTGGTGACGGTTCTGGAGGTTGTGACCGAGCGCCCGGTGTTTCTGCGCGACAGATCACTGAACGTGAAGAAGCTCGCGTTGTCCTGATCGGTGGTGACAAGGGTCGCGGCCTGCGCGGTCTGAGCGCCGAACGGGATCAGCGCGATGAGCCCGGCAATGGCGGCCTTGGTGGTCAGGTGACGCGCCAAACGAAGGGCGCGGTTTCCGCCAAAAATGGCTGTGCGTGGACAGAGTGATTTCATAATACCCCCGAAATGAAATGCTGGTTTGTCAAAATGTCTGGCCGTAGGTTGCTTGAAAGTTTGTCATTTCACAATGGCAAAAAGCCTTGGGTCGGCGTTTGTGCGGCGCGTGGTTGGGCGATTGGTGCGGGTGTTTGGTGATGTGATGCGCGGGGCGCACCGGGCCGCAAAATGTCAGTGGGGAAACGGTTTTAGCGGCGGATCGTCGCCCATACGGGGGTGTTTGCAGGCGCAACATGCCGTATCGCTTGACACAGGCGGTGGCGTGCGGCACCGATGTCTAACACGTTAAGTTATTAAAAAGCAGGAGGTTCTTTTATGTCTATACGGGCCCGTTTTGCCCTTTCCGCCGCTCTGCTCGCCGCATCTGTCGCAAGCGCAGCGCACGCTGCAACCCTGAACCAGTCAGGGGATCTGGGCAGCTTTAGGCACACAGCCTCGCACAGCGTCGAAGAGCGCTATGGCCTGAGCCAGCCGCGCACGACCACGGTGACGTCATCGATTTCGGATTATTATGGCGATACGTCGGCGACCTTCGATCTGTTTGACCCAACTCTGGGCACGCTGACCGGCGTGCAGATCCGGGTTCTGTTCTCGAACCTGTCGGCGAACATCACGGTGACCGATGGCTGTATCACGGCGCGCATTCCGACGCGGCAGAACCGGTGTTCGGACAGTTCGTCGGTGGCCGGGCGTCTGGATTACGGATTGGATTTCAGCAATCTGACGCCCGTGGTGCCGGTGCTGGCGCCGTCGGTGAATTCGGTGAACGACACCGTGCTGAGCATTGATTACTCCAAAAACCTGAGCGACGGGAATTCCAGCAACATCGCGACTGGCGCAGAATTCTTTGATGTTCAGGCGCGCCGCAGTGCAGATAGTCTGGCCGCGTTTACCGGTACGGGGACCTTCGATGTCAACATGGCGTCATTCTGGTTCAATGATCTGTCGACCACCTGCACGGGCAATCCAATTACCGTATTGGGTCAGGTCGTCGGGTTCAGCGATATCGAGACCTGTTCGGGCGGCGCGAGCCTGGATTTCCGGGGATCGGTCTCTATCGGGATTACATATGCCTTTGACGAAGCACCGCCGCCACCGCCCGCGCCCGTGCCGCTGCCTGCGGGGGGCGCACTGCTGATCGGGGGGCTTGCGGCCTTTGCGGGGCTGCGTCGGCGCAAGGGCTGAACGCACCCGAGACATGCGAGACGCGACAAAAGGGGGCTGCGGCCTCCTTTTGCACGTGAAAAATGCTGGTGCTTTTCGTTTGAAATGATACACTTATCGCCAAGGCCCACCAGAGGCCCGGCGTTTCATGTTTTGAGGCGCCCCGAAGAAAATAGCGGCCTGTTGGCAAGGGCGCTGAGGACATAGGCGGACCGAGCAGTCCTGCACTGAAACAGACCCCAGACGCGCCGTGATTTCCGGTGCGCGGCTTCCTGCGCCTTGTGGTTGGATTAAGTGTTTCCGCTAAATGTATACGAAATGGCGAAACTTCGCGTATTGGCCCGGAAATTGGGCCATATTTTGCGGCTTTTTTGCGTTTTTTGGATGACGTTTTGGCGACAACTGCGTATGGTCCCACCATCTACGGCAGAAAAACACCCGCGAACGCGGCTATCCTAGACAGGCGGATTTGACGATGACCTTGAACCTGACCATGCCCGGGCATGACGATTTGAAACCGCGCATCACCGTTTTCGGTGTGGGCGGCGCTGGCGGGAACGCCGTGAACAATATGATTGATAAACAGTTGGATGGCGTGGAATTCGTGGTCGCCAACACCGATGCGCAGGCGCTGCAACAATCCGCTGCCACCAGCCGGGTGCAGCTGGGCATCAAGGTCACCGAAGGTCTGGGCGCGGGCGCGCGGGCCAGCGTCGGTGCTGCTGCCGCCGAGGAATCAATCGAGCAGATTGTCGATCATCTGGCGGGCGCGCACATGTGTTTCATCACCGCGGGCATGGGCGGTGGGACGGGCACGGGTGCAGCCCCGATCATCGCGCAGGCCGCGCGCGAGCTGGGTGTGCTGACCGTGGGTGTTGTCACCAAGCCGTTCCAGTTCGAGGGCGCAAAGCGGATGCGTCAGGCCGAGGACGGGGTTGAGGCGCTGCAGAAGATGGTCGACACCCTGATCATCATTCCGAACCAGAACCTGTTCCGGCTGGCCAACGAAAAGACCACCTTTACCGAAGCGTTTTCGATGGCGGATGACGTGCTGTATCAGGGCGTCAAGGGCGTGACCGACCTGATGGTGCGGCCCGGCCTGATCAACCTCGACTTTGCCGATGTGCGCGCCGTGATGGACGAGATGGGCAAGGCGATGATGGGCACGGGCGAGGCTGATGGCGAGGATCGCGCGATCCAGGCCGCCGAAAAGGCGATTGCCAACCCGCTGCTGGACGAGATCAGCCTGCGCGGGGCCAAGGGTGTGTTGATCAACATCACCGGCGCGCATGACCTGACCCTGTTCGAGCTGGACGAGGCCGCCAACCGCATTCGCGAGGAAGTGGACCCGGACGCCAACATCATTGTCGGCTCGACCCTCGACACCGCGATGGAAGGCAACATGCGCGTCAGCGTCGTGGCCACCGGCATTGATGCATCCGACGTGCAGACCGACATTCCCGTGCCGCGCCGGTCCATGGCTGCACCGCTGACCCAGACCGTCAGCGCCGAAGTGCCCGAAGACACGCCGCTGCCCGAACCGGCCCCTGCCGCCGTGGCGGTCGCCGCCGAAGAGCCGGAGCTGTTCGAAGGGCTGGATGTGCAGCGCGCCGCAGCAGAGGACATGGCCGAGGATATCTTTGCCGACGACGCGGCACCGGCATCGGGCGACGATCTGCCGCCGCCGGCCTATCAGCCCGAGGTTGCCGCATTCGAGCCGCCTGCCGACACCGCAGCGCCTGAAGAGTTCGTGGCGCCCAAGGCACCGGCCCCCGGCACGCCGTCGCCCGAGGCGCTGGCACGTCTGCGTGCCGCAACCGAAAAGGCTGGCGTGACACCCGCCGCACAGCCCGCACCAGCCGCCGCGCAGGGTGAAAAACCGCGCTTTGGCATCAATTCGCTGATCAACCGGATGACCGGCTCTGCCGAGCCGGGTGCCGCGCAAGAGCGCAGCCCGCGTCAGCAACCGCCCGTGCAGGCCGCCCGTGCAGCCGCTCCCACGCCAGGGCCGGCGCCGCAGCCCGGTGAAGCCGCCGATCCGGATCAGGAGCGGATCGAAATCCCCGCCTTCCTGCGCCGTCAGGCGAACTGATACCGCTCACATCTTGAGCAGGAAGGGGCGCCCGAGAGGCGCCCTTTTTCGTTTTGTGCCAATGGGTTGTGCGGGGCCTCACGACGCTGGACTGTCCTGTTACAGCGATGTTTCAGACCGTTGCAAAGATTGAGTTGAGGTAAATGTCCCAACCGCATAGGCAGTCGCCCATCGTGGGAACTGTGCCGGGTGGGTACGTGCAAACAACTTTGAAATCAGCAATTTCCTTTGCGGGCTGTGGCCTGCATTCGGGTGCGGCCGCGCGGATGACCATCCGTCCGGCGGTGGCTGAGCACGGCATCTGGTTTCAGCGCATCGACCTTGATGGTGCGCCGCTGATCCCGGCGCGCTGGGACGCGGTTTTGCAATCGCCGCTCTGCACGACGCTGGTCGGCGACAATGGCACCACGGTGCGCACCGTCGAGCACGTGATGGCCGCCCTTGCCGGGTGCGGTATCCACAATGCACTGGTCGAGATCAACGGCCCTGAGGTTCCGATCCTAGATGGGTCGGCGGTGCCGTTTGTGCGTGGCATCATGCAGCGCGGTATCCGGGTGCTCGAAGCCCCGGTCCGGGCCTTCGAGATCCTCGCGCCTGTGCGGGTCGATGCGGGTGAAGCCAGCGCGGAATTGCGCCCGTCCGACGTGATGCGCATCGATTTCGAGATCGACTTTGCCGATACAGCCATCGGGCGGCAGGTCAAGTCGTTGAACATGGCCAATGGCAGCTTTGCCCGCGAGCTGTGCGACAGTCGCACCTTCTGTCGTCAGGATGACGTGGACGCGATGCGCTCCAACGGGCTGGCACTGGGCGGCACGCCGGGGGTCAATGCCGTGATCTTTGACGGCGATCAGGTCACCAGCCCGGGCGGTCTGCGGCACGCGGACGAACCGGTGCGCCACAAGATGCTGGATGCGCTGGGTGATCTTGCGCTGGCCGGTGCACCGATCCTGGGCCACTATGTTGGCACGCGGGCGGGGCACAGCCTGACCAACCAGTTGCTGCGGCAGCTTTTTGCCACGCCCGGTGCGGTGCGCATGATCACCTGCGATGCAGCACAGGCGGCGCGCTTGCCGGGATACGGTCTGCACTGGGATGAAATCCCCGCGGTGGCCTGAGGCCCCGTGCGCAGCCTCTTGCTCTCATTGCAAAATCGGGATTTTCCCCGCGGAATTCTTTGTGCTAGACACCGAGGGAAGGTCCCGGTGCGGGGCCAAACGCGTGGGCAAAGACGGGGCATCCTTGCATGAGCCTGAACAGGTCAAAAATGGTTCTGGCGCTGTGCCTTGCCGCCACCACGGCGCTGTCGGCCTGTGCCGGGCGCGAAGGCCGGCCGTTCACCGGTGGCATCTTCAACCGGCAGGAAATCCCGCTCGAGGAATTCACGCCCAAGCAGATCTTTGAGCGCGGCGAGTTCGAACTGGAAGACGGCGATCCGACCGATGCGGCGTTCTATTTCGGCGAAGTGGAACGTCTTTATCCCTATTCCGACTGGGCGCGACGGGCGTTGATCATGCAGGCGTTCTCGTTTCATCAGGACAAGGACTACGTGTCTTCGCGGGCGTCGTCGCAGCGGTTCATCGACTTTTATCCCGATGATGACGATGCGGCCTATGCGCAGTACCTGCTGGCGCTCAGCTATTATGACCAGATCGACGAGGTGGGCCGCGACCAGGGGCTGACCTTCCAGGCGTTGCAGGCGCTGCGCGAAGTGATCGAGCGCTATCCAGACAGCGATTATGCGCGCACCTCGGTGCTGAAGTTCGACCTTGCCTTTGATCACCTTGCCAGCAAGGAGATGGAGGTCGGGCGTTACTATCTCAAGCGCGACCATTTTTCCGCCGCGATCAACCGGTTCCGCGTGGTGGTGGAGGATTTCCAGACCACGTCGCACACGCCAGAGGCGCTGCACCGGCTGGTCGAGGCGTACCTGTCGCTGGGGCTGGCGAACGAGGCGCAGACCGCAGCCGCGATCCTGGGCTATAACTATCAGTCGAGCGATTGGTACCAGTCCAGTTTCAACCTGCTGACGGGGCAGGGTTTGCGGCCAAGGGCCGTGGGCAACAGCTGGCTGGCGCAGGTCTACCGGCAAACTGTGCGCGGGCAGTGGCTCTGACGCGATGGCGTAAAACGGGGTGGGTCGGACCCCAGCCAACGGGGTGACGACAGGGACATGCTGCGCGGTCTGGATATTTCCGACATGCTGATCATCGACCGGCTGGAGCTTGGGTTTCAGCCCGGTTTGAACGTGCTGACCGGTGAGACGGGCGCGGGCAAGTCGATCCTGCTGGATGCGCTGGGGTTTGTGCTGGGCTGGCGTGGCCGTGCCGAACTGGTGCGGCAGGGCGCGGCACAGGGCGAGGTGACGGCGTGGTTTGATCTGGCATCAGGCCATCCTGCACATGCCGTGCTGGAAGAGGCCGGGTTGCCCTGTGGGGATGAGCTGATCCTGCGGCGGGTGAACACTGCCGAGGGGCGCAAGACCGCGTGGGTCAATGATCGCCGCGCCTCTGGCGAGGTGTTGCGCGCGCTGTCCGAGACGTTGATCGAATTGCACGGCCAGCATGACGACCGCGGCCTGCTGAACCCGCGCGGGCACCGAGCGATCCTTGATGCCTATGCCGGGGTGGATTTGGGGCCAACACGTGCCGCGTGGCGGGCGATGGGGCAGGCGGGCAAGGCGCTGGCCGAGGCGGAGGCTGCGATGGCCGCGATCCGCGATGAGGAAGAGTTCCTGCGCCACGCGGTGTCCGAGCTGGAGGCGCTGGCGCCCGAGGCGGGCGAGGAAGAGGCCCTCGACACCCAGCGCCGCCTGATGCAGGGCGCGGAAAAGGTGCGCGAGGATGTCGCCCGCGCCCATCAGGCCATCGGCTATGAGGGTGCCGAGGGGGCGATGGGCGACGCGATGCGCTGGCTCGAAGGCGTGGCAGACAAGGCCGAGGGGGTGCTGGATGCGCCGCTGGCGGCGCTGGGCCGGGCGATGGTGGAACTCGATGAGGCCAGCGACGGCATTGCCGCCGCCCTTGACCGGCTGAATTTCAATCCGTCCGAGTTGGAGGATGCCGAGGAGCGGCTTTTTGCCATTCGGGGGCTGGCGCGCAAGCATGGCGTGGCGCCGGATGATCTGGCGCCGCTGGCGGTGGAGTTGCGCGGCAAGCTGGATGCGCTGGATGCGGGGGACGCCGGGTTGGCGGAGTTGCGCATCGCCTTGCGGCAGGCCGAGGACCAGTTTGATGCGGCCGCGGGGGCGTTGACCGACGCGCGCAAGGCCGCTGCTGCAAAACTGGACGAGGCCGTGATGGCAGAGCTGGCACCCTTGAAGATGGAGCGCGCCGTGTTCACCACGCAGGTGGGCGACGACGCACCCGGCCCCGAGGGGCGCGACGCGGTGGCCTTTACCGTGGCCACCAACCCCGGCGCGCCCGCGGGACCGCTGGCCAAGATCGCGTCGGGCGGCGAGTTGAGCCGGTTCCTGCTGGCCCTCAAGGTTTGTTTGCACGACGCGGCGGGGGCCAAGACCATCATCTTTGACGAGATCGACCGCGGCGTGGGCGGGGCCACTGCGGATGCCGTGGGCCGCCGGTTGGCGGCACTGGCCGAGGCCGGGCAGATTCTGGTTGTAACGCATTCGCCGCAGGTGGCCGCCCTCGGTGCGCATCACTGGCGCGTGGAAAAGCACGTGGCGGCGGGCGTGACCACGTCCACGGTGGTGCCGCTGGCCGCCCCCGACCGGGTCGACGAGATCGGGCGCATGATTTCGGGCGACACCGTCACCGACGAAGCGCGGGCTGCCGCGCGGGCGCTGCTTGGCGGCTAGATCGACAGCACCGGGGCCGTCAATTCATCACACCTGAGGGAGAGATACACGCATTGCGTGAATTATGCCTGCCGGTTCTTCCTTCCTTTACGCGACTCACCCTAAGAAGGCGTATCGCAACGCAAAATCGCAGCCCGCTTGATGGCCAGCCCGACATCTCCGACACCGTTTTCCGCCGCGCTGACCGCGTGTCAGGAGGGGTGGGTTCTGTTGCGCCGCCAGGGGCCCAGCCAAATCCAGTTCTGGTTTATAGCACTCGCCATCGGGATCGCCGCAGGATTTGCCGCGCTGTTTTTCCGCAAGGGGATCGAGGCGCTGCAGGCCTTTCTCTACGGCACTGAGAATGTTCAGTATATTCACAGCTTTGCGGCGTCGCTTGCGTGGTACTGGATCCTGATCATTCCGGTGCTGGGCGGGCTTGCCACCGGGTTGATCCTGCATCTGTTTACCGAAGATGCGACCGCGCGCAGTGTGGCCGACGTGATCGAGGGCGCAGCCCTGCGTAACGGGCATGTCAGCACGCGTGCCGGCGTTGCGTCGGCGTTTGCCAGTTTCATCACGCTGTCCTCTGGCGGCTCAACCGGTCGGGAGGGGCCGGTTGTGCACATCGCCGCCGTTCTGTCGACCAAGGTCAGCCGCTGGATCAAGGCCGACGGGATCACCGGGCGCGATCTTTTGGGGTGTGCTGTGGCGGCGGCGGTGTCGGCCAGCTTTAACGCGCCGCTTGCGGGGGCGATCTTTGCGCTTGAGGTGGTGCTGCGGCATTTTGCGGTGCACGCCTTTGCCCCCATTGCCATCGCCGCGGTGGCAGGCACGGTGATCAACCGGCTGGAATACGGCAATGTGACCGAATTCACGCTGAGCGACATGACCACGTTTGTGTTTTATCAGGAGCTTCCGGCATTCCTGATCCTCGGCCTGATTTGCGGGCTGGTGGCCGTGGTGCTGATGCGCGCAATTTTCTGGACCGACGATATTGCCAGCGACATTCAACAGCGGACCGGTCTGCCGCGCTGGTTGCGTCCGGCCGTGGCAGGGCTGTTTCTGGGCGCGCTGGCGATCTTCTATCCGCACATCATCGGCGTCGGGTACGAGACCACGTCGCTGGCGCTGACCGGCCAGTTGATGATGCATGAGGCGGTGATTTTCGTCGTGATGAAAACCGCGGCCGTGGCGATCACCATGGCGGGGCGCATGGGCGGCGGCGTGTTTTCGCCGTCGCTGATGATCGGGGCGCTGACGGGACTGGGCTTTGGCCTTGTGGCCACCAGCATCTTTCCGGACGTGTCGGGGTCTGAAACGCTTTATGCGCTTGCTGGCATGGGCGCGGTGTCGGCGGCGGTGCTGGGCGCGCCCATATCCACCGCGCTGATCGTGTTCGAACTGACAGGCGACTGGCAGACCGGGCTGGCCGTGCTGGTGGCGGTGTCGATGTCAACGGCGGTGTCGTCGCGGCTGGTGGATCATTCGTTTTTCCTGACGCAACTGGAACGCAAGGGCGTGCATCTGGCGGCTGGCCCGCAGGCCTATCTGCTGGCGACATTCCGGGTGTCTACGGTGATGCGCGCGATGAACCACCCGCGCTGTGCCGACGAAGCACGGGCGTGGGAGCTGATCGGGGAGGGGGTCTATCTGGATGCCGCGGCGACCCTGGAAGAGGCGCTGCCGATGTTCGACCGCACGATGATGCCGTTCATTCCGGTGGTGACATTGACCGGCGAGAACGCGGCGCCCGAGTTGCAAGGGGCGCTGTTTCATGTGGATGCGCTCAAGGCCTATAACCGCGCCTTGGCTGCGACGGCCGCAGAGGAGCACTCTTAATCGCGCTTGCGCAGGCAAGCGCGATTGGTGGCAAGGATTGCTTTGCAAAAGCAATCGGCCCCGCGTCGTCAGACGGAGGCGATGGCACTAATCCTCGGCGTGGGTCAGTTTGGGCACATCCGATGCTCCCGCCGACCCGCGCCCGGACAGTGACGGGTTTTCCATGAAAAACCGGTGGCAATTGAAGGCAAAGGTGCCTTCATCGACCTTGTGGCGGGCAAAGCTGCCATCGGGCCGCATGACCCAGCTTTGCGCCACATCGGCGAGGTTGGCGGCCATCACCTGGCTCACGATCTGCGCCTTGACCGTTGCATTCTGGATTTCGACAAGGGTTTCGACCCGTCGGTTCAGGTTGCGGCCCATCCAGTCCGCGGATGAAATGAACACACGCGCCTTTTTCGATGGGAGTCCCTTGCCGTTGCCGAAACAGACGATGCGCGAGTGTTCGAGGAACCGGCCCACCACGGATTTGACACGGATGTTGTCGCTGAGGCCCTTGATGCCGGGGCGCAGACCGCAGATGCCGCGGATCACGAGGCTGATCTTCACGCCTGCCTGGCTGGCGGCGTAGAGCGCGTCGATCACCTCGCTGTCGATCAGGGAGTTCATCTTGGCCCAGATTTCTGCGGGCCTTCCGGCGCCGGCGTGGTCCATTTCGGCGGCGATCATTTCCAGCAGGCGCGGCTTGAGCGTCTTGGGCGAGATGGCGAGGTTTTCCAGCCCGTCCGGCGGGGCATAGCCGGAGAGGTAGTTGAACACCTTGGTGGCGTCGCGGCCCAGCTGCGCGTCGCAGGTAAAGAGCGACAGGTCGGTGTAGATGCGGGCCGTGATGGGGTGGTAATTGCCGGTGCCGTAGTGGGTATAGGTCACCAGCCGGTCGCCCTCGCGCCGGACCACGGTGCTGATCTTGGCGTGGGTCTTGAGGTCGAGAAAGCCATAGACCACGTGCGCGCCCGCCCGTTCCAGCCGCCGCGACTGCCGGATATTGGCGGCCTCGTCAAAGCGGGCCTTGAGTTCGACCAGGGCGGTGACGGATTTGCCGTCTTCGGCGGCCTCGCACAGCGCCTCGACGATGGGCGATTTCTTGGACGTGCGGTAGAGCGTTTGCTTGATCGCCACCACGTCCGGATCGCGGGCGGCCTGTTGCAGGAAGCGGACCACCATGTCGAAGGTCTCATAGGGGTGGTGCAGCAGCATGTCCTTTTGCCGGATGGCCGCGAACATGTCGCCTTCGAAATCGGTGACGCGTTCGGGCACGCGCGGGGTGAAGTTGGGCCAGAGCAGGTCCGGGCGGCTGTCGAGCATGAGTTCGGACAGGTCCGACATGCCGATCATGCCCGACAGTTCGATCACCTCGTCGCCGCGCACGCGCAATTCGCGCATGATCACCTGTTTCAGCGCCTCTGGCGCGCCCGCGGAATGGGTCATCCGGACCACTTCGCCGCGGCGGCGGCGTTTGAGCGCTACCTCGAATTCGCGCACGAGGTCTTCGGCCTCTTCCTCGACCTCGAGGTCGCTGTCGCGTAGGACCCGGAAACCGAAATGGCCCTTGAGCTTGTAGCCCGGGAACAGGTTCGGGACGTGCAGGACCAGCAGATCTTCGAGGGGGAGAAAGCGGTGGCCGTCGCCGGGCAGGTCGATGAAGCGGTCGATCTGCGCGGGGATCGGCAGCAGCGCCTGCAGGTGGCGTTTGTCCGAGGTGCGTTCCAGTTCCAGCGCCAGCGCGTAGCCGGTGTTGGGTATGAAGGGGAACGGGTGTGCGGGGTCGATGGCCAGGGGCGAGAGCACGGCAAAGACGCGGGTCAGGAAAACGTCAGCCAGATGGGCGTGATCTTCTTCGGTCAGCGCCTCGCGGGTGAGGATCGAGATCCCGCGCGCTTCCATCTCGGCTTTGAGATCGGTCAGCACGTCCTGCTGTTTGGCCATCAGGCGGCGGGCGTCTTCGTCGATCAGGACAAGCTGTTCGGCGGGGCTGAGCCCATCGGCGGCGGGGGTGGTGTTGCCGGCAACGGCCAGTTCGCGCAGACCCGCAACGCGCACGGTATAGAATTCATCGAGATTGGCGGCCGAGATCGACAGAAAGCGCAGCCGTTCGAGAAGCGGCACGCGGGGGTTTTCCGCCTCTTCCAGCACGCGCCAATTGAAGCTCAGCCAGCTGAGTTCGCGGTTGAAGAACCGCCCCGGCCCCGTGATGTCGAGATCGGGCAGGTCAGTGGCGGGGGCGAAAGCGGCGGCGAGAAAATCAGCGGTCATGGGGCGCGGTCTGGCAAGGATTTGTAACAGGGGTGTGGCGCGATTTTTCGACGAAAAATCGTGCCCGCGGAAATGGTTGATCTGTGGTGACGTTTCGCAGTTATGCGCCCGGATCGCCCATATTGTCCAGCACCGCCCCGGCAAAGGCCCGAGTGATGCCGCGTTTTTGGGCGAGACTGGCCATATCGAGGGCGGCGACAACTTCGGCTGCCGCAGCAAAGCTGCGATCCATTCGGGCAACCAGATAGGGGATCACGTCCGGTTTCGGGGCCAGCTGCCGGTCAGCGAAAAGTTTCGCAAGCACCGCCATCAGCAGCGTGTCATCGGGTGCGTCGATCCGGGCATGGCCTGCCGCGTCGATGCGGCTTTGCAGATCGGGCAGGGACATCTGCCAGTGCCGCGGAGCGGCGGCGCCAGTCATCAGCAGCGGCAGGTGTGCTGCCTGCATCAGGTTGTGCAGATGAAACAGGGCCGTTTGCGCTGCGGTGTCGTCTGCGATGGCGTCGACATCCTCGATGGCCAGCGGGCGGGTTGCCAGCGCATCCGGCGCAACATGCGACAGGTCGGTGGCGGCCACGGTCTCGGCGCCCGCGTCCTGCGCCCAGACATGGGCCAGGTGGGTCTTGCCCGCACCCGCAGGGCCGGACAGGACCAGTTTTCCCAGCGCCCAGTCGCGCCAGTTGTCGAGCATGGCCAGCGCCACAGCGTTGGGTGGGGCCACCAGAAAATCGTCGCGGCCCAGTGCGGGGCGCACCGGCAGGTCAAATCCCAGCTGTTCGGCCATGGGTCAGTCCTCGGCGTCCGTGGCGCCGGATTTCGATTCCAGCCCGCGGTAGAGGCGGCTGCTCTTGTATTGATCAATGGCAAAGCGGACCAGCACGCCAAAGGCCGCGGCCATGGGCACGGCCACCAGCATGCCGACAAAGCCAAAGAGCGTGCCGAAGACCGAAAGCGCGAGGATCAGCCACACCGGGTGCAGGCCGACGCTGCTGCCCACCATCTTGGGGGTCAGCACGTTGCCTTCGATCAACTGTCCGACCTGAAAGATCACCGCCACCAGCACGATCCACAGCCAGTCGCCCCAGAACTGGAACAGCGCCAGACCGATGGCCAGCGCCCCGCCGACCAGCGCGCCGACATACGGAATAAAGGTCAAAAGCCCGGCGACAAAGCCCACAACCAGCCCGAACTGCAACCCGACCAGCATCAGCGCCACGGCGTAATAGGTGCCAAGGATCAGGCACACCGTGCCCATGCCGCGGATGAACGCCGAAAGCGTCGTGTCCACTTCGCTGGCCAGCTTGCGGATCGTTGGCGCGTGATCGCGCGGCAGCAGTGCGTCAACCCGCGCGGTCATTCGGTCCCAGTCCAGTAGCAGGTAGACCGCCACCACAGGCACCACGACAAACAGCACGACGACATTCAGAAGACTTGCCGCGGATGTCAGCGTGGCGTTGAGCAGTTCCCCGCCGCGATCCGATACGGTCTGGCCCAGTTGGCGCAGGCTTTGATTGATGGTCGACTGTTCGTCGGCGAGGCTGGGAAAGCGTTCGGTCAGGAAGGTCGCGATGTTGCGTGCAACCTCGGGGGCCACGTTAAAGAGCTGCACTGCCTGTTGCACCAAAGACGGGATGATCAGCAGCGCGGCGATGACAAAGATGATGATGGCGCAGAACGTGATGACGCCGGTCGCCATGCCACGACTGAGCCCCTTGCCTTCGAGCCAGTCGGCCACGGGATCGAGGAAATAGGCGATGGCTGCACCGAGGAAAAACGGCAGCAGAACATTGCCCAACGCATACATCACAAGCAGGAAAACCGCCGCGGCGATGCCCCAGTATTTCAATTGATCCCGGACGGGCAGGGCCATGTCTGCTCCTTTGTTCCTCCGGGATGAGATGCGCGCTTTTGCGCGCAGGTTCAAGCCCCCAGCGCATGCACCGGGGGCTTGGGGTCATGCTTAGTGGCAGGCGGGACGCGCGCCGGGCAGCAGTACCTTGTCAATCACGTGGATCACGCCGTTGTCGGCTTCGATGTTGGCGATGATGACATTGGCGGTATCGCCGGTGCTGTCACCGATGGTGACGCCTGCGCCACTTGCGGTGATGCACAGACGCTCGGCGGTGTTGACGGGCTTGTAGTAGTTGGAGCCTGCGGCAAAGTCGCTGGCGGTCAGCTTGCGGTCATCGACGTGGTAGGTCAGCACGCTGACCAGCTGGTCGCGGTTTTCCGGCTGCAGCAGCGTGTCCACGGTGCCTGCGGGCAGGGCGGCAAAGGCGTCGTTCACGGGGGCGTAGACGGTGAAGGGACCGGGGCCCTGCAGCGTTTCCACGAGGCCTGCGGCGGTCACGGCGGCCACGAGGGTCGAAAACCGCTCATCACCGGCGGCGATGTCGACGATGGTGTTGGCGGATGCGGCGGTGGCGCCGAGGGTCAGTGCCACGGCGGTGGCGGCGGATTTGAGCAGGGTTTTCATTTTGGTCTCCTTAGTTGTGTTTCAGGCAGCGCCGGGTCGTTTTGTCCGGTCTGTACTGACGTGTACGGGTCGTGTTTCCGGGTGGTTCACTATTTGTGGGAAAAAATTCCACAGATTGGCTTCTGCAGGGTGATGCTGCCAAAATGAGCGCTGGCGCGCGCGCGATTCATTTTGCTGACGAGGGGCGCTGCCCCTCGAGCTCCCCGAGGTATTTTTAGCCAGAAGAAGTACAGTTTGGCGGTGTGGGGTGCATGTTTGAGCCGGTATTGGCGCGACCGGTCGCCTCGCGCAGACGGGGCGTTGCGGGGGCAAGGCGATTGCACTAACACGAACCCGCTGACCCAAGGAGAGACCCCATGCGCCTGAGCCGCTATTTCCTGCCCGTTCTCAAGGAGACCCCCAGCGAGGCACAGATCGTGTCGCACCGGTTGATGCTGCGGGCCGGTCTGATGAAGCAGTCTGCGGCGGGGATTTATTCCTGGCTGCCGCTGGGCTTCAAGGTGCTGCGCAAGATCGAGGACATCGTCCACGAGGAACAGGCGCGTGCAGGGCACATGGCGATGCTGATGCCCACGATCCAGTCGGCCGACCTGTGGCGCGAAAGCGGTCGGTATGACGCCTACGGAGCCGAGATGCTGCGGATCAAGGACCGGCATGACCGGGACATGTTGTTCACGCCCACCGCCGAGGAATTGATCACGGATATCTTTCGCGCACATGTGTCGAGCTACAAGGACCTGCCGCTGACCATGTACCAGATCCAGTGGAAATTCCGGGACGAGATCCGCCCGCGCTTTGGCGTGATGCGGGGGCGCGAGTTCTACATGAAGGACGGGTACAACTTCGACCTGACCAAGGAAGACGCGCTGCACGCCTATAACCGTCATCTGGTCAGCTACCTGCGCACCTATGAGCGGATGGGCCTGCAAGCGATCCCGATGCGCGCCGACAGTGGCCCCATCGGAGGCGATGACACGCACGAGTTTCTGGTTCTGGCCGAAACCGGCGAGAGTGAGGTGTTTTACGACAGCGCGGTCACCGACCTGACCTTTGGCGACCGGGATATCGATTATGATGACGTGGCGCAGTGTCAGGCGATTTTGGAAGAGTTTACTTCGAAATACGCGCGCACCGACGAGACGCATGATGTTGAGGTGTTCAACAAGGTGCCGATGGACCGTCAGCGGGTGGCGCGGGGGATCGAGGTGGGGCAGATCTTTTACTTTGGCACCAAGTATTCCGAAGCGCTCGGCGCCACGGTGCAAGGCCCCGACGGCAAAGCCGTGCCGGTGCACATGGGGTCTCATGGGATCGGGGTGAGCCGTCTTGTCGGTGCCATCATCGAGGCCAGCCACGACGATAACGGGATCATCTGGCCCGAAGGGGTCACGCCGTTCCATTGCGGGATCGTCAACCTCAAGCAAGGAGATAGTGAGGCCGACGCGGCGTGCGACAAGCTTTACAAATCGCTTGAGGCAGCGGGACTGGAGCCGCTCTATGATGATCGCAACGAACGTGCGGGCGGCAAGTTTGCCACCATGGACCTGATCGGGCTGCCGTGGCGCATCACGGTGGGGCCGCGGGGTCTGAAGGCGGGCAAGGTCGAGCTGACCTGCCGCCGCACCGGCGCAAGCGAGGAGTTGTCGCCCAGGGACGCGGTCGCGCGTGTGATCGACATCTATGCCCCGCACAAGGCGCACACGTCGGAACATTGGGAGCCGATGGCGCGCGAGACCTTTCACACCTGGCTTTGACGCGATGTGGCGGGCGGTGCTGATATGGGTGCTGCTTGCCGTGCCGCTGCGCGCGGAGACGCCCGCGCGCGTGCAGGATGCGTTTCAGGGGTGGCTGGACGAACGGGACGGCAATGGGGCGCTGGCGATCTGGCGTGCGGGCGCAGAGGTGGCCGTGACCGGTCACGGCCTGGACCCAACAGCGCGGCACGAGATGGCGTCGTTGTCCAAGGCGATTACCGCAACCTGCGCCATGGCTCTTGTAGACGAGGGGCGCTGGACGCTGGAGACCAGGGCGGCGGACGTGCTGGGTTCCGACGACGAGGTGGGCGACGTGGCGCTGGGCGCACTGATCACGCATACCGCGGGGCTGTGGCCTGATGCAACGCAAGGTCTGCGCGAGAGCTTGCTGCCCCTTGCACGGTCCCGCGCGCCCCGGCGCGGTGCGCAGGCGCTGGAGCGCGGTGTCGATGCGACGCGCGACGGCGCTTACTGGTACAGCAACGAGAATTACGCCGTGCTGGGTGACATGATCTCCGCCGAGACCGGACAAAGCTATGAGGACGCGTGCCGCAGCCGCGTGCTGGCGCCTGCGGGTGTGGATGGTGCGCCATCTGAGCAGGTTGGGCCGATGCTGGCGTGGGGCGGGTGGACCCTGACGGTCAGCGACTATGCGGCCTTTCACCATTACTGGTACGCCGCCTCGGGGCGCGACCCGCTGGCGGGTCCGCGCCACGCATTCGACGGGGCAGGATACTTCTACGGCGCGGGCATGTTTGTGCGCCCCTGGCGGCAAAGCCAGAATGTCTGGCATTTCGGCGGCCACTGCTTTCCGGCGCAGTTGAACAGCGGCAGTTTTGCCGCGAGTTACGCGCGGGACTGGGCTGTGGTTCTGGTCCACGACCTTTGCCTGGAATGGGACGACATGCTGGCGCTGGATCAGGTGCTGGTGGCTGCGTTGTTCGGGGCCGGGGAATGATCGCACGTGCCGTCACCATATGTGTCGGGCTGGCGTGCGGTGGGATCGGCGCGCAGTTTCCCGAATTTTCGCAACAATATGTGCAGCGCTTGGGTGGGGCCGTGGATGCGCTGACCGAGGTGGTCGCCGATTTCGATGCCTCGGCTGCTGCTGAAGGTTTGAACCGCGAGGCGGCGCTTACGCAGATGATCGGCAGCACCTTTGTCGAGCGGCGGAGAGTGGATATGGAGCGCACGTTTGCGCGTCATGCCCGGTTGTCAGCGGATCTGGCAGTGCTGGAGGGGGCAGGGCCGTTCACACGCGCATCGAAGGTGTTGCGTATGACCGACCGGGATGTCTCGCGCGCGGCCTGGGGTGCGTTCCAGCCGGCGGTGCCGTTGAATTTTGCGGGGGCCATGTTCGCCGGGGCGGGTTTTTTGGCGGGCCTCATTGCTGCTGGCGCAGTGCTTCGGCTCGCTGCGTGGCTGTTGCGGCGGATCCGGCGCGCCCGTTAGCGCGCCGGGTGTCAGGTCACGCAGCCAGCGCCAGTTTCGAGACGTGGATTTCGAACGTCGGGTGCATCTCGGCACCCAGCACGCCCTCGCGGTAGTGGCGGTAGATCGCGCGCCAGTAAGGCTGCGTCACCACGCCTTCGTCCTGCATGATTTGCTGCAGCTTGGCCATTACCGTGCGTCGCTGATCTGCGTCTGCAATGGCCAGCGCGTCGCTGAGCAGCGCATCGAACTCGGCATTGGCAAAGGCGCTCTCGTTCCATGCCTCGCCCGACCGATAGGCCAGCGCCAGCACCTGCACGCCCAAGGGGCGCTGCGCCCAGTCCGTGGTCGAAAACGGATATTGGGCCCAGTCATTCCAGAAGGTCGAACCGGGCAGGATCGTGCGGCGCACCGGAATGCCTGCATCGCGCAATTGCGCCGCGACGGCGTCCGAGGTGTCCTTGCGCCAGGTGTCGTCGATGGAGATCAGGTCGTGTTCGAAATCGGCCAGCCCGGCCTCTTCCATCAGCGCCTTGGCCGCGGCCGGGTCATGCACCGGGGCCGGCAGTTCGGCATATTCGGGATGCAGGGGCGCCACGTGGTGATTTTCGGCGACCCGCCCATTGCCGCTAAAGCCGAGCTCGAGCAGCACCGCGTTGTCAACAGCCATCGCCAGCGCCCGGCGTACACGCGCATCGGCATAGGGTTTGATCCCGTCCACTTCCGCCTGCTGATTGGGGCGGATCACCACCGTGTTCGCGGTCACGGCCTCGGATTTTGTCCAGCCGATGCTGTCATAGATGTCGATGAACTCGCCGATGGATTCGTAGACCATGTCGACCTCGTCGGCCTCCACCGCGGCAAAGATCGACGCCTGATCGGTGCCGTAGTCGATATATTCGATCCGGTCGAGCGCTGCACCCTCGCCCCACCACTGGTGATCGGGGCGGCGCACCAGCACGGCCTTGATGCCCACCTCGAATTCCTCTGGCATGTAGGGGCCGGTGCCGATGGGCGCATCCAGCGGATCGCCGTTGAAACTGGGGTGCACAATGGCCGCCGGGTAGTCGGAAAAGCCCGCGATCAGGGTGATATCGGGCTGGTTCAGGACCAGCTTGACGGTGCTGTCATCGACCACGGTGATGGCCCCTTCGCGTGCGGCGCCAGTGTCTGCGTCAACAAGGCTGTCCATGCGCGAGGCCATGGAATTGCCCTCCACATCCTTTTCGCACCAGCGCGCGATGTTAAAGGCGACGTCGGCGGCGGTGAACGCATCGCCATTGGACCAGGTCACGCCGTCGCGCACGGTCAGGGTGTATTCGGTGGCGTCTTCGTTCACCTCCCACGCCGACAAAAGCGACGGGCTGAAGCTGCCGTCGATCTGGTATTCGACGAGGTATTCCAGATAACCGCGGGTGTAGTTGGACATTTGCGGCCAGTCATAGGTACGCGGATCCTTCAGCGCCTTGACCGTGCTTTCAATGCGCAGCGTGCCGCCGGCCTGGGCATGGCCATCTGCCTGCGCCGGGCGGGACAGGCCCAGCAGCCCGTAGGCGGCGGTGGCGGTGACGCCAAGCGATGTGGCGCGGGTCAGAAATTCGCGGCGGCTCAGCGTGCCATCGGCGACCTCTTGGGCATAGGCGCGGGCGGCAGGGTGAATGGAATTGGAACGGGTCATTGGAAAATCCCTTGTTGCGGGGAAAAGACCGGTGGCGAGACCTCCGGAGCAACGCGCGCGCCGCGCTGCATTTCTACCCAGCCTAGCATGCTGTGCGGTGATGCCAACCGGTGCCGCCCTGTGGCTTGACCTTCTGCGACGATACGCTCACTGGTTAGGCACGTCCCGAGCAGGAGCAGCCAATGGCCAAAGCGCCGCCCCCCTTTGCCGCCTTTGAATGGCTGATCGCCTGGCGCTATTTGCGCGCCAAGCGCGCGACAGGCGGGGTCAGCGCGATGACCTGGATCAGCCTGATCGGCATCACGCTGGCGGTCTTTGCGCTGGTTGCGACGCTTGCGGTGCGTGCGGGTCTGCGGGCGGATTTCGTGGATGCAATGCTGGGCGGAAACGCGCATATCGAACTGCGCTACATCCCGGTGCAGGAACAGGGACAGGCCCCGGACCGGCTGATCCGCGATTACGAAGAGATCCTGCCAAGGATTGATGAGGTCGCCGGGGTGGTTGACGCGGCACCCTTGGTGCGCGCGCAGGTCATGGCCAGTTTTCGGGGCACAAACGCGCCCGCCGATATCTATGGCATCAGCCAGTCCGATCTGGTGGAATATCCGCTGGTTGCGGGCAGCCCGAACAGGCGTGGATCGCTGGAAAACTTTGACCGGGGTATCGCGCTGGGGTCGCAACTGGCCAATCAGTTGGGCGTCGGGATCGGTGACCGGGTCAAGCTGATCTCACCCGATGGCGCACGCACGCCGCTGGGCATCACGCCGCGCATCTCGGCCTACGAGGTGGTCTATGTCTTTTCCACCGGTCAGCCGTTCATGGACGCCTCGCGCATCTACCTGCCGCTGGCCGAAGCGCAGAGCTTTTTCAATCGCGATGGTGCGGTGGACCAGATCGACCTGCGGCTGGAGACGCCTGAAAACCTGACCCCGGTCATCAACGCCCTGACCGAAGCCGCAGGCCCGCGCGCTTACGCCTGGACGTGGGAGGACCGCTTTGGCGGCATGCTGAGCGCGTTGGAGTTGCAGGACAACGCGATTTTCATCGTGCTGGCGATCCTCGTGCTGATTGCCACGCTTAACATCGTGTCGGGCCTGATCATGCTGGTGAAGAACAAGGGCCGCGATATCGGCATCTTGCGCACCATGGGGCTGTCGCGGGGGTCGATCCTGCGGGTGTTTTTCCTGTGCGGCGCGTGGGTTGGCACCGCGGGCACGGCGCTGGGTATCGCGCTGGGCGCGCTGTTTGCGGCCAACATCCGGCACATCTATGCCTTTGTGAACACCGTGACCGGCAATGGCGTGACCGACCTCGAGGGGCGGGGGTTCATCTTTCCCTCGGCTGTGCTCGTACCCGGCGACGTGGCGGCCGCGGCGGTGCTGTCGCTCGCGCTCAGCTGGGTGATCACTTATTTCCCCGCACGTCGTGCCGCAGCCATGCACCCGGTCGAGGCGCTGCGCTATGAGTGACGCAGTGCTGCACCTGAACGGCGTGACAAAAACCTACGAAGGCGCAACTGACACGCCCGTGCTGCGCGGTGTCGATCTGACCCTCGCGCCCGGTGAGGTCGTTGCACTCGTGGCCCCGTCCGGTGCGGGTAAATCGACGCTTTTGCACATCGCGGGGCTGCTCGATACGCCAACGTCCGGGCAAGTCAGCCTGATGGGGCGCGACATGGGCTGCGCGCGCGACGGCGCGCGCACGGCAGCACGGCGCGATCAGATCGGGTTCATCTACCAGTTTCACCACCTGTTGCCGGAATTCAGTGCGCTAGAAAACGTGGCCTTGCCGCAGCGCGCCGCGGGCGTGTCGCGGGCCGTCGCCGACATCCGTGCTGCCGACCTGCTGTCGCGGATCGGCCTTGGCCACCGCACCGACCACCGGCCTGCCGCCCTGTCCGGCGGCGAACAGCAGCGCGTTGCCTTTTGCCGCGCGCTCGCCAACGCACCGGCACTGATCCTCGCCGATGAGCCGACGGGCAACCTCGATCCCGACACCTCGGATCAGGTGTTCAACGCGCTCATCGACATGGTGCGCGGTCAGACCGCGAATACCGCCCGCGCCGCGCTGATCGCGACGCACAACCACGACCTCGCCGCGCGCATGGACCGGATCGTGCGGCTGGAAAGCGGGCGCATCGTTTCTGATTGATCCTTGCATCCCCCGCGGCGCGCGCGTCCGAACACCAGAACCGCGATTGACGCCACCGATCCGGGCCAGCACAGTGCGCCCGGCGCGCAGGACCGCGTGACACAACGAAAAGGCTGGCTATGACCGCGCAACCGCTGACCGAGATCACCCGCGTGGTGCAACAGGCATTGGAGCGCCACGGCGCGGCCCCCGTTGCTGCAGCAGAAGTCGCCCGCGCTGTGGCCCGGGCCGAGGCATTCGGAAACCGGATTTGCGGGCTCTACTACCTCGAAAGCTACTGCAGGCAACTGCAGACGGGCCGCGTGAACGGGCAAGTGGTTCCAACGCTTAGCCGCCCGCGCCCCGGCGCCGTAGTGGTCGATGCAGGCTTCGGCTTTGCCCAGCCTGCCTTCACCTACGGGCTTGCGCCCGCGCTTGATGCGGCCCGGCAAAATGGCGTGGCGAGCCTTGCCATCACGCATGCCCACACCTGTACCTCGTTGGGGTATTTTACCGAGCAGGTGGCGCAGGCGGGCATGATGTGCCTTGGGTTCACCAACGCCTCACCCATCGTCGCCGCCCCGGGGGGCAAGACGCGGGTGATCGGCACCAACCCCATCGCCTTTTCCGTGCCGGACGGGGCGGGCGGGTTGGCACTGCACATGGACCAATCGACCACCGCCGTCGCTCTGGGCAAGATCACGATGGCAAAGGCGGCAGGCGAGCCGATCCCCGAAGGTTGGGCCGTGGATGCCGAAGGCCACGCCACAACCGATCCCGAAGCCGCGCTCGCCGGGTCGCTGGTGTCATCGGGGGGATACAAAGGCTGGGGCTTTGGCCTGATGGCCGAACTGATGGCGGCAGCGCTTGCCGGCGGCGTGCTGAGCGGCGATGTGAACCCGCTCAAGGCGCCCGAGGGGCCGCCGCATGATCTGGGCCAGTACTACCTGCTGATCGACCCCGACGTGTCGGATGTGTTCTGGCAGCGGCTCACCGATCTGGCGACAGCCGTAGCGCAGGACGACGGCGCGCGCATGCCGGGTCAGGGCCGCCAGCCCGCCGATCCCGCCCCGCTGGACCCCGCGGCTTGGGCGCAGGCGCTGGAACTGGCTGGCGAGGCCGCGAAGAGCGCCTGAAAGGCGACGATGAGCGCGCGCCTCAGGCCTGCTGCGTCAGCCAAACGCCCACTGCCATCAGCGCAATCCCTCCCAACCGCGCAGGACCCAGCGTCGTCGCCGCAGCCCCAAACAGGCCAAAGTGGTCAATCGCCGCCGCAGAGATCAACTGCCCCAGCAATACGAAAAACACCGCATTCCCGACCCCGAAATGCGGCGCGATATAGGTGATCGACAGCACGTAAAACGCAATCAGCGCCCCGGCCAAAAACAGATGCCGCGGCGCCGATCCCAACCGGTCCAATCCCGCACTGCCCGTCACCGCAAAGGCCACCCCGGCACAGACCAGCGCCACGGCAAAGAGCACCAGCGCCGCCGCCGACGGGCTGCCCAAATGCGTGCCAAGCGCTGCATTGAGCGCGGCCAGCAACGGAATACCGATCCCCGCCAGCAACATGATCACCGCGTAGTGCGCCATTGTCTCCCCCCTCAGCCGCAAATCCCGTTCAGCTCGACCCCGTCCCACGGCAACCGCACATCCGAAGGCCGCGATTGCGGCAGCGGGGCCAGCGGCATTTCGGCACTGATCAACGCATGCAACCGCTTGGTGCGCGGCGCCTGCGGGGCCAGCGCGCGGCAGCACACGAATTCCTCGACGATCGACCCCTGCTGTTCATAGCCAAAATCCAGAAATCCTTGATCGTTGTCGATGTCGAAAAGATACGGATCGGTGCCTACCCGGACGAGATCAACCTGGTCGCGGCGATGCTGTTGGCGCATGAGCTTACCCATGTCTGGCAGTGGCAGAACCGGGACCGCACCGGCTACACTCCGCTGCGCGCGGCGACCGAGCATCGGTGGAACCGGTTCGGCACCGATCCGTATCTTTTCGACATCGACAACGATCAAGG